>JBATKU010000211.1:0-28699 GCA_049669725.1 Desulfobacterales bacterium
AACTTGTCTATGATGATTGCCAGTGCCGGTATGCCCAGCAAGGCACTGCCGGCCCAGCTATACTCAAGAAATCCAATCGCCAGTCCGCGGCGCCGGTAGGGCACCTGTTCACTGATGTAGGCCTGGACTGCCGGGTCAAAAACGGCTTTGCCCAGGGCTGCCAAAAATAGGGCAACCAGAACGACCGCGTATAAAGGAACAAATCCGGAAACCAGAACTCCCACAGCCAGCAATGTCATTCCGACGATCATCATGAGACGATATCCGAGGCGGTCGGTAACCGGTCCGATAAAAACAGCTATGATTCCGGTGGCCCAATTCAGGGCGATGAGCGAGGTGATGGCCGTCAGCGGAACACCCAACCCCCGGCTAAGAACCGGGGCGAAGGGATAGACAAATCGACGGGATGTATTCAGGATGAACCGGCAGAAAGCGGCCACCCCAATGTTTAATACCAGGCGGGCGGCTGGTTCTTGAGTTCTATGCGAATCAGGCGCGTTGGACATAACCGGAGATCTCGAAATTTGTATTACCGAATGAAATTATTGGAAATTTTTTGTCGGAGGTTAAGTTTCTAACTCATCTCAAATTCAAATTGCGGCGGCTTTTCCAGGTGCTTTTTTACGTAGCATAAATTCATCGACTTGATCAGGGCCGAGCTATATTTTTCGGGAAATTCCGGTGGCAGGTTGATTTTAAAAATAATTTTTTCGACCATATGGGTTTTTTCGTTGGATTGAAGCTCTATGTTGACCTTTAATTTTTCGGTATCAATTTTGCGACTTTCACAAAACCTTAAAGCATACAGGGCCGTACAGGTTCCGAGGGATGCAAAAAAAAGGTCGGAAGGGGTGGGGGCTGAATTGTCACCGCCGTCTTTTACGCTTTGATCTGTTTGTATCATAAAGCCATTGTAACCGGAGTAGACTTTTTTTCCTCCCGGAAAACTAATTTCCATTTCCTGACCCATTATATTTTCTCCTTTTGGCAAAAATTATAGCCGATCTGGACCCAAACCGGGGCGATTCCAAAATATCATCCCCGCGTTATCGGCGGGGATAACCTTGTTCTCATTTTAAATTCAAGTGCTTATACCGTAATTCCGTATTTCGAAACATAATTGCGGTACAAATCTACCGAACACTCATAATTATGTCAAATCCAAGATGAATCTTTCTTTAACCATCTAATATTATTATATATTATTATTAATGTTTGACAGATTTAGCCGTTTTTACTAAAATAGTATAAATAGCCGCGGCCCGGCTCGAGTTGCCGACAGGCCAATTCTTTAAACCGACAATCAAATAAACTAATGAATTTTTAATCCGCCTGCAGCGGATTAATCAGCTGGTTGGTCCAATGGAATAGTGGAATGATGGCATAGTCGTTTATTCCAGCTTTCCAACCTACCAATTGGGGCGCAGCCTCTATCTTGGGCCAGAAGGAGCATTAAAAATGGATACAAATCCTATAAATTGCGCTAAGTGTGGCCATACCGTGAAGGAAACCGCCGTGGCCTGTGCCTATTGTGGTGCTGCTATTTCATCAGGAGATTCGCCTCCCCAACCTGGTGAAGAAGCACCAGGGCCAGCAGCACAATCTGGGGAGCCGTCGCCGTTGCCAGCGGATGATTCCCCACCCGTTTTGGATATGACCGACGAATCAGCCAACACACCCGACGGGTTTGAAGTGAATTTAGACGCCGGGCCTTCCAGTCAGGTTCAACCAAAAGAAACCCAGCCGGAAATCAATGAACCCGCCACAGAAGAAGTGGCGGGTGCAAAAGATCAGTCATCTGATGCCGATGGTCAGATTGACTTTCAGCTACCCGATGACGAAATGATAGTGGAGTTAGATGCGAAAAATACGGCTAAAGATCCGGAACAGGGCTCCGGTCCGGATACAGTATCCGCCGAAAACAAGAAGCCTGAATTGAAGCCTGACACATCAGGCGATCCGGACTACCCAGCGGATTTAGAGCAGCATGCCGCAGAGGTGGCTTCTGAGGTGATACCATTAGCCGGCAAAGTTTCTGCCAAAGCCGCGTCAGATGATTCTCCGGGTTTGCCGGAAACACCGGTATTGGAAGTAAGCGGAGAAGAATCATCAGAAACCGAAACGCTGGGGGCGGACATTTTAGAACTGGTAGCGGTTGAAACATCCGAGGCGGAATATACCCGCCAGCAAGCCTCTGTGACAGCGAAGTCATCGGATGAACCGGCTGTTGAGAAACAGGCCGAAATTGCGCCAGACCCGGCGCCGGATGGTTCTGATAACAAAGATGGCGAACTGGAGGCTATATTGCTGACATTTGATGATGATCTTCAATCAGTAAACCCGTCTTTACCGGCAGATATCGAAGAAGTCGTGAAAACGGGAGAGTCTGAAAAGCCTGTCGAATTAGCTGCCCCAACAACCTGGGGCACAGCAAAATCTGATGATTCATCTGGAACGGGTGAGTCCCAGGCTAAGGCCGAAGTGATCCAGAAGCAAACCGAAGCCCAGGTATCGATCGAGGCTTTGAAAATTGAAAAAGCCGCCCAGGAATTGGCTGAAGCGCAGAAGAAACAAAAAGCTGATATAGCCAAGGCCCAGGCCCTCAAGAAACAAAAGCTAAAACTGGCCAAGTCCCAAGCCCTGAAACGGAAAAAAGCGGCTGTCCTAAAAGTCCAGGCACTAAAGGAACAGAAGGAGGCCCAGCTTCTAAAGAAGCAAAGGGAGGCCCAGGTTCTAAAGAAACAAAGGGAAGCCCAGGTTCTAAAGAAACAAAAAGAGGCCCAAGTCGGTATTGAGAAAACTATTAAGGAAATAGCCGCCGGGCCAATTCCCCCAAAAGTCGAAAACCCTGACATGATCGATCAAAGTATGGAAGCAAACACCAAAATATTGGGTCTTCTTAAAAAGTATGAAGGCCAGGCTATCGGGATCAACTACGACAATTCAGCCGACATCAAAGAGGCCGAACTTGTCGAAGCCAACGATGAATTTTTCAGCGTGTTTGTAAAGGACAAGGAATTAAACTATAGTCATCCTTTAAAAACCATTCTAACCATCATCGAGGGCAAAGACGGCGTCGGGAACGGAAAACCAGAGCAAGAAGCTAAGTTTAATGCTGTTATAAAGGTTTATCCCCTGGTACTTTTTTAAAAAGCGGATTCAAAACCCTCTCTAACGCCCGATGGCCGCGTTGCGATGCGCTGCAAAATGCTCACGTACTAGCGTGTACGCTCCGCTTTTGAACCGCATCGCGCCTTGCCCTCGAACGTTAGAGAGGGTTTTGAAACCACTTCTTTTTGAAAATCCTACCATCAATACTCTATTTTTAGCCTGCTTCCTCTCGCTATCTTTACTAAAATATCTTCTCCCTGAACACCTCGCAAATTTTCAGTTATTTCAAATCTATCTCGTAAATTAACTGCATCCTTGACGATTTGTATAATTCCGATATATTTGAATAGAAGCAGTCATAAAATAGTAGATTATGCGGATAAGACAATTAGCTTATACAAATCGTGGTGTATACTACAATTATTTTACGGAGTAGAATTCTAATATGAAATATCTACCGATTGACAGAAGGCTGTTTATGCGGAACCGGAAGCGATTTGCCAAACAGCTTGAACGGAAGTCTATTGCTGTTTTTAACTCCAACGATACCATGCCCACCAGTGCCGACGGGACCCATGGTTTTATTCAGCAAACCGACCTGTTCTATTTAAGCGGTATTGATCAGGAGGAGACCACCCTGGTGGTCTGTCCGGAAGCCAAAGAAGAAAAGTACAGGGAAATCTTGTTTGTGAAGGAAACCAACGCAAAGATCGCGCTGTGGGAGGGGCATAAATACAGCAAAAATGAAGCCACGGCTGTTTCCGGAATAAAATCGGTTTTCTGGAATCATGAATTCGAAAATATCTTCAAACCCCTGGTTTTTGAATCTGACACCATTTATTTGAATACCAATGAACATCTGCGGGCCGATAGTAGTGTGGAAACCAGAGATGCGCGTTTTCTGCAGTGGTGCCGGAAATTATTTGCTCTGCATCAATACCGGCGGCTGGCACCGATTATGAACGACCTGCGTGCCGTTAAGTCAAAGATAGAGGTGGACCTGATCAAAAAGGCGTGCAGCATTACCGATAAAACATTTCGCCGGCTGCTGGGTTTTATCCAGCCCGGCGTGTGGGAGTTTGAAATCGAAGCCGAAATTTACCACGAGTTTATCAGAAATCGGTCTAAAGGACCGGCATTTCAGACGATTGTTGCCTCGGGAGCCGATTCTTGTACCCTGCACTATGTCAAAAACAACAAACAGTGCAGCGCCGGCGACCTGGTGCTGATCGACTTTGGCGCCGAATACGCCAACTATGCAGCCGATGTAACGCGAACGGTTCCTGTAAACGGCAAATTTAGCAAACGCCAAAAGCAAGTTTACAAAGCCGTCTTAAATGTCCAAAAAGCCGCCATAAAGCTTCTCAAGCCGGGGAAGACCATTGATGATTTTTCACGGGAAGTCGGCAAGGTCATGGAAGCCGAATTGATCCGTCTCAAGTTGTTAAAGGCCGCTGATGTAAAAAAACAATCCGCGGATCAACCGCTTTACAAAAGGTATTTTCCCCACGGCACCTCCCATCACCTGGGTTTGGATGTCCATGATTACGGAAACAGATACCGAAAATTTGAACCGGGGATGGTATTTACCTGTGAGCCCGGCATATACATAAACGATGAGGGCATCGGCGTCCGGATCGAAAACGATATATTAATCACCAAAGATGGACCGGTGGATCTCACCGCGGGGGTGCCCAGGGAAGTCGAAGAGATCGAAAGCCTCATGAACAAGTGAGTAGATATTTGCGTAATATTACAGGTATAAAAGCCTGGACGTGCTACAAAGTTATAAGCGTAATGGAGGATTGGAGTACTGGAGTAATGAAAAGCGAAGATCGGTTCTCATTATGCGGAAATCCAATACTCCATGGGTTATTTTTATGTTAGACGCAGTACGGCCTTTGAGCTTTGCAGGTAACATATCACGACCGAAGATATGACGGGGGGAGAGAATGGGAAAGCATCTGGTTATCGTTGGCGCCGGTCATGCGCATTTAACGGTATTAAAAAATCTGAAAGAATTTAAGGATTCAGGGCATCGTGTCACCGTAGTCAGTTCAAGCCCCCTGCATTATTATTCCGGCATGGGCCCTGGAATGTTGTCCGGAATATACCGTCCCGAGGAGATCCGCTTCAATGTAAAGAAAATGTCAGAGGACCGCGGCGCTGCTTTTGTTGAAGATAATGTTGTTAAAATTCGGCCTCGGGAAAAGAAGATCGACTTGCACTCCGGCCAGGAGATATCCTACGATGTACTTTCTCTGAACACCGGCAGTTATGTGCCGACAATGGGGACGCGGCCTGGAGACGAAACGATTATTACGGTCAAGCCCATAGAAAAGCTTTTGTCGGCGCGTCACCGGGTTATCGAAGATCTGAAAGATAAAGACCTAAGGATAACGGTCATTGGCGGCGGGCCGACCGGGGTTGAGGTGGCGGGCAATCTGGAACGTCTGGCAAATAATGTTGCGGGTCACTGTCGGATTACACTGGTTGCCGGCACCCGGCTGCTGGCAGAATTCCAAAGCAGTGTTCGAAAGCTCGCGTTAAAATCCTTAGCTTCAAGACAAATTCAGGTGATCGAAGGCGCCAGGGCGACTGCCGTTAAAGATCGCATGGTAGAATTATCCAATGGAGATGTCCTGGAAAATGATTATGTATTCATGGCTGTCGGCGTGAAACCGTCACCATTATTTATAGATTCGGATTTGCCGGCGGGTGAAGATGGCGGGATGCTGGTAAACAAATTTCTGCAGTCTGTGGCCTATCCCGAGATTTTCGGCGGTGGTGATTGTATCAGTTTTGAACCGCAACCGCTGGCCAAAGTCGGCGTATATGCGGTGCGACAAAATCCCATTTTATTGCACAATCTTCTGGGTACCCTAAATGGCGGTGCGCTGCAGGAATTTGTACCCCAAAATACCTTCCTTCTGGCCCTCAACATGGGAGACGGTACGGCGGTTGTGCGATGGCATTCCCTGGTCTGGAGCGGCAGGCTGGGATTTGCCCTGAAGAATTATATTGACCGCAAGTTTATGGAAAATTTCCAAGTGTCTGGCGAGATCAATTAAACCATTGAACAGTTAATTTTTGAATAGATCGCTCGCGCTCAATCAGAGGAGCATTGGAAATTTTATACCGCTTTTCAAAAATAAGTTCCGAAATACGGATTATACCCATCGCAATGCTTTCTTCAGTTGATCATTTACCAGAATCACTGTTGGCCCCAGACACAGCTCAATGTGCCG
The DNA here is from genome assembly GCA_049669725.1 of Desulfobacterales bacterium. Taxonomy (GTDB): domain Bacteria; phylum Desulfobacterota; class Desulfobacteria; order Desulfobacterales; family JAFDCJ01; genus JAFDCJ01. Next base: position 6,360 of record JBATKU010000211.1, read on the forward strand.
GTTTTCGGAGATGAGCCGACGTAACTCCGTCGTGAGAACCCGCAGTCGATCATAAGTAATCAGGCTTAAATTCTTTTGTCTCCTGGGAAACGTTCTATCGAAACCTGGTGGTACCGGAATATCTTCGGCAATTTCTATTGCACCCTGATTGATCACGGAGCCGCCCTCAAGAATTATCAAATTTTTAAATGCATCCGGGCGTCCGCTGGCTTCCCAGGCAAGTGAGGATTCACTCAACAGACAAAACCAGCGGGCGCGCCTTATCAGATGAGCGCTGTGCAAAATCATATAGCCCAACGATCTGGCTACAGCTTCCGGTGTCCAGACACGTTCTTTGCTGGAATCATCGGATGGCATTTCTTCATCATTATTGTCGCTCGAGATTTCCGCGTTCATGTCAGCTGCTTCGGCCGCCTCCAGCCTCAGGCGCCAGAACATAGCCCCCAGTGCGGTCAGCAACCGCAATGGCGATTGATTTGATTGAAGATTGCGGTGATCATCCCTGAAAATAGCAAGGCCTTCTTTCAGACAGGCCGGATCGGGGACAGGCTCAGGTGGAAGGCCAAGTAACTCGTATCCTCTGTGTTGAAGGTCCTGATCTGTCCATCGACAGCCCCGGGTGATCCAATGCCCGAAGGTTAAGATCGCATCGATGAATTTTCCGTCGGGAAGGGGCCCGATGGTGCAGTCCTGGTCTGGCACCGTCGCATATCGACTTAGATCTTTTGTGCAGAAGATGAGCTTGCGCTGCCGGCTGCGAAGCGCGATGTTGTAGGGAGGCGAATGACGTTTGATTTCATCGGATTCCAGCATGGCAGCTTCCACTGCGGATCCGGTCAGGGTAAAATCCAGCTTCCGGGCCTGGGTCAGCATTTCCAGTGTGTGTTCCGCATGGGGGGCTTTCGGTCGGAAATAGCTGTTTACACGCATTTTAAGAGATTTGGCTTTGCCGATGTAAAGCAGGTCGCCGTTGGCACGCAGCATCCGATAGATGCCGGGTTGATCCGGCAAGCGGAGTCGAATCTCGGGGGCCATGGGATAAATCCGCCGGGACCGGCCGGTCGGCTCCGCAGATGACAGCCAGTCACCGAGCTGATCCAGGGTGGTAACGCCGGGTTTGGCATTTAGGATTTCTGTCATTTTTTTCCAGATAAATGCTGTTGCGACAACATGATCGACGCTGCGTTTGAGCTCGGGCATGCTGTGACTGAAATAACCGGCAATGGCGCGAAGTCCCCTGCGGGGCAAGTCCGGCAGCAGACGGATGGCAATTTCATGGGTGCAGATGATCTGAAAAGGGAAGGGGCTTTCAGGATCATTTTTCCGGTGAAGGTCCTTAAGGAAAGGCTCTTCAAAGCGGGCAAAGTGGATTACGGTCGGGCAGACAGCCATTTGATTTTCAGAAATAACCTCCTTAACCGTTACCATCAGATGCTGCCAGATGTTCTTTGAGGTTTCGGCTGCTGTCAGTGAATCATCTGATATGCCGGTGATGCGTGAGACCGCCAGTGGAATTTTTTCGTTCAATGGCAAGTGACTGAGGTAAGCCTGTACGCCGGCGGCTTGTGATTTTTTTATGTGTGATGCGCTTGCTGACATCCAGCCCAGTTCGAGAAGGTGACCTTTTTGAGGGTTGGCGCCGGTGGCCTGACAGTCAAGGGCCAGGATTTTTAGTTCTGATAGAGATGCTGTCATCAGTTAAGCACTTCAATTTAAAATTATCGCCGATGGTGATCATGTTACCATTTATTTCAATATATTTTTAGAATAATTTTTGTTTTAATAATGTCAATATGTTATAGAAGGTTTAGGACCTTTCAGGGTTCTAGGTTCAAGGGTTCAAAGGTTTTGAGGTTCGGATATGCTACCAGCCCGTTATGATGCACTGAGGCAACTAAGAGACCATATTCCCCGGTTAGCGGATTTGCTCAAAATTGGAAACCATGAGGAAATCCGATTCTGGCAAGATATAGCCGATGCCAAGCTGCTTACCCGACTTGCACCTGATTTCCCGATTGTGGCCGCCATTTGCGGCGGCGGCTCCTCCGGTAAATCCACGTTGTTCAATTCCCTGGTGGGGGAGCATTTTGCTCCGACCGGCGGAAAAGCAGGATTGAACCGACGGGTATTATTTTCGATTCCGGCAGCGCGAGCCGAGCAAACCAATCTTTTGGCCGAGTTGGCCCAACCTTTCAAGTCAGAGCTTCAGCTCCTGCAGAACACCGAACAACTGACCGTCCCCGGTGAACCACTCTATGTTCTAAATCAATCACCATCGAATAATCTGGTTGTCCTGGATACCCCGGATTTTGACACCGGTGCCAGGGGCGCTTACACCAACCGGGAGACCACCCGTATGGCCCTGGAGGCCTCGGACATCCTGATTTACATATTTACCAATTCAAATTACAACAACCGGGACAATACGGATTTTATAGCGCAAATGCTCACCGGAATCGGTATGCGCAAATGCTTTTTGGTTTACCGGGTATATCCAAGTTTCACCCGACAGGAAGTACTTGACCATGCAACCACAGTGGCAAGGGGAATTTACGGTGACCGGGCGGACGAATTCCTGCTGGGGGTCTATCGCACGGATGAGGATAATCAGGTGGCAGCCGGGCAGCAGTTTATGAAACTTGCACCAGTTAAAAAGCAGGATCCGGAATTTTCAGCGGCCTTGCAGTCTATTGACGGGGCCGGACTCAGATTCGAGCTTTATGGATCTATTTTATCCGATGTCATCCGCCGGGCTGCAAACATAACCAGCCTATCAAAAGTCTCTTTAGATGAATTGCAGTTGTATTACGACGCGTTACAGATGGCACAGAGTCACTGCGTCCAGGAGGCGCTGAAACATTTTCCGATGGATCGTGTGATGGGACGTTTTGCGCGAATTTGGGCGGCGACAGACCCACCGCACGTGAAAATTATGCGCCGAACGGGAAATGTCATCGAATTTCCATTGAAAATGTTGCTCGGAGCTGCCGGTTGGGCCAGAGACCAGTTTTTGCCGGAGGGCCCGGACCCATCGCCGTCAAAAGAGTTTGCGAAAAAATTGGATGAAGATCTGGCAACAGCCGTGACCAAGATGAATTATCAGGCCGTGAGTTCCCAGATTTCTGTATCCGGCTTCTTGAGTGACCCGGTTGCCGGTAAAATGGCTGAAATTATCGAGAAAATAAGAGCTGAAAAACGTCTAAAAAATGCGCAGCCCCCCACAGCTGAGCCCTCGGGGCAAGGCCTGGCGCGCACTTTTATAGTTGACGCCCACCCCGTGGTATCATCCGAACAGGAGAAATTGCGGGCCCGGGATTTTAAATCCGTTCTGCAGTCGATTCTGGCCGAAAAAGAGAATATTGTGGCAATTACCCATGACATGGAGAAGGATCTTGAAAAACTGGCCGACCATTTTCGCGGCAAAATGGGCTTGTGGCGAAAAATCAACCAAACTTTCTGGGCACTTCTTAATGTTTTGCCGGCAACGGTTGCGGTCACCTATGTGCTTTCCACCGGGGACCCGGTTGGCGCCGTCGGCATAAAAGTCAAACTGGCCGGTCTTTTCGGGGCCAAAGATCTGTATGCTCTGTTTGCGATTCCGATTACGACAGGGCTGAAAAGCGCCGATCGTAAACAAATCGAGGAAATGCTGACACCCATTGTTCAGACCTGGCTAAATCATAAATTAAATACGGTGCAGCAACTTTTCGAAGAAAACATTACCGGTGATATTTTGCAATGTGTTCGGAAAAAAATTGGAGACGCAGACAAATTGATTGGTGCTACTGAAGAATTATTGGCCACACTTACCCAGCAGGCAAAGGGAGCTGAAATATAATGTTATCAAACCGGCAGGCTGCGGCCCTCAGGGCATTCGGTAAAATTGAAGGTTACAAAAATGATCTCAACCTGCTGGGGTCAACACTTGATGGCTTGACCCTCTGGATGCCGGCCACGGCGCTAAAGAAGCAATGCGACGAAGCGAGGCGTATGATCAATGACATTGCCGAGCGCTTCGATCGCAAGCTGGTGGTGACCATCGTTGGTCCCTGTGGCGCCGGAAAATCTACATTACTCAATGCCCTGGCCGGCGTCGATGATTTGTCACCGGCCGGACATCAGCGGCCCACCACCGGCCATGTGATCGTTTTCAGCAGCGACCGACAGGATGCCGAACAGCTGGTAACCGGCCTCGGCAGTGATTCCGTGGAGATCAGGTCAAGTCCGGCCGCGGCCATATTGGAGCACGTGCTCCTCATAGATACACCGGATACCGACAGTATGGCCTACCAAAAGCACGGTCCATTGGTGCGCGAAGCCATCGCACGCTCCGACATGTTGATCTGTGTGTTTGACTCTGAGAATCCCAAAAGAAAGGACCATGTTGATTTTTTGGCACCCTTTATCCGCAGATTTAATGGGGCGTCACTGGTGGGCGTGATTAATAAAGGCGATCGCCAGGACGAAGAGGAGTTGAAAAACCGGATATTGCCGGATTTTGAAGCTTACATTCAGGCCGCCTGGCAGACCACGGTAGACCGCATGTTTTGCATCAGCGCACGCAGGCATCTGCAGGATCCTCAATTTGACGAAACCGCGGGACCCAAACATGATTTTGATCAATATGAAGACCTGCGGGAGTTGATTTTCGGCAGCCTTAACCGCGCCGGATACGTGGTGGACAGGCGGCTTGAAAATGCCTGCAGTCTAAGGGATTTCGTCTTTGCAGAGGTCAGCCAAAAGATTTCCGGACACCGAACTTCACTGGTGACAGCGGAGCAGCAGATGCGGGAAGCCGAAAAAAAATCCTTCCTGGATGCGGTTTCCGCCATGAAGAACGATGACACGCGACAGCTTTTCGGCGTCGGCCTGATGATATACCAGAAATTGTCCCAGCGCTGGATCGGACCGATGGGGTGGATGATCGCCATCTGGGCCCGGCTGTTGATTTTCGGCGCCGGTATGGCCGCACTGTTTAGATTCGGCCGCCCGGTGAGCCAGATAATGGGGATGATTTCTGCCTGGCGGCATTTTAAAGAATCCCGGGCGGCCGTTGCCGATACGGGCAGCGACGAGCGGGTGGGGACTGGCCTGCGCACCTATCGTCTCAGCGCCATGAGCAATTGGCCGGATATTGCCGAATCCCTGGTGGGCGGCGGGTTTGATAGTGCCGTGCGCCGGGTGGAAGATGTCCTGCCGGACAGCGGCACCTTCAGCGATAAATTAGGAGGGATCTGGAGCAACACCCTGGATTCTGAGATGGAACGCCTGGCACGCAAACTTTCCGGCATGCTGCTGCAATTTGGGCTCAACATGCCGATGTTCGCCGTTCTGGGATATACCGGCTGGATTACGGTGCAGCGCTTTTTGCAGGGCAGTTATCTGGCGGGCAACTTTTTTTTGCATGCGCTGTGGACGATTGGAATTGTTTTACTGTTGAGTTTTTTCCTGTTTCAGATTCTGGTCCGCCTGGTTGCCAGCCCGGAGCGCGTGACCACCAAGGCTTTTGAAAAATTGAAGCGTCAGGCCGATCAATTCGATGCCTTTACTTTCAACCCGGTATTGATCCAACTTGAAACCCTCATTCAGCTTGAAAACATGCTAGCTTCGCGTGAACCTTAGTCGAGACGAAAATCAGGTACAGTTAACTGCTTCTCACGATGGATAAAATTTCAAGCACCAAATAGCAAACTGAATAATATATAGGACTCCTAAAAATTATAAATTTCTTCAAACCACTGCAGGTGTTCTTCTCTGGCAATTCCCAGCCTTTTGGCAACCGCCGGAGAGAATATGACAAAATTGGCCTTCGCTCTGGCACACAGCGTGCCCCCTTCGTTGTAAAGGCGGCCTTCGAGCAGGGCTTCATGCTTGCCTATTTTTTCCAGCACAATTCCCTCGGCTTTTAAATCGCTGTTGATGTAAACCGGTTTGATAAAATCAATGGTCATGGATTTGGTCATGGTGATCTGCTTAAGCAGATAGATCCCGGTCCAACTCATGATTTCATCCAGGATGGTTGAAATTACCCCGCCATGCACCAGCCGATCCCATCCGCACAGATGATCCGGCACAGTTAGGCGGGAAAAAACAGACGAATCTTTGGTATAAAATTTCATTTGCAACCCGGATGGATTGGCCGGACTGCATCCGAAGCAATAGTGGGTTTCGCGGTTCGGCAGGTGTTGAGGGTGTTTTTCTTTTTCCATGCTAGTAGTAAATTTGATTGAACAGTTGGTTGGCGCTCTGTTTATCAAGATCCTTTAGAATTTTATATTCGTCGAGAGCGGCGGCCTTATCCCCCGTTTGCAACAGGGCGACTCCGAGATTGTAGTGCGCGGATGCAAAATCCGGATCACTGCGAATGGCGCTTTTATAAGCTCGAATCTCCTGATCCGTATTGCCGAGCCTGTTATGTAGCATGCCAATATTGTTGTGGGCCGGCGCAAATTCAGGATCGATGCGAAGTACTTCTTGATTTGATTTGAGGGCATCTTTATATCGGCCCAGCTGAGCATAGGCGATTCCGACATTAAAATGGGCCGGCGCGGCATCCGGATTGAGTCGTATGACCGTTTCAAAAGCGTTCCTACCTTCATCCAATTGCCCCAGCCGGCTGTAAACAACTCCCAGTTTGAAATGTGCCTCCTCGAAATCGGGCTTCATCCGGATCACCTGTCGGTAGGCGTTGATTGCTTCCTGAAGCTGATCGAGTTTGACATAATAATTTCCTAAAATAAAGTAAAGGGTTTCATCAGCAGGATTGGTTTTTATGGCCTGCCGATATGCTTTGATGGCCGCCGCCGGATTGTTCATTCCGACATGGCAATATCCCAAACCATTCCATGCCATGGTGTTTTCGGGATCTTTTTCGATGGCCTCCTGGAAAAATTCCAGGGCCTTTTGATCGTCACCGTTAATTGAAAAACTGTATCCCTGGCGGCAGAGTTTTTCCGCAAGTCCGGGCTGGTGCAGGCTGTTGTTAAATGTCCACAAGGACATTGACATACCGGCCTTAACCGGTTTCAGCTTTTTGACTGATTTTGCTGAAACAGCAAAATTCAGATTCTGGCCCCGAATCATCTGAAAAGTGGCGACACCGACGACCTGGCCTTTCAGGTTAATTACCGGACTGCCGCTAGAACCCGGCGAGATGGGGGCGGACATCTGGAAAAATTCCCCTACGGCCGGGATTGTCCGTATCGACGATACAATACCCTCGCTGACTGTTTGTTCAAGTCCCATCGGGCTGCCGACCACCAGGATTTGTTCTGCGATTGATGGTAAACTGTCCGCCGTTTTTACCCATTTAAACATTTTACGGGGAATATCTACCAGCACTTTAACCAGATCAGCCGCCTTGTTATCTGCTACAATCAGTTTGATCGGGTAGGTGTTGCCGTCAGCCGTTTTTACCTCTGCCGTGTATCGACCGTCCAGAACATGGTAGTTAGTGATCAAATGTCCGTCTTCATCAATAAAAAATCCGCTGCCGATACCGGCTACCTGCTGATTGATATCATAAACAATGACCGTCACAACGGCAGGGCGGATTTCGTTCACCATTTTGGTTAGTTCGGTTTCCGCTGTTGAAGGGACCGTCATTACCAGCCAGTTGAACAGGGCCAGTACAACTATAATCTTCAGTTTATTCTGCATTTTAATGCCTTGATAGCGGTTGTCAAAAAACGATCCGGTATTGAAACGTTTTTTTCTACAACCACTTCTAAAAGCTTCACCTCTGATATTAAGCATCTTTTACCCAATTTGAAGCTCAACTGATTTTTTTTATACGCCAGAACTATACCGCTTTTCAAAAATAAGTTCTGAAATACGGACAGGGTGGTATAAGTCGGATACTTCGGTGGGGACTTACGGTTAATTATGCTATCCGGTGTCAGCTTGTGAGGCTGTCAAAGACGTGCGCGGGTAGGCCGATAATTTTTGCGGATATTGACGAAACTAGGAGAAAGCACAACATATTGATTTTTTTCTTGACATTCAACTATATCTTGTGATAAAAATAACTGTCCCTCCTTAGAAAGGACGGTTTTATCCCCCGTCCCCTTTTGTCAAAGGTTGTGAGGCTGGCAACGTGTGAACGATAAAGCGTTGCCGAGACTGGTCATAGCAGACTGCCAGATGCTTAAATTAGACCATCATACCACTGTACAAACTATTAACTAAACCTAAATATTTGCTATGACCGTAACTTTAACCCCCCGGTAGGCGTTTTTTTGCCTTCCGGGGGTTTTTTTATGACCAGCCCTTCTATTTTTTTCTTTATTTATCTTCGACCGGATATCCGGTGGCCATCCACGCGCTCCATCCGCCCTGAAGTGCGAACACGTTATTGTATCCTTTTAGCAGAAAGGATTGTGCCACCCGGGCACTCGTTCGTTCGTGCTTTCAGGAACAATAAAATATCAGGGTCTGATGTTGGCCGTATTTCTCGATCCATTGTTCCACTTTGGAGGGGTCCTCTCGCACGGCCGTTGGAATTTTCTTGCTGCTTCGCCACCAGTTTCGGTATTTGCGTACATCTATGATGATGGTATCCGGTCGGCCCAACAACGCTTTAACCTGATGAACAGAAATCCTGGAGACGTCCCGGGTTTCATTGGCAACCGAAACCGCGGTCTGACCTAAAATCAGAAAGAAAACGAAACAGGTCCTGACGGTCCGTCCCATAGGCCGTGCTTGTGTTAATGGCAAATTGAAGGAGTACATTATTTTGGCCCCTCGGAATTTCGACAATATAGCGGTTGTCACAAATATTTTCCGTTTATCGGATTTTCTAACAGGAGAAAATTCTATAGGCATCGGCCTGAAATTATTATAAACATGACAACCGCTAGAAACCAAAGCGACCAAAATGTCAAGAGCAATTAGGGTTCTTCAAAAAGTGAAGCCTGGTGTGAATACCTAAAATTTGAGTAATCTGGTGGGGGGACGGATGTTGGACTTCCCGGAATCAAAAAGATTAGGGGCGGCCCCATGGGGGCCACCCCTCACCCTAAGGAATTATACATAACAGCGTGCCCGCCAGCACACTGTTATCTCTTTTATCGGTTCGCTTTCGATAAACTTTAGCTAAAAATTAGTATGAGACGTCAATCCCACACTGGTTCGCTTCGCTCTCCATTGGAACCATGGGATGCAGGAAGGTTATAAATTCTGGACTTCAACATACTCGTTTTTATGCGCACAGTACCATTTATTGCTGGCAATACAGGTATATTCTTCTTCTGATAAATCAATAATATGTTTTGCAAAAATAATTGCTTGCTGCTCGTCCCGAAATAGATTTCGCAGTGTTCCTATATTCTCGCCGTACTCTAAAACACATACCATGTCTGGTGCACCTCTCAAGTCAAGATCGTGGCGGTTCATTTGCCACAGTAACCGGAACGTTTTTTGACAACCTCTATAATTCAACATTCATGCCAAAGTTGCTCCTGATGATAACTTGCTTTGATATACGGTCACTTAACCGCTGAATTGGGGATAGTTCAGAACAATCAAAGCCAAAAATTGCCGGGGATGTCAATTTTTTGACCAAAATTCGTACAAATAGTTAAAGTCTTCGTTTTCTTGACAAAATCTGCTCTCAGAGGTAAGAAAAAGATAGGAAGGTAGATTTGATGGAAATGATATTAAATTGGTTTGTTAGCTACTGGGACAAATTTTCTATCTGGGTGACCAATCAACCTATGTTTGTGGAAGTGGCCTTTGGGGTCGGGCTATTTTATGTGGTCTTGCAGATCGTAAAAGTGCTCTGGAAGCTGCTTGCGTTCTTATTTTCAGGCTTGTTTGCAAGCCCCGGAAGATTCCAAAAGAAGAAAAAAAAGTCGGCCAAAACCAGCGGTACGAAACCGGTTACTCTGGATGACGACGCCCCACCGTTTGTATTTCGATAGTATCGAGCAATTACAGTGCTTTGTGAAGTATCTCCAACAGCTCCTCTTCGGTAAGTTCTATCGGGTTTCCTCTCATACTGCTTGACTTGCTGGCTTTAGCCACAATATCTGTAAAATCCTTCACTTCAATACCATGAGCCGCCAAGGGCTTGACCTCCAGTTGCTGATACAGATTCCGGACCCAGGCGATCCCGTCCGCAGCTCGGGCTGCCGGTAAACCGGTAATAAGACGGGCGATTTCATCATAACGGTCCAGGGCCGGGGAGTCTGAGGCACGGGATTGCAGGGCCTTAATATTGGTCGCCATAACAAAGGGCAGCAGTCCGGCACATAGAGCGCCATGAGCCGCATGGTACATTCCGCCCAAAGGACCTGCAAACCCGTGCACCGCACCCAGTTTCGCATTGGCCAGGGCTAAGCCTCCAAAAAGACTTGCCAGACACATATCCCGGCGTGCTGCGACGTCTTCGCCGTCAAGATACACGCGCTTTAAAGAGCGCGCTGCTCGCTGCAATCCTTCCCGGCAGATACCGTCTGTCAGGGGATTGGCGTGGACGGAGACAAACGCTTCAAGCAGCTGGGTAAAGGCATCCAGCCCCGTGACGGCGGTTGTGCGGCAGGGCATTGAATAGGTTAACTCCGGATCAATGAGGGCCAGATCCGGCAGCATATACGGACTTCGCATACTGACTTTAACACGATGTTCCGGTGAATCCAGAACGGCATTGCTGGTTACTTCGGTTCCGGTTCCGGCGGTAGTTGGAATAGCGATGAAAGGCGCTGATTTTTGTTTTAGGGGTTGACCTTTGCCGATTACCTCCAGATAGTCCATCAACTGACCACTGTTTGTTAAAAGGGCGGCAACCACTTTGCCGGTATCCAGGACACTTCCTCCTCCCATCCCGATCACCATATCGCAAATCTGCCGGCGAGCTTCTTCCACGGCTGCCAGCGCCAGTTGGGTGGTGGGTTCCGCGGGGATGCTGAACTGAGTCACCGTAATACCGGTGTCTCTTAATTGCCCGATCAGTGGTTTCGCCCGTTCAACCGAGTGACCGGTAATCACAAATGCCCGACGACCCATTTTCCCAACAATGGATCCAGTGTCCTTTACGGTTCCGCGGCCAAATATGATTCGTGTAGCAGTAGCAAATTCAAATCGCATCGTTTTTAGATTCCTTTCGCGTTAGTGACAATTTATGGCCAAAAAATTGACGATATTTGTCAGTTTTATGATTTCAGCATATACAGACAAATAGTTAACTACTTGAGATTTATGTGATTACTGTATTCCTATACATTTGGCATAAAATTTGTATAAAAAATTAGTCGCTATCTCTGATAGAAACTAAAACTTCTCAAATGCGCGTGCATCTTCTCTGTCGGGCTCTCAGTACTAATAGTTTGAGGAATAGCACCGCACGGGAACAACGGCATCGAGGGAAGTTTTCAGTTTAAAATCCGCTTCGTTCCAAAATGGGAGGAAGCTATTCATATATTAGAAAATTTTCAAACCCTAAATTTTCACCAATCCCGTCAAAAGGCCCTACCATGCCTGACGGGATTTTATCTTTTCAAGGGGGAGAGTCCCAATGATTCCATCACTCAACAGCACCCTGTCGGCCCTGCAGGCCTACAAAAACTCGATGGGCGTTACAGCTAATAACATCGCTAACGTGAATACCGAGGAATTTAAAAAAAGCAGGGCCACCATGAAAGAAGGTGTCAACGGCAACGTGGAAGTGGAGATTGATAAGGTTATCACTCCCGGGCATCGTTATCAAGTGCTCGAAGGGAATCAAATGGTTGAAAAAGAAACTTCCAATGTGAATCTGGAAGAAGAGCTCCCCGATTTGATGATCGCCCAGCGTACCTATGAAGCCAATCTCAAAGTGCTGCAAACCCGGGATAAAATGCTGGGAGCGACGCTGGACATCCTCGGTTAAGTCTATGGTGGTGAAAATCCCCCCGGCCTTTTAATAAGATCCTGATTTCGCATTTGTTTCAGCGATGTCTTCTTTTTCGATCCTCTCAAAATTTTAGTATAAATCACGATAGAACATTTATTGCGACCTGTAAACGCGAAGATCAGTACGACCTTGAAAAGGCGTGTGGGATAAACAGTGAGCGCCGCTGCTAAAATGCTTGATAATAAAGGCCTGCTTTGCTAAATGGTTGCTATCAAAATATTCATAAACAATTAGGATCAGGTTTTTCTATTTAAGGAGGTTGCGGAATGTTTGTAGGCAAACGTAAAAAAAGTCCGTTTTCATCTGCCCATGAAGAAGCTGCTGCTGCCCGGCCGCCTGCTGATGCCCCTCAATGCAGATCTGCCAGTTACCAGCTGGCGTTTCAGGATCCGGATTTTCTGTTGCGCGATGAACTGCGGCCTGTACGGTTGCAGCTGGAGGTCCTTAAGCCCGAGCTGATACTTCAGGAGCAGCATATCGAGTCGACGGTGGTCGTATTCGGCAGCGCCCGGATTCCTGACCCTGAAACTGCGGAATCTCAACTGGTATCAGCCCAGGCCGAATATGCGAACAACAGTGATGATTCTTTGCTGGGTAAAAAGGTGGAGATGGCCCGCAAAGCTTTAGAAAATAGCCGCTATTATGATGAAGCGCGCAAATTGGGCCATCTGGTTTCCATCAATACCGGCAAAGATAAACTGATGGTGGTGACCGGCGGTGGGCCGGGAATTATGGAAGCCGCCAACCGTGGGGCCCATGAAGCCGGAATTCCGAGTATCGGGATGAACATCACCCTTCCTCACGAACAGGCCCCAAATTCATATATTACTCCGGATTTAAACTTCCAGTTTCATTATTTTGCGATCCGTAAAATGCATCTGTTGATGCGGGCCAAGAGTCTGGTGGCATTTCCCGGTGGATTCGGCACCCTGGATGAGCTTTTTGAAACCTTGACTCTTATCCAGACGCACAAAGTTCAGCCAATCCCCGTATTGTTGTTCGGGCAGGCCTTCTGGGAGCGAATTATCAATTTTGATGCGCTGGTTGAAGAGGGCACCATCTCTCCCGACGATCTGGACCTGTTCGTTTACGTCGAAACTGCAGAAGAAGCGTGGGAACTGATATCTGAGGCCAACGACCTGTAATACTGTTTAGAAGGAGTTCATGCTGCTCTCATTTTTAGCCATGGTATTTACTCGGCTTATTTCGTGGTTAGCTTAAGGCTATACGGCTTTTAATAAATATGTTCCGAAATACGGAAGGTGGTATAAGTGGTTGCAGAAATACACGTTTGAACAGCAGAACGGTTTTTTACAACTGCTATAACATTTTCATTAAAGCCGTATCCTTAATTGATGGAGACGATTCTGTCAAATAGCAATATGTGAGGTGAATGTTCTTGCCGTCGTATCCCGATTTATGATATGTTGGGCGGCACATCTGTCCTGGGCCTTTATCTGTAAAGGATCGATCCATATGGCAGGTGCTCTTTTGATATTGATGAAACCTGGTGGGAGGCTTCCCATGAAAGTTTTAAAGATATTGTTATTTATTGCTGCCGGCTGCCTTTTTGCTGGATCCCTGCATGCTGATATTTATGAGTGGACGGATGAAAACGGCGTCAAACATTTTACCAACTACGCTCCGCCGGGTGATGCCACGATTTTGATAAAATCCGAGGAAGTGCCCTATGATGAGGTCGCCGACCGGGCCCGCATCGAAGCCGAAAGGCAACAACAGCTGGAGCTCGCCAGGCTGGAGATAGCCGAAAGAGAAGCCGAACTTGAACGGCGGGCAGCCGAGGCCGAGCGCCGAGCCTTGGAGGCCGAGCGCTATGCGGAAGAAACGGTACGGGCCGCCGACCAGTACCTGGAAGATACCAGAAATGACCGCTGGTACTATCGTGGAGGCGGTTTTGGGGGTGGTTATCTTCCCCCGTATTCCAGACGCCGGTTTTACCGCAATGAAACGGCGAGCATTTATTGGATAGACCGACCTTACGTCGATCACCACAAGCGTAAATATCCGGGGAAAAGCCATGACGGACATTCCGGGAAAAACTTCGGCAATAAATACCAGTCAAATAAACATATTTATCCCCAAAAGTACCCGTCACCGCAAAGCTTCCGATCCTTCAGAGATAGTCGTCAAGGTGGCTTGAGCGTCAACCCCCGGAGCAGAGGTCCAATGGGAGGGAGCCATTCGAGGAGCGGGTCACGCGGCCTGCGCCGATAACGGCATCTTTCAGATAGTCATTAAATGCTAGGTTTTCATGATTGGGTAAACCCTCATCACTCAAAAAATATCTTTTAGATTCACCCGGTTTCAGAATATCCCAAGATGTTTACTCTGGGTCCAGAAAATCCTGCAGATTGATAATTTTTTCGTCTCTGGTAACTTTTCCATTCAATCTCGCAGTTGAACCTTTGGCTTTTTCCTTGCGCAAAGTGGCAATCAACGTCTGAAGCTCGTTATTGCCTTCTATCAACGTGTTTATCTGCTTTTTAAGCGTTTCCCAGTTTTTATCAAGACGTTCGGTGTTCAGATGAAAATTGCCCAGTTTAGCGATCAATCCGCCAAGATGGGATAAGATACCAAAATGGGTTGTTCCCTGCAGGTAGTAGGGACAATGGGACCAAAGGCTGAGGCATTTAAAGCCCCTTTTGGTACCCTCGGACTGGATAATGGAATGAATGGCGCTGGGGCCCTTGTAAGAAATGGCATTGACATTGTGCTTTTGCAGCTGTGAAAGCATTTCCCGGGTCGATGCCACCCCGGAAATGGTTCGATCGGTATGCAGCACGTTGTCATACATACTACCCAGCGTAACCACTGTGCCGACATCCAGCTTCCGGCAAAGGGAGAATAACAGATCAACAAAATGCGACCAACACAGATTGGGCTCATCGGCACTCAGAATCACGATATCGCTTTGATCCTTATCTGTGACAGCCGAATAAAATGAACCCCCGGGCGAGGTAAAGGTTTTCAGAAGCCCGTCTTCGATAAGGACCCGGGGACGTTGTTCGTCATAGCGATAAAATATATCGGGGTTGAGATCTGCAAAAGATTGGGCCTTGAAGTGGCTGATGAAATAACTTGCCATGCCGTTTGAGATGTTGAGCGCGTTGCCCCATCCATCAAATCCCGCAATCAGCAGAGGTTTTTCCAGCTGCGGCAGTTCCTTGATATGGATTCCCGGGTCGTTCATAGGTCAAATTTGACACCCAGTCTATAAATTGTCAAGGTGATCCTCATCAAATAGATCCATCTGGTCCCTGTGGACTTCTTCAAAATGCTCGATGAACAGCTCAACCTGCCGTTTCAGCGCTTGAATTTGTTCAAGATTGGCAATTTTCCAGCGGTAAAGTTCATTTTTAAGACGGCGGCTGTCTTCGGCCAGGCCTGCAAGCAATTGCGGTTTGGCGGGCTCCCAGAGAAGGTGTGCTTCTTCGACAGGCAGTCCAATCTTCTCAAAATGCCATTGGTTATGTCGTTCCCACCATTTGGAGGGGATTTCACCGTTGGTTTTGGCGCCTTCAAAATAAAAACAGGTCCACTCCAACTGGGGTAGTGCGATATGTAAATCTCGGGCCACATCTCGCATAACCAGCTTGCCTTCGGCCGTATGTTTGTCAAAGGCAACCCAGTAAGGGAAAGGTTGATTTGCCGGCGGCACTTCTTGTCGGGACGGCATCGGCCCGATTACCGCCAGGTAGGCAGCTGATTGAATAACGGCCCGGTCCCGGGGCAGCCCTTCCTGCTTAAAATGCCGTGCGTTGGTGATCAGGGCATCGGTTTGTTCATCCGGTTTTTTCTGGTCGGCAATCCAGCGCCAGAAATCATCAGGCCTTTTGATGGCGTTGGCAATAATTTTGATGTGCTTATCATCGGCAGATCCTTTTAAAACAGATGCATCACCTTCGAACAGGGCATGGGCCAGATATCCCAGCCCACTGGCATCTCTGGATTTCATCGCCCGCGTTACTCTGACCAGAGCAGCGACTTTGCTATGAAACTTGCGGTTAAAAATCAACTCACTGCCAAGGGGCCAGCATTCTTCGAAGGTTATAATGGCGGTGTGGGTTCGGTACCAATTTTTTTCTTTGGGGCCTAAGCTTGCGAGCAACGCACTGGCTGTATAGACTAGATCGGCATCAGCACGCCTAACCGCCTTTTGCAGCAGGGAGCGATATCGTGCTTCGGTATCAGTGCCGCTTTTAATCATGCCTTTTGCGGGATGTTTTTGGCTGACGATGTAAAATTAAACTTAGCTCATTTCCCCGCACCGAAACCCGGCGGTTCGGGTGTCAGGATCGCGATTTCATTTTTTTCTTCGATGATAACGGTCGTCCACTGTTTGCTTGAATACCAAATGCCTAAGCGTTGACCGGTATCGTCTAAAATGACGGAGCCATAAGGGGGATATCCATAGATGTTATCCATCTGGGTGACCCAACTTCTCAACATAGGGGTGGTAAGATCGACCGCCTGCCAGTTTCCTGCACGAAGTTTGAAATTATCCTGAACCCCGATAATGGCCTGGGGGATATTGCCCTGGCCGGTCCTATAGTATTTATGATCCGGCAGAATCTTATAGGTCTGGAAAATGCGGTTTACATCGCGGTCTCTTTTAATCTTGCCATACCTAAAACTGGGTAATTTTAAAGATTTAAAACCTGGCAAATCCAGGGCCCTCGCACTGGACGCCATTAGAATTAAAGCGGGCAATACAATTATCCAACCCGCCTTTTTATGGAGATAATTCCTCATTCCGGTCATCATTTCACTCCGTTGTGACAATCTAATCCGATTTGATTTCTTGCGCCTTTCTTTCTGAGCACGTCAAATAGTCGATAAATTTTTCCTGGCAACCTTCTGTATTCATAGATAAAAGATCGGCGAATGTGATGGCGGCCAGTCTTTCATACATGGCCGTCGCCGCTTCCATCCAGATGTAGCGTGTTACGCATGCGTCGACGCGATTGCAGACTTCAGGATCATTATCACAGCTCACAAGTGTTTTTCCGCCTTCAAGTAAGGATACGACTTCCCCTACGGTGACTTCTCCCGGGGGTTTGTTGAGAATGTGTCCGCCTTTGGCTCCCCGGAAGCTTTTCACAAACCCGGCTTTTTTTAACGGTCGAATAATTTGCTCCAGATATTTCAAGGAAATTTTCTGACGATTGGCTATTTCTCCCAACTGAATGGCGCCCTGACCATAGTGCTGGGCCAAATCCAGTATCATTCGGGTACCATACCTGCTTTTTGTTGACAGCTTCATTACCCCTCTCTGAATACAAGTATCGGGCTACGCCCCCATGGGAAAAGGACGAATATATAAATAGCAAACAGGCTATAGAATAAAAACACAACAGTCAAGTTAGAAAAAAGCATTAATTTTTGTTGACATCCCCCCCGGCCCAAAATAAAAATTCGTTACGAAATTAAATAATTCTAACATTGAAATACTGGCTCTTCGGGTCAGGCCGGTTCCGTCGGCGAGAGTACCGCAATCGAACGCCTTGGGGTATTGGAATAATGGAATGTTGGAATTCTGGGTATAGCGGAATCAGGTCCAATTTTATTTTGATGGTTCTGATCAAAAATTAAAATCAGGACAACATCCACTTTTCATACCCAATATTCCATTGTTCCAGCATTCCATCATTCCACAGGTAAACACCCGGCAAACACACCTCTCTGGGCCAGGATTTTTTTAAAAACCATATTTTACAAACAGCACCCCAAGGTGAACCAAATGTATCAGGATCTTAGAGGGCAGACAGCCCTGGTGACCGGCGCAGGAAAAAAATCAGGCATCGGCTATGCAATTGCCGAAAAATTGGCCCAGAGTGGAGCGAATGTGGTGCTCGCTGATTTTATACCGGGGGAGGAAGAAAAAAATCCCCTCCTCCTTACCGGCAACCGTAAAGAAATGAACACCCTCGCTGATTCTCTGGCCAGGCAATATGGAAATAAGGCCCTGTTTGTGGAAATGGACGTAACCAATACAGCGTCGGTTGAGAAGATGGCGGAAGCCGTTAAGGATCAGTTTGGACAGGTGCAGATTCTTTGTAACAACGCCGGTACTGTCCTGGGGGTGCCCAATGCCGTTCACACCTACGATGAGAATGCCTGGATGAAAACTATTGATGTTAATCTGCATGGTGTTTATCGGGTATCAAAAGCCATTGTGCCCCTAATGATGGATACCGGCGGCGCCGTCATCAATATGGCTTCCAGGGCCGCCAAAACACCCCCACTGTTTAATGGTGCCTACGCAGTTGCTAAAGCCGGCGTCATCATGCTGACCAAAGTCATGGCGCGGGAGCTTGCCGGCAGCGGGATTCGAGTTAATGCCGTTTGCCCGGGAGTTGTTGACACCGAATTTACCAAATGGCGTTTTGATCTGGAAGCCCGGATTTTTAATTCAACTGCAGAAGACCGCCAGACCGAAATGGTTCAAACCATACCCATGGGTCGCCTGGGATCATCCGGTGAGGTAGCCAATCTGGTTGCTTTCCTGGCATCCGATCAATCCTCTTACACAACCGGGCAAGCGATTAATGTTACGGGGGGTCAGTTAATGGAGTTGTAATTTAATTACGATACGGATAAAGAATTTTGCCTCTCTGTTTTGAATTTTGGTCATTTGATATTCGGATTTGTTTCGGATTTCTTATTTCGTAATTCGGTTTTTTAATTTATGAGGGGCAGGGACTGAGTTAGAAAAAGTTATATACGACTAACAACAATCGGGAGGATTCTATGGGAGAGATTACCGGCGGGGAACTTTTGGTACGCTGCCTTCATGCCGAGGGTGTGGAAAATATTCACGCAATTACAGACGGCACTTACATGATGGTCCTCGAAGCGCTGGAGCGTCTCGGTAAGGATCTGGGCCTCCGTCTCATCGTGCCGCGCCATGAGGCAGCCGCCGCTCATGCCTGCGATGCCTATACCCGGGTGAAAGGAGAACCGGCGGTTGTCATGGCATGCGCCGGACCGGGTGCTGCCAACCTTCTTGCCGGGTTGATGTGCGCCGAGGCCGAAGGCAGTCCGGTAGTGGCCGTGACCACTACCCGACGCAGTGAAATCTCCGATTCCTATGTTCACCAGGGCGGCATGCAGGTCAGCCGTCATCTGGACATTTTCAAACCGGCCGTGAAATGGAGTGGAAAAGTAGACCACTGGACCCGTATTCCCGATATGGTGCGCCATGCATTTCGGGTGGCAACATCCGGCCGGCCGGGACCCGTGCATATTTTAATACCCGAGAATATTCTCGGCCAGCGCTGCGATGATAGCGAGGTTCAGATATGGAATCCGGAACATTATAGAGTCGTCGAACCGGCTGGATATGATCCGGACGCCATCCAACGCGCAGCAACGTTGCTGGTGGACGCAGATCTGGTTAACATCCATTGCGGCAACGGGGCCGAGCGGGCGGCCGCGGGAGAAGAAGTGCAGCAATTGGCTGAGCACCTTGGCTGTGCGGTCACCAACACCATCAGGGCCCGCGGGATTGTTTCTGATGAGCATCCGCTTTGTTTCCACCCCACCTGCCTTTCCCGAATTATGGCCAACAGCCAGGCCGATGTGGTGCTGGCCGTCGGGACCCGGCTCGGAGAGTTGAATATGTGGGGGCGGCCACCGATGTGGGGGGATCCGCAAACCCAGCGGCTAATTCAGATCGATACCGAACCTACCAGCATTGGTTTGAATCGGCCGGTGGACGTGCCTCTCGTCGGAGACGCGAGGGTGATTCTATCCCGATTGCTGGATGCCGTTAGAGGGCTTACGCCTAAACGTGAATCCCATTCCAAAATCTCTGAATTTCGAAGTGTCCAGGACGACTGGCAAAAAGAACTCGATGAAGCGGTCGCCGATATGGAGCGCTCCCCCATGCTGACCGGTCAGATTTTAAAAGTTTGTAATGACGTTTTTCCGGAGAACGCCATATTTGTGATGGACGGCGGCAACACAACCCTTTGGGATATTCATTATCACATTGCCCGGGTGCAACGAACCGTCATGTATTCAATGAATTACGGCCATCTGGGTACCGGTTTGCCCTATGCCATTGGTGCCAAACTGGCGCGTCCGGACTTACCGGTTTACTGTGTGACCGGCGACAGCGCCTTCGGCTTTAATATTCAGGAGCTGGAAACCGCCGTGCGGAACAACCTGCAGGTCATTATATTTGTGGCCGTTGACGGGGCCTTTGGTATGGAGAAAACCGCGCAACAGCGCATGTTCGGCCGGCCGGCCGATTGGTTCGGTCATGATCATGCACCGGTGCGCTACGATCAGGTGGCCATTGCCATGGGGTGTCACGGTGAGTTCGTCAGCAAAGGATCAGAGATAAAAGCAGCGATCGAACGGGCCCAGGCATCCGGGAAACCGGCCGTTATCCATGCCGAGGTGGATCCGGTGGCCAATGTGGATCCTCCGGGCAACTGGTTGTGGACAGCAGCACGGACCGGCAAACTGGAAATGTGATCGCGTTGCGGGGTTGTGGTTTTATTATCCGACGTCTGTTTTTGCACAATTTCCTGATTATCCCAAAAAGGGAAAGGAACTCCTATGGACATTGCGGCGATCGATCAGGTGCGGCTTAATTTTAATCCCCAGGGCCTATTTATTATCAATGTCGCCATCGGTTTAATGATGTTCGGTGTCGCCCTGGAGCTCAAGCTGGAAGATTTCAAGCGCGTTGTGGTGGCCCCCAAAGCCCCTTGCATCGGCCTGATCTCTCAATTTATCCTCCTGCCGGCCTTCACTTTTTTGCTCACTTTAATTTTAAGACCGCCTCCCTCTGTAGCATTGGGAATGATGCTTGTGGCGGCCTGCCCCGGCGGAAACCTTTCCAACATAATTACCTACCTGGCCAAAGGCAACTGCGCTGTTTCCGTGAGCATGACAGCCGTCTCCACGGCGGCCGCTATTATTATGACCCCGTTTAATCTGGCCTTCTGGGGAAGCCTTAATCCCCATACCGCACAAATACTAAAAAAAGTAAGTCTCAGCCCTTTCGATGTTTTTGTCAATATCTTTATCATTCTCGGGATCCCGTTGATCCTTGGCTTGTTTCTTTCCCGCACCTTTCCTTCCCTGGTCGACAAGCTCCGAAAGCCGTTTAAAATATTTTCATTGATATTTTTCATTGCAATTGTTGCGGGGGCGTTAGGCGCAAATTGGCAAAATTTTATCAAATACGTCGGGCTGGTTTTCTTTGGCGTTCTGGTTCACAACGCACTGGCACTCAATCTGGGTTACTGGGCCGGGTGGTTGGCTCGCTTAAGCGAGCAGGACAGGCGCGCGGTGTCCATCGAAGTCGGCATCCAGAATTCTGGTCTTGGCCTGGTACTGGTATTCAATTTTTTTGGCGGCATTGGCGGGATGGCCATCATTACCGCCTGGTGGGGAATCTGGCACATTATTGCAGGGCTGATCACAGCTTATATTTTTTCACGGCGCCCGCTGTCGGATGATATGGGATAGGTTTCAGGTGTCAGGTGTCAGGCTTGAAAGTTCTGCATATCTGCTCCTGACACCTGAAACCTGAAACCCAAGGCAGCAAGCATTATCTACGTTCGGCAAAACCCCTCAGAATAGATAAAAAGGACTATGTCCAAACTGAACTTTAAAGACAAAGTCATCGTCGTGACCGGTGCTGCCAGTGGAATCGGCGCCGCCATATGTGACAGATTCGCCCGGGAAGGTGCCAGTATTATGTTGCTGGACAGGGATGAGGCGGGCGTTAAAACTGCAGCCGACAAACTCAGGACCAGCGGTGTTGATGCCGAAGGTTATCGATGCGACGTCGTGCGTCAAGAAGAATGCACGTCGGTAATTGAACAGGTTATTGAGCGCTGCGGGGGTATCGATCTCCTGGTCAACAATGCCGGGATAACCCAGCGAAGCGCATTTGTGGATACAAAAACCAGCGTCTACCGCAAGGTCATGGATGTTAATTTTTTCGGATCGTTGTACTGCACGAAAGCAGCCATCAGCAGTCTGATAAAGCGCAAAGGGGTGATCATTGTTATTGAGAGCCTGGCCGGGGTATCGCCTTTACTGGGCCGGACCGGTTATTGTGCCAGCAAACACGCCCTGCACGGATTTTTTACTTCGCTTCGATCTGAAATCAGGGATAGCGGTGTTCACATTATGCTTGTTTGTCCCGGATTTGTTGAAACCAACCTTCAAACCAGGGCGCTCGGCGGTGACGGGCAGGTAACGACCCATCCACAGTCTGTGGTTGGCAAGCCCACCTCGGCTGCAAAGGTTGCCGCAGATATTTTTAAAGGTGTGCAGGCAAGAAAATCGTTGCTGGTTTTAACCCCGGTGGGAAAATTGGCATACTGGGTCAGCCGGCTGTCACCGATACTTTATGAACGTATCATGGCCCGGCAGGTTAAAGAAGAACTGATGCGTTAAGGAA
>JBATKU010000212.1:0-38858 GCA_049669725.1 Desulfobacterales bacterium
ATCCACACCCGAATAAAAATCGCAATAGGGACATTTCCGCACACAATAAGGTATATGCACATAAATGCCGCCTAGTTTATCGGATTTTTCGTTCATCTGAAATGGTTTTATGGTTGTTATTTTTGCAAAATCGGAAATAAGAAAGTAAGAGAAGTGTTAGTTTTAACACTAAACTGGTTGATAAACCGTTAGATTTTGTTCGAGGGCAAGGCCGCACAAGGATTTACGAGGAGGCGTACTGTTAGTACGTCGACGAAGCAAATCCGCGGAGAACGCCGCCCTCGATCAAAAGATGACGGTTTATCAACCAGTTTTAGTGCCAACCACCGATCAGATGCATATGCAAATGGAAGATAACCTGCCCTCCTCCCCTCTCGACATTGATAAAGAGACGATAGCCGGATTTTTCAACTCCCTGCTGGACGGCCATTTCCTTGGCCACCATCACCATTTCTGACAGAATGGGCTGATCGGCTGCGGTCAGATCGTTAACACTCCTGATGTGTTTCTTGGGAACGATTAAAAGATGAATCGGAGCGGCAGGATTAATGTCTCTAAATACCACCAGCGTGTCGTCTTTATACAAAATTTCAGTGGTTGAATTACCATGTGAGATTTTACAGAAAAGGCAGTTTTCTTCCATACCAAGTTACTCCTCCTTTGAAACCTTTGAAAAAAAGCAATTTTTCAAGGGTCTGACCAATTGTTAATGTAATTGGTTGTATACAAGAATGGCAATATTAATCTGCCTATTCAAGTATTGTCAATATGGTAACCCATTAATTGAAAGAAAAGCGCTCGCTTAGGGGTTAATTGTAATTTGTGAATCGTTATTAGAAATGGATGACAAGCCGCATACGATGATCCAATGATGGGAAGGATTTTAGAAAGCAGAAACCGTCTACCGGGAATTAAAAGACCACTTACCGTTCAAGGTGGGGGCTTGGAGGGCTTCAGCGAGTTCATCCAGGTACCGGGCGCGGGATATTTCTCTCGCGCCAAAGCGAGTCAGATGGCCGGTGGTAATCTGACAATCAATCATGGCGAAATCCAGGCTTTTGAGATGTTTTACCAGGACAGCAAATGCCACCTTGGATGCATTCGATATGCGGGTGAACATGGACTCGCCGAAAAAGCATTTTCCCAGAGAAACACCGTAAAGCCCGCCTGCCAGCCGGTCGTCCTCCCATGCTTCTATTGAGTGCGCAAATCCGGATTCATGAAGACCGCAGTAGGCATTTACCATATCTTCCACAATCCAGGTCCCTTCGCGGTTTTCCAGCCGCACCCTGGCACAGTCCTTGATCACCTGTTCAAAAGCGCGGTCCACGGTGATGTTGAATCTACCCTTATGGATAACTTTGTTTAACGATCTGGATAGCTTAAGCTCGTTGGGGTAGAGAACCAGGCGGGGATCCGGTGACCACCACAGAATCGGTTCGCCTTCCAAATACCAGGGGAAAATGCCCTGGCTGTAAGCCAGCAACAGGCGGGTGCGCGTCAAATCACCCCCAACAGCCAGAAGGCCTTCTTTGGATGCAAGATGGGGAGAAGGGAATACGAAATCTTCGGATAGTTGATAAACAGGCATCAAATTTCGGAATGTGGCTCGCCCCGGCCTCCAGCCCATAGATAATGCCCTCGGGCCTGGAAACAAACTCAGAGAGCAGGAACTAGTCGGCTGTACAAATTTATCATGAAATTAACCGTCATGATGTCGAATCAAACCAGATCATCGCCTAAACAGTCTCAGCCAGTGGTTTCCGCAATTCCACCGGTGTCTTTTTTTCGTATTCGAAGACCAATTTATCATCTTTCAGTTCGATGTGCACCTCGCCGCCCTTTTGCATGGTACCGAATAAAATCTGATCCGACAGGGCATCTTTGATTTCGGTTTGAATCACCCGCACCAGCGGCCGAGCACCAAATTTCGGATCGTATCCCTTTTTCGCCAGCCAGGCGCGTACCGGATCGGATATGGTCAGAAAAACTTTTTTAGCCGCCAATTGATCGTTCAATTCAAGCATGAACTTGTCGACCACCTTTTCCATGATTTCAAGATCGAGGGAATTGAAGTTGATAATTTCATCGAGACGGTTGCGAAACTCAGGGCTGAACATTTTTTCAATGGCAACTTTGCCCTTGGATGCCGTGTCCTTGTCCACGTCACCAAATCCGATGGTGTTTTGGCTCATCTCCCGGGTACCGGCGTTAGAGGTCATCATAATCATGACGTTTCTGAAATCCGCCTTTTTGCCGTTGTTGTCCGTTAGGGTCGCATGGTCCATAACCTGCAGCAGGATATTAAATAGATCGGGATGGGCTTTTTCGATTTCATCCAGCAATAAAACGGAATGCGGATGCTTGCGGATTCCGTCGGTCAGCAGTCCACCCTGATCAAAGCCGATATAGCCGGGTGGTGCACCGATCAACCTGGCCACCGCATGCTTTTCCATGTATTCACTCATGTCAAAGCGAATAAATTCAACCCCCAGAATTCTGGCGACCTGCCGGGTAACTTCGGTCTTACCGACACCGGTGGGTCCTGTGAACAAAAAGCAACCCACCGGCCTGCCGGGAGTTCCCAGACCGGCACGGGAGCGTTTTATCGAGGTGACCAGCGCCTGGATGGCATCGTCCTGGCCGAAGACGACACGCTTGAGACCGTTTTGGAGATTTTCAAGCTTGGTGCGATCCGAGGTTGATACGCTCTGGGTGGGGATGCGGGCCATTTTGGCCACGATTTTTTCAATGTCGGCCGGATTGATTTTCCTGCGTGTTGAACCACCGGAAAGCCTGATGAAAGCACCGGCTTCGTCAATGACGTCTATGGCTTTGTCTGGCAGGTAGCGGTCATTTAAAAATTTGGCTGACAGCTCGGCCGCCGCTTTCAGGGATGCTTCGGTGTAAACAATACCGTGGTGTTCCTCATAGCGGGACCGCAGCCCTTTCAATATCTTGACCGTTTCGTTAATGGGCGGTTCAAAAATTTCCACCTTTTCAAACCGGCGCGACAGGGCGCGGTCTTTTTCAAAATGGTTTTTGTATTCTTCATAGGTGGAGGATCCGATACAGCGAATATCACCGCTGGTC
This sequence comes from Desulfobacterales bacterium, assembly GCA_049669725.1. GTDB lineage: Bacteria > Desulfobacterota > Desulfobacteria > Desulfobacterales > JAFDCJ01 > JAFDCJ01. The sequence continues at coordinate 3,094 of JBATKU010000212.1, forward strand.
AAAACGGGCTTTAAAATGTTGGAGGCATCCATGGAACCGCTGCTGGTGGCACCGGCGCCCACAATGGTATGGATTTCATCGATAAACAGTATGGCCTTGGGCTTTTTTTTAAGTTCGGTGATGACCCCTTTTAAGCGCTGTTCAAAATCACCCCGAAATTTGGTGCCGGCCAGCATACCGCCAAGATCAAGGGCAAAAATTTCAACATCTTTGAGCAGATCCGGCACATCGCCTTTGGCGATCTGCTGGGCCAAACCTTCAGCCATGGCAGTTTTCCCAACCCCCGGATCCCCGACATACACCGGATTGTTCTTGCGCCGGCGGCACAGGACCTGCATGGTGCGTTCCATTTCTATTTTGCGGCCGATGAGAGGATCCAGCTTGTTCTCTGACGCAAGCTTAATCAAATTGGTTGTAAAGAGTTCCAACGGATTGGCCTTTTTCTTGCGTTTATCTTTGGACGGTCGGGTCAACTCGGCAGTTGATTCTTCATCAGGGCTTTTAGAAACATCATGCGAGATGAAGTTTAGTACATCCAGACGGGTGATGCCCTCAGCGCTGAGAAAATACTCGGCATGCGAATCCTTTTCCAGAAAAATGGAAGCCAGTATATCACTGACGGTAACTTCCGCTTTTTCAGCAGAACGGGCATGATTCACCGCCCGCTGGATGATGCGTTGGAAGCCAATGGTTTGCTGAAGCACATATTCGTTGCCGTCGGGGATTTGTTCAATTTTTTCCTCAAAAAAATCCTCCAGGGCGGTGATCAGATTTTCAACATTCCCACCGCAGTTTTCGATGATGTCAATCCCGGTGGGATCGTATAAAACGGCAAAGAGAATGTGCTCGATACTGACATATTCATGCCGTCTTTTTTTTGCTTCTCTAACGGCAAATCCAAGAGTTGCGCTGAGTTCCTTGCTGATCATTTTCTACTCTCTTTCCATGATGCATTTCAATGGGAACCCGTTTTCCCGGGCTAAATTCTCAACTGTATTCACTTTGGTTTCGGCGATCTCGTAAGGGTAGATACCGCAAACCCCGACACCGCTTCGGTGTACATTTAACATAATTTGCGTTGCTTCCTCCAATGACTTTTGAAATACATACACCAAAACCTCAACCACAAACTCCATGGTGGTGTAATCATCATTGAGAAGCATCACCCTGTACATAGGTGGTTCTTCGACATCTTGATCGGTCTCAGAACTGACACTTTCCTCTACATCCGGATCATACTGGCCCATTGAATGTTACCCAATGATACCTCGAGACCGTCTCAAGTCTCACATTGATAAGGTTTTAGCCAAATCCAAGACTTCCTGGAACAACCTCATCGGTTGTATGAATAATGTTATTATAAGCACTTGGCTTGTCGCTTGTAAAGGGGAAGGCTTGAAATTTAATCACTGTCCCCGGGACTATTTACCGCAACATTTTTTATATTTTTTCCCGCTGCCGCAGGGGCAGGGAGAATTACGCCCGGTTTTTTGGGCGGATCGTTTTTGCGGTTTTTTCTTCTCAGGTTCACCGCCGCTTGAAAAGACCATTGGCTGCTCCCGGGGCTGCCGGAATTCATCTATCTTTTGCGGTTCGGCGATCTGAATGCGATACAGGATTCCCAGGGTCTCTTCTTTGACCCTTTCGATCATATCCTGAAACAATTCATAGCCTTCTTTTTTATAGACGGTCAGTGGGTTTTGCTGGGCATAACCCCTGAGCCCGATTCCCTCCTTCAGATGATCCATGGAAAGCAGATGATCTTTCCACAAGCTGTCAACGGTCTGAAGCATGACCACCCGTTCCAGCTGTCTGAATTCGTCAAACCCGACGGCGGCTTCCCGATCTTCATAGCGCCTGCGGGAGCCTTCAAAGATCATTTCGGCCAGTCCGTCACGATTGAGGCCGTCCAGGGTTTCCTCATCAAAGGAGTCTAATCGGAAATTAAATTGCTTATAAACCGCTTCCTGGATTTCTTTTAAATCCCAGTCTTCAGTATGGGCTTTAGCGCCGGCATGGATATCGGCAATCTCCTCGCATTTATCGCGGATCATCTCCATCACCGAGCCTCTCAAATCCTTTCCATCCAGTGCTTCTCTGCGCTGCCTGTAGATGACCTCCCGCTGCTGGTTCATAACATCATCATATTCCAGGAGCTGTTTGCGTATTTCAAAATTGTGACCTTCTACTTTGGCCTGGGCATTTTCAATGGCCCGGCTGATCATGTTGTGTTCGATAGGCTCGCCCTCCTGCATACCGAGCTTTTCCATGATGCCGGTAATCCGTTCGCCACCGAATATCCGCAGCAAATCATCTTCAAGGGCCAGAAAAAATCGAGAAGAACCCGGGTCTCCCTGCCGGCCGGATCGGCCGCGCAACTGATTGTCGATACGCCGGCTCTCATGACGTTCTGTGCCGAGAATATGCAACCCGCCTAAATCCGTGACCCCCTCACCGAGTACAATATCCGTACCGCGTCCGGCCATATTGGTGGAAATCGTAACCGCTCCCATCTGTCCGGCCTGGGCAATAATCTCGGCCTCACCCTCGTGATTTTTGGCATTGAGAACTGAATGCTTGATACCCCGCTTTTTTAATTTTTTGCTGAGGCTTTCGGAAACATCGATGGAAATAGTACCCACCAGGACCGGTTGTCCGGTTTTATTAAGTTCTATGATTTCATCTATGGCGGCCTCAAATTTCTCTTGGCGGGTTTTGTAAATCACATCCGGAAAATCCGTGCGAATCATGGGCATGTTGGTCGGAATGACCGCCACATCGAGGTTATAAATCTTTTTAAATTCGGTGGCCTCGGTATCGGCGGTTCCGGTCATTCCGGCGAGTTTGGTATACATTCTAAAATAATTCTGAAAGGTAACCGTGGCCAGGGTCTGGTTCTCGTTTTCGATTTTGACCCCTTCTTTGGCTTCCAGCGCTTGATGCAACCCTTCACTATAGCGGCGACCGGGCATCAGGCGGCCGGTGAATTCATCGACGATGATCACTTCCCCGTTTTTAACGATGTAGTCAACATCCCGCTTAAAGAGCGTGTGGGCTTTGAGGGCCTGGTTTATATGGTGCAAGAGTTCAATATGCTGGGAATCAAAAAGGTTGTCGACCTGCAGGAGGTGTTCCGCTTTGGCAACGCCGTCTTCACTTAAAGTGGCGTTGCGGGCCTTTTCATCAATCGTATAATGGGTATCCTTGCTGAGGCGCGGAATTAGACTGTTGATCTGGTAATAAAGATCGGTGGATTTTTCAGCCGGTCCCGAAATAATCAGGGGGGTTCTAGCCTCATCGATTAATATGCTGTCGACCTCGTCCACGATGGCAAAGTTAAGATGGCCCTGGACGAGGGAATCATAGTCGAACTTCATATTGTCTCTGAGATAATCGAAGCCGAACTCATTGTTGGTTCCATAGGTAATGTCGGAACCGTAGCCGGCTTTTCTTTCCTGATCGTCCAGTCCGTGCAGGATGGTGCCCACTGTCAATCCGAGAAAATTATAGATCTTGCCCATCCATTCGGTATCGCGCCTGGCAAGATAGTCGTTGACGGTAATGATGTGAACGCCCTTGCCCGATAAGGCGTTGAGGTAAGCCGGCAGGGTTGCCGCCAGGGTCTTGCCTTCACCGGTTTTCATCTCGGCGATCCTGCCCTGATGGAGAACGATCCCGCCGATGAGTTGAGCATCAAAATGCCGCATATTCAGGGTGCGCACAGAGGCTTCCCTGACGGTGGCAAAGGCCTCTGCAAGCAGATCGTCAAGGGTTTCTCCCTGCTCGATGCGCTGCTTGAAAACACCGGTCTGGGCCTTGAGTTGCTCATCACTTAAAGCTTGGATGGCAGGCTCCAGGGCGTTGATCTGATCAATGATAGGCTGCAGGCGCTTTAATTCCCGTTCATTTTGACTTCCAAATACTTTAGTTAACAAATTCAATACCATACGGGGATACCCTTTACGAATCCAATTTTTTTTAACCCGGTCCAGAGGTTGATTTTATTATACCAGATCTGTCATCTGGCTCAACAATTTATTTGTCATCAATCAGTTATAATAATACCGATTTCATTAAATAAAAGGGGGATCGACAGATTGCCGGATATCAGAAATTCAGGTCAACCAAATATTGGAACAGGTGGCAAAAGTGGGGAATTGCGGTTTATACCGCTTTTCAAAAATAAGTTCCGAAATACGGAAGGGTGGCATAAGGGGTCGTAGAAAAAACCCTCGATTAACGGAGCGTTTTTTGACAACCGCTATAGCGTCCGGGATTTGAGGCCATCATCGGGAATCATCAGCGTGACTGTCGGTCTTGGCTGATATACAATGATTCAGTTCGAACTTTAGTTAAGCATGTACTTTTCGGGATTCACCGGTATCCCGTTCAGGCGAACCTCATAATGGACATGGGGACCGGTGCTGCGACCAGTATTGCCCATCAAGGCGATTGTTTCCCATCGTTGGACCTTTTCACCGCGCTTTTTTAACAGCTTGGAGCAATGTCCGAAGCGGGTAACCATGCCATGGCCGTGATCGATAACAATGACATTCCCATAAAGACCTTTTTTACCGGAAAAAGTCACAACACCATCGGCAGTGGCTATGATGGGCGTTCCCTGGCGAGCTGCAATGTCAAAGGCTTTGTGAAACTCGCGTCGGCCGGTAAAGGGGGATTTGCGATAGCCGAATCTGGAGGTTACCCACGACTTTACGCCCCGGGAAATCGGACAGATCGCGGGTGTGGAGGCCAGAAGATTCTGCTGATCTTCAAGAGACCTTAGCAGTGATTCAAACTCATCCTGCTGGCTGCCGGATGCGCGGCTGAGTTGTTCGATCTGTTCATGCATATCACGCATTAAGCTGTTATGCTTTTCTTTGAGGGGAATTTGGGCATCCAAATCTTCGGGTACGGATCCACCCACACCAAAGATGTTGCCCTCTTCGTTGGATTCTTCGATATTGGCGATAATACGAATCTTTTTCTCAAAATTGTTCAGTGCCAGCAGCTTGGCTTTTAGAGCATTGATTTCAGAAGCAAAATCCTGAATTTGTTTGCGTTGAAGTCGAATTTCCTCCATCTGGCTTGTAAGGTAGACTTCTCGGGTCTGAAGCTGGGAGGTCGTTTCTCTCAGGTGGTAGTAATCGTACACAATATAGCCAATCACAACAAAAAACGCGATGATGGCGACCCCGAACAGGCGAATCGCAGCTTTGGATGTACAGACCTGTTTAGCGGGCGCCCCGCTGCTGCCAAGTATAACAAACGAGATTTTCTTTTGCATGATCAATACACCTTCAATCCAACTTGCAGATTATTTCCCGAAATTTTATGATTGAATTCGGCCTCAATGCACGACCACCAAAAAAAACGCCTTTGGGTACACTCACCCAAGGCGTACGCAAGCAACCATACAGCAACCCGGCTTTCTTCACCCCCAACGGCCATAGCCCCATGGTTTTACGTCGCCATTTTTCGGTGACTTTGCCCCTTCGCTGAACGCATCCCCCAAATTCGAACTATATTGGGAATCGGTAATTTTGTCAAGAGCTAAATCCATAGCCCGCGTCAGTTTGCCGGTTCCATAGTTTCTAAACCGCCAATGAACAAACCGGCGAAACTTTTTTCCATAGCTTATATCGGCCTATCAGAAAGAAACATTAGCTTTTTTTTGTTTGTCATTCATATTTACAATCTAACGGCAGTGAATCAACGGCCAACTGCGCACCGGGTGGCCTGAACTTGCCCGTCTTCGGATTGTCGGCCAGCCGCCGAAAAGTTAAAAGCACATCCGCGCTTTATACGCCGAATTTGCAGCCGGGTGCCAGGCACCCGGTTTGTATGGCAATAATCAAAGGCCTGCCGACCTGAAAGAATTTAAGTTATATCGATTTTAAGCTGTCGGTTTAAATCAGATTAAGTTTAAACTTTAATGATTTCAATGTGTTAACCATAAGCATCGTTACGGTCATGGGGCCTACGCCTCCGGGAACCGGTGTAATAGAGCCTGCAATTTCTTTGGCTTCGTCGAAGTCAACATCTCCCTTTAATATCGCAATCTTTTTACCGGTTTTTTCGCTGATCTTTTCGCCCACCCGATTAACACCTACATCGATGACACAGGCGCCTGGCTTAATCCATTCGGGTTTTACCAGTCCGGGGACGCCGGCGGCCACAATCAAGATATCGGCCCGTTTGCAATGGCCTTCAAGGTCTTTAGTGCGGGTGTGAACCACGGTAACGGTCGAATTGGCGCCATCACCTTTCTGAAGCATCATATTAGCGATGGGTTTTCCGACGATATTGGAGCGACCGACAACGACCACCTCAGCGCCGCTGGTTTCAACGCCGGAACGGACGATCATTTCCTGAATACCAGCCGGGGTGCAGGGTGGAAATCTGACCTCATCTCCGCCGATCATCAAACGACCCACATTAACCGGATGAAAGCCATCCACATCTTTGTCGGGATCAATGGCATTCAGCACTTTTTTGTCATTGATATGTTTGGGGAGGGGAAGCTGGACTAAAATTCCGTGGATATTGTCGTCGTTATTATATTTGTCAACCAGGGCCAGAAGATCCTCTTCTGAAATATCTTCGGGTTGACTGTCCTGAATTTCCATAAATCCGAGTCGGTTGGCTGTTTTAATCTTCAATGTGACATAGGAAATGGAAGCGGGATTTTCCCCAACCAGTACAGTCACAAGCCCGGGGACAACCCCGTGCTTTTCTTTGATTTCCGCCACTTCCTTCTGAATTTCGTCAAGAATTACTTCGCGAATTTCGGTCCCCTTGATTAACTTTGCAGTCATCTTCAACCTCCTTTTAATAAATTTAGATATTTACGCTGACCCCATCGATTCCACTTTAAGCCATAATTATTTTGATCTTTCTAAATCAATAAAATAGCGATGTCAAGAATACAACGGCTCGGTTAATAGTTATTTGTTAATTGAAATTATGATGTTCGCGATTGTTGAAGCTGACGTTTTCTAATCACCAATAACGAATAACGGATAACAGTTTCGATTACAGCGGATACGGCACGTTGATCAATCCGGCGGTTTCATCTAACCCCATCATGATATTCATATTTTGAACGGCCTGCCCCGCGGCACCTTTTACAAGGTTGTCAATCGCGGAAATGAGGATTAAACGGTTATTGTGCTCATCGAGCTTAAAGCCGATGTCACAAAAGTTGGTGCCGCGCACGTTCAATGTATCCGGCAGCCTGCCTTCCGAGCACAGGCGGATAAAGGGCCGCTGCGAATAGGCCTCGGCCAAACCGTCGATCACATCCCGGGCTTTGAGATCAGTTGCCGGCGTCGCGTAGATAGTGGTCAGCATGCCGCGGGTCATGGGAACCAGATGGGGCACAAAGGTGATGGATACCGTTTTTTGGGCTTCACGGCTTAATATCATATCCATTTCCGGATTATGGCGATGCACCGCCACCTTATAGGGTTTGAAGGATTCATTGGCCTCGCAGAAATGGGATGCCAGGGCAAGAGATCGCCCGGCACCACTGACGCCTGATTTTGAATCCGCAATAAGGGTAGACGGGTCTATCAGCCTCTGTTTGAGCAGCGGAATTATCGGTAAGAGCACACTGGTCGGGTAACACCCCGGGTTACCGATCAATGTCGCCGTTCCGATCTGCTCGGCATATATTTCACTGAGACCGTATACAGCCGCTGCAAGCAATTCTTTGGCAGTGTGTTCTTGATAGGCCTTCTCATAGATGGCTGCATCATTAAACCTAAAATCGGCCGACAGGTCGATCACCTTTTTCCCACTTTCTATCAATTCAGGGACAAAGTGCATCGGAAGCTGGTGAGGAAGCGCCATAAAGACAACATCGGCGCGGTCGCAAATCCGTTCCTGCGAATACTCTTCACAGACCAGATCGAACACCCCGTTAAACGCTGGATAGACCTGATCGAACCTGACCCCGGCAAACTGACGGGAGGTTAGTACCGTCAATTTCACCTCCGGATGGCCTGACAGAATTCTGACCAGCTCCGCACCGGCATATCCGGTAGCCCCTGCGATGGCAGCACGGATCATTGCAATTTTCTCCTTTCAGGAAACGGTGATTCAGGCAAACATCACCGCAGAATCACGAGTTCATATCAGAGACAGCTTACAACTTCAAGTAGATTCGCAGGGATCTCGGGGTTTCGCCAAAGGAATTGGACAAATCAAGGTTGGCAAAAATTTTCTCACGCCAAGGCGCTAAGGCTTGTTTAGATTTCTTTGCGTTTTGGCGTCTTTACGCGAGTATTTATTCCTTTTGTGGTGCAGGCTGCAGCACAACGACCCATCCGACGGCATCTGAATTTAATTCAATGGACGAGATTAGGGTGGCGATAATATGGGAGTTAAGGTTGGCATAAAACGAGTATTTTTTCATATCGGCCTGCCGTTTCACCAGTTTGAGCCCTTGCACCAGTTCGGCGCGGTCTGCCTTCACAAACAATTCGGCCACCGGGCAGTTCAGGATTTCTACCGAACGCCTGCCAATGATTTCAAGAGCTGTGCGGTTAGCATTAATAATCCGGGTATCACTGTCGACGATAATAATGCCTGCTGCCGCACATTCAATCACCGCCTGATGAAACTGCAAAGAGTCAAGCAACTCCATGGCATCACGCCGGGGAAAAACGTTGCCGGTGGAAAGAATTTTTTTATCCACCGGAGGGGAAAAAGGCCGGGTTTCAAATTCCGCCATGAATTCATTCAGTTTAACCTTCAGTTGGTCAATCGGACCTTTGGCGATAAAAAAGTCGGCGCCAATCTCATTCAGCGAGCCGAGCTGTTCGATCATGATTCCCGACAGAGCCACAATGGGGAATTGGTACCCATTGTATTTATTGCGAATGTACTTGAATAACTGTCGGCCGTCCACTTTGGGGAGCACCAGATCTGCAAATAGGATGTCAACCGTATCATTTTCCAGCAAGGCGATACCCTCTTTACCATTATAGGCTTTTAACACCTCATAGCCCCGTTTGGTCAGCAAGTCGCTAAAAAATTCGACAAAAAAATAATCACTATCAACGACCAGCACTTTTTTTTGCATGTTGTATCACCTATTCCGCGTAAACCGGAACCAAGTAGGTTGAAATATTACTCCACCGAAACACGGCGCACTTCCCGGATATCGGTTTTCCCTTCAAATACTTTGTGGATTCCGTCCTGTTTAAGGGTCTCCATACCCTGTTTAGCCGCCTGTTTGGCAAGTTCCTGGGAAGTGGCATGCTTTTTAATCAGTATTTTTATTTCGGGTGTTCCCTCCATGAGTTCGTGGATTCCCATGCGGCCTTTGTATCCTGAGCCGCTGCAACTCTCGCAGCCAAGCGACCGAAATAGTTCCAGACGGGAGCTGTAAGTGTAGCCGGCCCTTGCCAGAGCTTTTTTCCCGAAATCAGCTTCTATATCTTCAAACTCATCCTCGAAAGGATTATAGGATTCCCGGCATTTGTCGCATAGTCTTCGAACCAGGCGCTGGGCCAGGACGCCGAGAAAGGAATCAGAAATATTCAAGGGGTTCATCCCCATATCCAAAAGCCGGGTCAATGTTTCCGGTGCGTTGTTGGTATGCAGGGTGGACAGCACCAGATGGCCGGTGAGCGACGCTTCGATAGCGGCAGCAGCGGTCTCGCGATCCCGCATTTCGCCGATCATAATAATATCCGGATCCAATCTTAGAAATCCGCGCATAATCCTGGCAAAATCAAGACCGATCTTGGGTCTCACCTGAACCTGCCTTAAACCTGCCTGGGTGATTTCCACCGGATCTTCAGCGGTCCATATTTTAACACCCGGTTTGTTAACATGACCCAGGGCGGAATGCAGGGTGGTCGTCTTTCCGGAGCCGGTGGGACCGACGCACAGAATTAAACCATAAGGTCGTTGAATAATTTTTTCCAAAACCTTCAGGTTGCGTTCTCTCAAGCCGATTTCATCCAGCTTAAAACTGTTGGATCGAGTCAGAATTCGCAAGACAACATCCTCAAATCTTCCGGCGGTGGGCATGGTGGAAACACGCAACTCAAATTCAGGGATACCTTTGCGTTTTAATTTTATTTTGCCGTCCTGGGGAAGCCGTTTTTCGGCAATATCCAGTTCCGACATAATTTTGAGACGTGAAACAATCGCCGGTGCCATGGTATTGGGCAGTTGGACATATTCATGGCAGACGCCGTCGGTACGAAACCGGATAGTGGTCTTGCGGGTCACCGGCGATGGTTCGATATGAATATCAGAAGCATTTTTGCGAAAGGCGGTAATTAAAACCTGATCAACGAATTTGACCACCTGGCTGGATGACTCATCCAGGCCGTTGCTGTCTTCTTCTAATTCTTCTTCCTCTTCAAAAGCAACATCGGGAATGATGTCATCCAAATTCTCGAAATCGGTTGTGCTGGTGGCTTCAGCCCGGGGCCTAAAGAAATGATTAATATACTTGACAACATCCTCTTTAAAACCAACGCTGAAGATAATCTTCTGGTTGGTCATCAGGGCCTTGATATGATCCGTTTTACGCAAATCTTCGAGATCATCGACCAGGATCTCCACGCCTTTTTTACTCCAGCTCAAAGGCACCCAGACATAGTAGAGCAGAAACGACCTTTTTAGTTTGCTAATTAATTCAAAAGGAATGGGAAACTCTTCGTCAAAATCCCTGAAAGGACACCCAAAATACATCGACAGCGACTTGCCCACTTCATCTTTTTGGATCCCGAACCGATCAACCAGCACAAACTCAACGCTTTTGTTCATCTTTTTGGCAATTGCCAATGCTTCCTGTAACTGGTTGGTGGTGACGATTTTATTGCGGATCAGATAATCATAACGGGAACTGCTTGAAATCCTGGCCTTTAAGGCGTTAATTCTTTCGATAACTTCGGTATGTGAGGGATCGATCCCGGCAGCAGCTTCATAAAGATCGTAGGCAAGGTCCAAGTGGTCCTTTTTTTCAAACTGCAGTCCAAGCCAGAATTTGACCTGGGCGGTTTCTTTTTCTTTGATATTTTGTTTATAAATAACCTTGTAGGCTTCTTTTACAACGTCCTGGGGTGATTTGACCTCCAGCAAACAGGCCAGATAGTCACATACAATTTTGATCGGTGAATAATCGGTTTCGGAATAATCGAATTTGCTGTAATCGAAGTTTAGAAGTTTTTCGTATTCGGTTATGGCCTCTTCCATCAGCCCCAGCTCTTTTAAAGCGGCCGCGCCGTCAAGAAGAGTCGGCACATCATCATGGGAGGACAGCGTTTTTTTAAATATGGAAATATCTTCCTGGGTAAATCCCTTATTTTCAGCTTTTTCCTGATCCTCCATATCTTTTTTCAACAGGTTGATTCTGGCAACAACGGTCTCGCGAGTTTGCCCGTCTCGACCAGGCAGGCTGGCAAGTACCTGTTCGTAAACCTGCAGTGCATCGGCCATCATTCCCATGGAGTGACAGGTTTCGGCCTCCTTTATTTTGGTTTCAATTCCAGACTGCCTCATCGGCCGGATATCATTCATAAAATTTAATTCCGATTCCGTTATTTGAGCGTTGTATTCTACAAACACTTCTACCGCAATTCCGTATTTCGGAACATAATTATGAAAAGCGGTATAAATTTCACACATCTGATATCGGCTGTTTTTGGGTAAACTTTAGAATGTTAGGAGGATTGTCCGGAAGAATAACGTTAAAAAAATTCGCACTCCAGGTGGCAATGAGGATGAGGGACGGAAGGTAGATGAGATCTGGGTAATACTTATGCAGGAAATATTTCCATTTTATTTTTTCTCTGATATAATTAGAAATTGCCAAACCGTTCTATGGGGGTTGTCAAAAAAAAGTTCGGTCATGCGAACGGCTTTTTCTACAACCACTTATACCGCAATACCATATTTCGAAACATATTTTTGGAAAGCGGTATAAATGCCGAATTTGGCAAATTGATATCCGTGTGTTGAGTTGGCGTCACCTAATCCCATCATATTGAAATAAGGAATAGTTATGCCGGTTTATGAATATGAACATCTGAAGAAACCTTGCTCCCTGGGCAAGGTGTTTGATTTAAGGCAGTCAATCAATGACGACCAGCTCAGTCTTTGTCCGAAATGTTCGGGACCGATACAAAAACTTATTTCCCGCACCAACATCAGTTGCCCGAAAACCAATGGAGAATTGCGAGATCTCGGTTTTACAAAACTGGTAAAACGCGATGACGGTGTCTATGAAAATGTCACCGCCCGCAATGGTGACAGCCGCTATATGGTCAAAGGGAAGCCTGAAACGATTCCGGATCTGAGCAAGACCATCAGTGACTAGCAGGAAACATTCCATTATTCCCTCTGGCTTAACAGCCTGATGGCCGCAGAGCCTCCAAAATTCCCAACAAGTAACACAAATTCTGACCCCACTATTTGCTAAATTTTATAACCAGAAAACCAGCGTTTTTTCTCCATATAAACAAATTAACGGCGTCACCGGTTTTGATCTTCTGCACAGATGCCGTGTAATCATTCCCTGTTTCAATGGCCTTGTGATTAATCTCTTTGATAATATCTCCCACCTGAACACCGGCTTCGGATCCTTTGCTGCCGGATTCCACCCCAACAACAACAACACCGGCGGTATCGCCAAGGTTGAATCTCTGGGCCATTTCAGATGTCAAATCCGTTACCCGGATCCCCAACTCTTCTTCTTCACGTTTTTGGGGAACTCGCCCGCCAGCTAATTTTTCATCACTGCGTTTGGCAAGTTTGACCGAAAATGCTTTTTTCTTACCATTTCGAAAAATCTCTACTTTGGCGGTCTCGCCGACTTGGAGGCTTGCAATCATGGCTGTCAGCTGACGGCTGGTTTCGATCATCTCGTCGTTGACTTCTATAATTATGTCTTTGGCCTGAATACCGGCCTTATCGGCCGGATCCCCTTTAAATACATCGGCGACCAGTACACCTTTGCGATCCTTTAAACCGTAATATTCGGCCATTTCAGTGGTGAGATCCTGAATGGCAACCCCCAGCCATCCCCGGGTAACTTCGCCCTCGGATTTTAGCTGGGCAATAATACCTTCGGCCAGATTGACGGGAATCGCAAATCCTATGCCGGTTCCGCTGGCAATAATGGCCGTGTTAATGCCCACCACCTCTCCTTTCATATTAAGCAAGGGGCCCCCGCTGTTTCCGGGATTGATCGAAGCATCGGTCTGAATAAAATCATCATAGGGCCCTGAACCGATCACCCGTCCCTTAGCACTGACAATGCCGGCCGTGACCGTGCGTTCCAACCCAAAGGGACTGCCGATGGCAACAACCCATTGACCGATTTTCAGCTCGTCGGAATTACCCATCGTCAGAACCGGCAGATCTTTTTCTGATTCTATTTTAAGTAAGGCCAGGTCGGTGTTGGGGTCACGCCCGACGACTTCGGCATCGAACTCCATATCATCGTCCACTTTTACTTTAATCTGGTCGGCATCTTCAATCACGTGATTGTTGGTGACGACATAACCTTTTTTGTCGATAATAAAACCTGAGCCGAGACTGGGCTGCTTGAATTCCCTGGGCACATTTTCACCAAAAAATCTCTCAAAAAAATCATCCATCGGGTTTTCTCGCCCCCTAGGCCCCCGCTGAAACTGCCTGAAAACGGGGCCACCCCCTTTGATGGTTTTCACGGTACGGATGTTGACAACGGCAGGACCAGCCATTTCAGCTAATTTACTAAAATTGCCAGGCACGGAATAAATATCGGTCGATTTTGCGTGTGCTGATGGATTTAAATGGAAACCCGCCGCAAATAAAAAACCGCCGCTTAACGTTAAGATAATGAGCAGTGTCTTCAATTTAAAAATTTCTCTTACATTTCCCTTCGCGCGCATGTTGGCTTTTCTCCTTTCATAGACAGGTTCGCCGTGAGATTCCCGCATCTATATAAACACGAGCCGGTTGGCTATAATAACCTAAAATTACAACCAAATTGATGACTTGACAAGGTTTAAATCATACATAATATCTTTAAAAAATGCACCTGGCCCAGGTGCATAGAATGAATGTTACTATATATAGTAATTATGTTTTTCAACATTTCTACATCAAATTAGATTTGAAAGCATTATTTTTTTCTCGGCTTTGAGCCTTGACACCCAACCATATTTTTTTTATAGGCTGTTGCCCAATGTAGAGGACAGAAGGCAGAGGAAAAATGACAGGCGACAGAGGCTCTTGAATTCGGAAGTGGGAATGCGGAGCAGGGCCTGTGAATCTTGGATTGGTCGGGTTTCACCACCCAACGCGCAACCCGTACCGACAGGAGAAAGACATGATCCAGGTAGAAAAATTAACCAAATATTATAGCGACTTATGTGCGGTCAATCAGATTAGCCTGGAAATCCAGAAAGGGGAGATTCTTGGGCTTCTCGGGCCTAACGGCGCCGGCAAAACCACCACTTTGCGCATGCTGACCGGGTTTTTGCGGCCAAGTTCGGGCAAGGTGAATATCCTGAATCATAACATTGAGGAACACCCCCTCGAAATAAAGAAAATTCTTGGATACCTTCCTGAATCAGCCCCCCTGTATCATGATATGCTGGTCTACGATTATCTGAACTATGTGGCTGATATCCGGAAAATCGAAAAAGGCCGTAAACTGGATCGAATCCGTGAGTTGGCCAACCTGTGTGGTATTAATGAGGTCATGCACAAACCCGTTAATGAGCTGTCAAAAGGCTACAAGCAACGGGTTGGGCTGGCCCATGCCATGATGAACGATCCGGAAATCCTGGTCCTTGACGAGCCAACCTCGGGGCTGGATCCCAACCAGATTGTTGAAATTCGGCGGATTATCAAACAAATCGGCAAAGAAAAAACCATTATCCTTTCCACCCACATATTAAGTGAAGCTGAGGCCACCTGCGACCGGGTGGTGATAATCAACGGCGGTAAAATCGTTGCTGACGGCAGCACCGAAAGTCTGAAAGAAGCGGCCGGTGATAAAAAGAATATCCATCTGACCCTGCAAAAAGCAGATTTTAAATCCGTGGATAAGATGCTGTCAAGCCTGGAGGGTATAAGCGGTGTTACACGAATTTCGGAATCGGACGACCAGCTGGATGTGAGGATCGACTGTCGGGCTTCCTTCGACCAGAGAGCTGCCATATATCAGGAAATCAAACAGACCGATTGGATTGTGCTCGATTTCCACCAGGAGACCCAGACCCTTGAAACCATTTTCCGCGAACTTACCATGGAGGATGCCTAATGCATCAAGCCATCCCTATCTTTAAAAAAGAATTCAGGTCCTACTTTGTTTCTCCAATAGCCTATATTGTCATTGCGATATTCTTGCTGGTGACGGGCTGGTTCTTTTTTGCCACTTTTTTTCTTGTCGGCCAGGCCAACTTGAGAAACTTTTTCTCATTGTTGCCCATCATTTTTTCGTTCGTCGTTCCGGCCATTACCATGCGTCTGGTATCAGAGGAACTGAACATCGGTTCCTATGAGATCCTGCTGACAATGCCGGTGACTTTGACCGATGTGATCATTGGAAAATTTTTCGCGGCCGTCGCTTTTGTCATCGCCATGCTGGTGCCGACATTTATGTACCCGGTCACAGTAGCGGCCCTCGGACAACTTGACTGGGGGCCGGTGGCGGGTGGCTACATCGGTGCTGTCCTTCTGGGTGCGGCCTTTAGCGCGATTGGACTGTTTGCCTCGGCCCTGACCCGCAACCAGATTATCGCCTTTATTGTGGGCATGGCCGTCTGCTTCATTCTGACGCTGATCGACAAGATGCTTTTCTTTCTGCCGCGCTCCATGCTGGGGGTTCTCGCTTATCTGGGCGCGGATTTCCATTTTCAGAACATATCAAAGGGAATCATCGATTCACGGGATATCGTTTACTTTTTGAGTGTCTGTTTTATCGGTTTGCATTCAGCCCACCTGGCATTGAAGGAAAAGTATTAGGGATTTCGGATTTGGGATTGCGGACTGTTTGCCTCGCAACCCGTAACCCGCAACTCGCAACAAGGAGATATAGATGTCTTCCGGGAAAAGATCAGGCCAATATTTTAAGTTCATCACCTACCTCGTCATTGTCGTGTTGGTAAATGTCGCTGGAATCACGTTATTTTTCAGAGCGGATTTGACGGCCAATAAAATTTACTCGATTTCCGACGCCAGCGAAAGAGTGGCAGCGACCCTGTCCGAACCACTGACCATCAAAGTCTTTTTTACCAAGGATCTTCCAGCGCCCTACAACAACACCGAGCGTTATCTTCATGACCTGTTCGAAGAATACGCCATCTATGGGAACAAATTTTTTAATTATCGATTTTATGACGTCAGCACCGAAGAAGGGGAACTAACCAATAAAGCCCAGGAAAATCAGAAAATAGCCAACAATTACGGCATCCATCCCATTCAAATCCAGGTTATCGATAATGACGAGGTTAAATTTCAAAAGGCCTACATGGGGCTGGTCCTGATTCATGGGGATTTAATTGAGCAAATTCCGGCAGTTACTTCGACCGAGGGTCTGGAGTATCAACTGACCACTGCCATTCAGAAGATGAACAATAAAATCAGCGCCCTGCTAAGCCTGCCCGGTAAAATTAAAATCAAGCTGTTTTTGTCATCTGCGATTGAAACCGTCGCCCCGCACATGGGGGTTAGAAACCTTGCCAACATTCCCGCTGAAATAGAGACTATCGTTAAAAAGCTGAATCAAAAAAATTACAACAAACTCGAATTCGAGTTTCTAAATCCAGACCAGGATCAGGACCTTACGGCGCTTTCCAAAAAATACAATGTTATGATGCTTTCCTGGCCGGCGCTTGCCAAAGGCAAAATTGCCCCGGGCAAAGGCGTCATCGGACTGGTCATGGAATACGGGGAAAATCTGTTGGCCGTGCCACTAATGCAAGTCATCCGGTTGCCGATTATCGGGACCCAGTACAAATTGGCCGAAACAGCCGAAATTGAAGCAAACATCAACAGTAACGTTGAACGTCTGATCGACATCAATGAGGACATTGGATATCTGGCCGATCACGGCACCTTGAACCTTGCCGGCACGCCGCCCGGCGCTCCGGGCCGTCCGCCGGCTGAGGAGCCGGCCACCAACTTTCATACCCTGATCTCGCAGAATTACTCTCTGAAAAACATTGCACTCAAAGACGAAAACATACCTGCAAGCTTGAACTGCCTGATTATTGCGCGACCAAGGGAAAAATTTTCGGATTACGAGCTGTTTCAAATCGATCAGTTTCTCCTGCAGGGCAAAAGTCTGGCCCTGGTGATGGATCGATTTAACGAAATGAGCCCAGCCGGTCAGCAAGGCATGATGGGACAGGCCCCCGTTTTTGTACCCTTGGATACCGGACTTGAAAAGCTGCTTTCCCACTATGGCATCCGCATTCAGCAATCTTTTGTAATGGATGAGAACTGCTACCGCCAGGAATTGCCGGCCCAGTTTGGCGGCGGTGAACGGGCGATTTATTTTGCACCCCTGATTAAAGATCGCTACATCAACCATGATCTGGATTTTATGAGAAACATCAAACGGCTGGTGGCACTGAAGATATCCCCCCTGGAACTGGATTCAGAACGCATCACCCAGAATTCTTTGAAAAGTTACAAGCTCTTTGCTTCCTCGGAAAAATCCTGGCAAATGCGCGATCGAATCAATTTAAACCCCATGTTTATCAAGCCGCCCGAATCATCCGAAGATATGCGAAGCTACCCACTGGCCTATATCATCGAAGGCGAATTTCCAAGTTACTTTGCCGGCAAGCCTTTGCCGGTCAAGGAAATTAAAGATGAGAAGGAATCCGAAGAAAAACCCGGGGCTGAGGCCTCTAAATCCCCAACTGATATTGATCTTTCACAGATCGAAAGCCAGGGACAGTTTCTGGCCCGAGGCCATAAGGGGAAAATATTTGTGATGGCTTCGGCCGACATGCTCAAAGACAATGTATTGGATGCCGGCGGTAGAGGATCCAATGCCACTTTTATATTGAATACCATTGATTATTTAAACGGACGGGAAGACATCGCTGTCATGCGCGCCAAAGTCCAGCGCTTCAACCCGGTGGAAGACACCCAGGCCGGTACCAAGGCATTTGTTAAAGCGTCAAATATCGCCGGTCTGCCGGTATTGGTCGTCATATTCGGCCTCGGTGTCTGGTTCCGGCGACATTCCCGCAAAAAACATATTCAGATGATGTTTCATCGGTAAAACCGGTTCAAGGTTCCAGGCTTAGAGGTTCAAAGGTTTACCCGCCTTTGGCGGCTTCGAAGGCGACCAGGATTTAAAAGATAAATGGTTCAGCGTTTATAAGACTTTGCACTGTCAAAGATCTAAATCCGATTTTGCCACGCGGCGTTCGACCCTGCGTTGATGGATGAAGGGCTCACATCCGCTGGTATCACCGCAAGTAGAACATAACCCTGAACGGTGAACCCTGAACCTTTGAACGATAAACTTCAAATACACTCAAAGAATAACATAGAAACCATTGGAATTGAGAGATGAAAGTGAAGAAAGAATACATCATCCTGGCCCTTGTAATCATCAGCTTGTCTGCCTATCTGCTGACACGCACCGCGGATCGCACCCAGTATCAATTGCCGGATATCCCGCAAGTTGCAGGCAAAGAGATCTCCAAACTGCAGATTACCCGAGATAAGACCATCATTGTTGTCAATAAAAAAGATGATAAATGGTATATCGCACCGGAAGAATTCCCGGCCGATGGGAGCAAGGTCAAGGATATGCTTAATGCCATCGAAAACCTCACTTTAACCGCTCTGGTTTCCGAGTCCAAGAATTACAATCTCTATGACCTCGATGAGGATAAAAAAATTAATGTCAGAGCCTGGCAGGAAGACAATCTCAAACGGGATGTTGACCTGGGAAAAACTGCCTCATCCTTTCGTCACACCTTTGTAAAACCGGCCGGAGATGAACGGGTTTTTCATGCCCGCGGAAATTTTAGAAATAATTTTGACCTCACCATAGATGATCTGCGCGATAAACTGGTGCTTACCTTAAACCCCGCTGACATCCAGCAATTTCAGATAATCCAAGACCAGCAGTCCCTGATTTTAAACAAAACCCAGCCACCCGTGGTGGTTGAAGACGCACAAGCTGATACGCAAACAGAAGCGACTCCGGAGGCCAACAAGCCAGCATGGCAGGCTTCAGATGGGCAACCGGTCGATGAAGCCGTCGTGAAACAGATTCTCAACACCATTTCCAATCTGCGCTGTGAAAAATTTATCAGCGGCCGCCGCAAAGATGATTTTACATCTCCGCTGTTCACCCTCCGAATGAAAGGCGGGCAGGATTACAGTCTGTCGATCTTTGCCAAAACCGCTGAGAAGGACACGGATTTTCCGGCAGTGTCTTCGGGCAGTAACTATCCGTTTCTATTATCCGGCAGTCAGGTTGACAGGATTATGAAAGACCCTTTAAAAGCTCACCAAACGCCTGAGTCAGATGATACCAACCCCGAAGCCGGTGACACCAAATCTGATTAGAAATGGTGAAAATGATTTCAGTCCTTTGATTCCAATCTTTCAGACAATCAGCTATCATCATACAAGGCATTATAAAAACCAAAAGTGGTTTAAAAACCCCAGATCGCGTCCAAAGACAAGGCGTCGATTCGGTTTTAAAGCGCAGCGTACACGTTAGTACGTGAGCATTTAAAATCGTATCGTGATGCACTTTATTACCCTAAAATAGATGCGGAATCAGGCTTTGCGTGGCAACGCAGTATCTGGATGTGAGATGGGATTTTTAAACCACTTTTAGGCTGGTTTCAACAGTTGATACAACCAACTGCTGAATAAACCAATAGCCTCCTCCGGACACAATTCATGGCAGCAATAACAGCGAATACATTTGTCATCATCGATATAGGCTCTCTCATCCGCGAAGCTTACCGCTTCCACCGGACAGCCTTCAATACATGTCCCGCAGGCAATGCATCGATCCCAAATTACCCTGGGCCTGACCGTGAACGCATTTTTAAACACCGGCTCAAGGATTCGCTGATACCACGGCATTGCATCTAACCCAAGACTTCCGGCCGATACCTGGGACCGTTTAAAATCCGCAACTTTCACATCCGCCAGGCTGGCGCCGACGATTTCAATTTCTTCCAGGCGATTGGGTATTAGCGCCCGGCGTTCGGCCTCCATGATGATTGGATTTTCTGTTCGATCAATACCCATTATTTCGCCGGCAACCACATCCAGGGCCAGAGGATTTTCAGAACCCAGCAGCAAGCCGACATGTCTTGGATCCCCGGACCCCGGTCCGTCTCCTTCCATTGCCAAGACAGCATCCATTATGTTCAGGCGGGGCGAAATGTATTGCGCCAGATCGAGTAGCATGCCGGCAAATTTGGTTGTATCGTGGAGCTTGGCATGGTAGCCGGTTTTTATTAATCCAGGAACCACGCCAAAAATATTTTTAACGGCACCGGTCATGACCGTGAAGAGGTGGGTCTTCATTTTGCACATATTAAACACGGCATCGGCTTCAAAAACCGGCGTAATGATGTCAAAATGTTTCGTCAGCATCCCATCGGCATAGGACACGGGTCTGGAAGTTGTATCCCGGTTGACGTCAATACCGGCCTGTCTCGCTGCCCGGAGCATCCCGCTGGTGTGATAGATTTTTTCAAGCGTTTTGGCGTTATAAAGGTAACCGCCGCCCGGTGAGTCGGCTATAATAGGAACTGCTCCCGCTTCTCTGGCCAGTTTCCCGACAGCGGCCACCACCGCCGGGTGGGTGCAAACCGCCTGCTCCGGTCGGGCCTCTCGCAATAAATTGGCCTTGAGTACAATTCTCTCGTCTTTATCAGCAAAACGCCCAATCCCGCCCATCAGGTTGATCAGGGATGTAAGCTTTTCCTCAACATCATCATAATCTTTGCTCTGAACAATATAGACTTTATTATCCATGGTATTACACCTTTGATCTACCTAAATTGCAAGGATATAGGATTCCCTTATTTTGGTCCATAACAGGTATCTTCTCAAAGATCTTTAATTGGAGTTTGCCGGGAACCGGAATCTATTTCAGCAAGCACATTCGATTTAAGAGAGATACTAAGACAGCAATGAGATTTATGCCGCTTAGAAATATTACTGTTCCTAGTTTTTCTGCCACATTGTGTTATATATTGTCAAGATATGATTTAAAAAACCCTAATGACTTGCTTTTGGCAAAATAGGTGTTACCTTATCACTAATCAATAAGGGCCCGTTCTAAATTGGCGGGCCGGTTTCGTTCTAAAGGCAAGTTCCATTTATCAAGTGGCACTCCGGAAGTTTGAAGCTTTGAGAATTATTTGAAAGGAGAATGCTATAATGGTAAATGGAATTGTAAAATGGTTTAATAGCAGCAAAGGCTACGGCTTCATCGAGCAGGAAAATGGCTCGGACGTATTTGTCCATCACACCGGAATCAATGCGACCGGTTTCAAAGCTCTTTATGATGGCGACGCCGTCACTTTTGACATTGAGCAGGGCCCCAAAGGTCCTGCTGCGGTAAATGTCACAGTGGCCTAAGCTATAATTACTAGTTAAAAAAAGGGCATCCCGTTTGCAAAAGAGGGGATGCCCTTTTTGTTTTAGTAAGGTCAATTCTTCTTCAAAGACCGCACTTAAAAAAAGCGATGCCGGTTGGCGCAGCAAGAGTAATCATAATGGAAAAGATAGGTTTCAGGTTTCAGAAATCAGAGGACAGCGCTCACAGGTCAGACGACAGATTGAGCCGGCTGGAAAAATTAAGTCCTTTTCTGACATCTGTTTTCTGTCCTATGTCATCTGTTCTGACACCTGACACCCGCAACCTTCGGTTCACCGTTAACCGCCCAGATAGGCTTTTTTGACCTCCTGATTTTCAAGCAGGTCTTCAGAGGGTCCTTCCAGAACCAGATGACCGCTTTCGAGTACATAACCCCGCTGGGCGAATTTCAGCGCCAGTCTGGCATTTTGTTCTACCAGTAAAATGGTGGTGCCTTCCTGATTGATTTCCTTTAACGCATCAAACATGCTCATCATCAGCAGCGGTGCCAGTCCCATGGAGGGCTCATCCAGCAACATGACCTTGCGCCCGCTCATATAGGCTCTGCCCACCGCCAGCATTTGCTGCTCACCGCCGCTCAGGGTGCCGGACTTTTGGTTGTGGCGTTCTTCCAAACGAGGGAATATGGAAAACACCCGTTTAACATCCTGCTGAATCTGCTCTTTGTCCTTTCTGGCAAAAGTGGCCAGCTTGAGGTTTTCGGTCACCGTCAGATTTTCAAATAACCGCCGGCCTTCCGGAACATGCGAAATCCCCAGTTTGCTAACCACTTTATCGGCGGCAAATTCCAGAAGATCATTACCCTGAAACTTCATTTTCGTGCCGGCTTCAACCGGCACCATACGGGAAATTGCTTTCAGCGTGGTACTTTTGCCGGCTCCGTTGGCCCCGATGATGCAGACAATTTCGCCCTCATCAATCTGAAAGTTAAGTCCGTGCAACGCTTTAATGTTGCCGTATGATACGCGTAAATCCTCGACCGCTAATAACATTATGCCACTGCCTCCTTGCCTAAATAGGCATCGATCACTTTGGGGTTGTTCTGGATTTCATCGGGTGTCCCCTCGGCAATCACCTCGCCAAAAACCAGGGTCTGGATTCTCTCGCAAAGCTCCATGACGACTTTCATGCGATGTTCGATGAGAAAAATGGCCAACCCCAGTTCCCGATGGACCTGGCGAACAATGGCCATCATTTGGACCAGTTCTTCCGGGTTCATACCGGCCGTGGGTTCATCCAGAAAAAGAACTTTGGGCTCCATGGCCAGCGCCCGGGCCATTTCCACCCTGCGTTGGGCACCGTATGGCAGGTTGGTCACGATTTGATCGGCCAACTGGTCAACCCCCATCATTTTCAGCAAATAATATGCCTTTTCTTCACTTTCAGCCTCTTCCTTGTGGCGTTTGGCAGTGCCGAAAAAGGCGCCCACCAGACCGTATGTAAGCTTGGAATACCGGGCCATTTTGACGTGCTCCAGCACTGTCATATGTCGCCACAACAACATGTTTTGAAAGGTCCGGCCGATTCCCAGAGAAGCAATCTCGTGGGGAGCGCGACCGTTTAATTTGGTACCCCCAAGGGAAACAGTGCCCTCGGTCGGCTGATAGATACCGGTGATGAGGTTGAAAATGGTGGTTTTGCCGGCACCATTGGGGCCAATCAATCCCCTGATCTGGCCGGGATTGATCTCCAGGTCGTAATTATATACCGCTCTTAGACCACCAAAATAGTGTGTCATTTTATCAATTTGAAGCAGCGACATTATTTACCTCATACAAAATAGTAGGATGTTCGCTTATGCCGGAGGACCCTGATAATTTATAGTGTTCCGGTAAAAACAATGTCCGGTAAATAGTTAAATGGTTGATTAGTTGAATGGTTAACTGGGTATCGGAAGAATACCGATTTTAATTCTTTCCCTATTGGGCTATTCAACTATTTAACGAGTCAATCTATTTCCTTTATCCTTTTCAACTCAATCAACCCAGTCAACTAAGTAAACTCAATCAACTTGATGTCTTTTTGGGCTGGATCAATTCTCTAACATCAAGTTCCTTGAATGCTATCAATCCCGTTGGACGGAAAATCATCACTAAAATGAGCAGCAACGGAATGATGATCCACTTGTAAAGTTCCAGTGGTCGTAGGGCTTCACCCAGCAAACTGATGCCGCAGGCCCCTACAATGGAGCCGTAAATAGAGTTCAGGCCTCCAAAATAGACCATGGCCAGCACTTCGGCAAGTTTTTGCAGGCCGAAGGTTCCGGGGTTGACATAGCGCAGTACGTGGGCAAACAGACCGCCGGCCACACCGGCCCAGAAAGCACCGAACAAAAAGGCCAGCATTTTTGTGCGGCGGGTATTGACCGTCATGGCATCGGCGGCCATTTCGTTGTCACGAACCGCATTCAGTGCCTTGCCCATGGTGGAACGGACAAAATTATTAATAATCCAGATACAGAGCATGGCTGTGGTAAACACCACCGGCAGATTGGCCCAATCCGGCTGATCGCTCAACCCGCGGGGTCCGCCCACCACTTCCAGGTTTTCAATTAAACTTTTGACAATAAACATAAAGGCCAAAGAGATAATGGCCAGATAATCCCCCCGGGTCCGAAATGAAGGGATGGCCACCACCAGGGCACCCAGCGCGGCCACCAGCCCACCCAGAATCAAGGCAATCGGAAAAAAGAACGGTCCGATGGCCGGGGGCAGCAGGGCCTCGCCAAAAAGCCGATCATTGGCAAATAACAGCACCGTGAAGGCCGAAGAAGCATAGGCCCCCAGGGCCATGAATCCCGGGTGTGAACAGGAAAACTCGCCCATATAGCCGTTGATGACATTTAAACTCAAGGTGAGTATCACAGCGACCAGCATCAGCTTGAGCACTAGCAAGCGGTAATCACTCATCCCGGTCCAGATATGAAGAATCGCGTAAAGCAACAGGATGTGAACCAGGACCGAAACTATCATCCTGGTATCGAAAAGTTTGGCTGCCAGCCGGTTCATGGCCGCCGCGCTCAAGCGCGCAATCGCTCCTATCGGCAAAACATAAATCAGCAGCACATAGGCCATGGCACTGGGAATCAGCAAGGGTTTTTTGAGCATGATGACACAGCCAAAAAGCACGGGCACTTTCGGCAGCCACATTCCCCGGGCCAGGGGGGTACCAATTATCTGTTCCAGCAAAACCGCTACCAGGGCACCTACAAGCCACCCGAGCAGGGGAACCCCGGAGCTGAAAGCCCGCCATCTGTCCGCCAGTGATTTTTTATCGGCCGATAACCTGTCACTTGTTACATCCATATCAAGTCCTCAAATCTCAATTGATATCCGCTTTTACCTGCAACTGCGCGTATACTAGCAAAACTATAATCAAAAAAATGTGATTTCGAAGGTTAGAGCCTCAATCGAGCACTGTAAGCTTCGCCAAAAAAACCATGGGGCCTGAAAACCAGGATCAGCAGGACTATGGAGTAGGCAATAAAATCACGGAACGTCGAAGGGAAGATCATCGGTACAAACATCTCGATAAACCCCAGCAGGAATCCTGCCAGAGTGGCGCCCACCACCGAGCCCCTGCCCCCTAAAATGGCAGCCACAAACGCTTTCCAGCCGATGAGAATTCCCATGTAGGGATCCAGCACCGGATAGGCTACACCGAACAGGATGCCGGCAGCGGCAGCCAGAGCCGAGCCTATCGCAAAGGTGAGGGTGGCCATTCTGTTTAACGGTACCCCCATTAGCGGTACGACGACATAATCAAAGGCCATGGCCCGCATCGCCATGCCATAGCGGGTTCTGCGAATAAACTGATGCAGGGCAAAGGCCAGGGCGATGGAAACCAGAACAATCATTATTTTTTTGTTGGTCACCACCACCCCGCCGAGATGGTAGGTAGTAGTTTCGATTAAAGATGGAAATTTAACCCGTTCCGCACCCAACAGGGCTAGGTTGCCGGTTTCCAGGATGATGCCGATCATCAACCCGGTAATGGCGGCTGAAGCCCGGGGAGCTTCTCGCAAAGGCCGGTAGCCCACGCGTTCGACAAACATGCCCACAAATGAAGTTAAAAACATGGTAAAAATGATGGTCAACACGAGAATAAGCCAGCCGGGCAGCGGAAAGGCGCCCATGGCAGTCAGCGCAATCAGGGCCGATGAAACACCAAAGCCGATGTAGGCTCCGACCATGAAAATATCGCCATGCGCAAAGTTGAATAGCATTAAAATGCTGTAAACCATGGAATACCCCAATGCGATTAAGGCGTAAAAACTACCCCACTGCAGGGCATTAACCAGGTTTTGAAAAAAAACCATTGCGGTTCTCCTTGTTCCCTATATCCAGATCCGAGTGAGCCGAAACCAGACAAGCCGACTTTCCATTGCCGGAACGATTGCCTGTACCAATAGAAATGCTTGAATACTGGCCTATGGTCCGACTCTGTTCCGCAGGGGACTACGTCACGGAAGGCCGATCCTACCCACCGGCCTGTAAGCCCTCCGGCGGGAAGCGGGCCCGGAAAGAATCCTGGAATGTTGGGTTATAAGATACTAAAAGCCGGGCTCAGGGCTATATGCCCTGGCCCGTCTTTTTTTCCCATCTAAAAGTTTAGGTCCATAAAGGGCCGATCCTACGGGCAGACCGACTGATAGAACTCAAATTCACCGGCATCGCTGATACGCACGACGACGGCGCATTTGATCGGATCGCCTTCTTCGGTAAAGGTCATGCCACCGGTTATTCCATCAAAATCTTTAATGGTTGCCAGGGCATCCCGCACGGATTTGCGATCTTTTTTGATGTCACCGGTAAGTTCCCCGGCGCCTTCGATGGCCGTTTGAACGATACGCATGGCATCCCATGTCAAAGCGCCCACATCGTCCGGTACATAGCCGTGTTTGGCTTTGTAGCGATCAATGAATTCCTTGGTTGCGCCCTTGGCTCCGGCCGCGGCATAGTGGGTGCTGAAGAAAAGACCATAGCAGTCTTTGCCGCACAGTTTGACGGTTTCTGCCGAACCCCAGCTGTCGCTGCCCACGATCGGCTTATCCCATCCCAGTTGATGGGCCTGCTGGACAATCAGGGCAACTTCATTATAATATTGGGGGGTAAAAAGAAATTCGGCACCGGAATTATTGATTTTGGTAAGCTGGGAGCTGAAGTCAGCATCTTTGGTGGTAAAACTTTCATAGGCCACCACGGAACCGGGGCCATTCAGTTTTTCCCAGGCCGCCTTGAAATCTTCTGCCAGGCCCTTCGGATAGTCACTGGCCACGTCGTAAAGCACGGCAGCTTTGGTAAATCCGAACTCTTTTTTGGCAAAATTAGCGATAACCGGTGCCTGAAAAGGATCCAGAAAACAGCCACGGAAGACAAAGGGGCGATCTTTGGTCGTGTTGGGATTGGTTGACCAGGGGCTGACCATGGGGGTGCCCAGTTCGTTGGCCTTACCACCGGCCGGCACTGCCTGTTTGGAAGATTGGGGTCCGACAATGGCCAGCACTTCATCTTCGGTGATCATCTTAACGTTGGCTTTGACGGCCGATTCCGCCTTGGATTCATTGTCTTCGATCACCAGCTCAACCTTGTATTTCTTGCCGCCGACTTCAATACCCCCGGCTGCATTAATATCTTCCAGCCACATCTGCGCAGCAAATTTGGTACCCTCCCCCACTTTGGGAATATCGCCGGTCATAGGCGCATTTATACCGATTTTGACGGTTTCCGGCCCTTTGGGACCGCACGCAAAGAACACCAGCGCCACGACAAAACATGAAACGATTGCTACAGTAAACAGTTTGGTCTTCATCTTTAACCTCCTTTTTTTTGCTATCGTTAAGCAAGTTGTTATAAACTCTAACAAACACAACCGGTTAAACTGCAAAAACGATTGGCTCTGTACCATAGGGGAAAAAATTTTTCAATGCTAATCAATCCATTCATAAAAGAATTGTCTGCACCCTTTCTTATCCCATCCCATTTCGTTGTGTTGGATGAAAAATCACTTCCGGCCAAGATCGTGGTTCAATAAATCGAAACCGTAGAATTATTTTGGTTACTCTAAATTTTTTTCGTGTATTTTGATGATATCATAAAAAAATAAATTAATTATTGACAGATTCTCCATTTTTTTTTAAAGCATTAATATTACCCGCCTCAAGATTTCAGTTTTGAACAGCAAAAATCAATGCGGATTCTATGAATATCGACAAAATCAATCTCGCTATTATCAAACACCTCCGCAGCGGCCGAAAATCCTATAAAAAAATAGCCGAGCAACTGTCTGTATCTGAAAACACTGTCCGCACCCGTGTTCACAAGCTCATTGACCAAGGGATTTTAGCTATCACCGGTCTGGTGGATCCGGAAGCCATCAACGGTCACCGGATCGTCATGGTGGGTGTAAAATTAAAAACCATGGATCTTGTTACAAAGGGGGAAGAATTCAGCAAATTAAAAGGCGTTATTTCTGTTAGTGTTGTAACCGGCCGGTTTGACCTGATTCTGATGGTGTTGTTGAAAACAGGTTTCGGCCTTCTGGAATTTTACACCGAAGAAGTTTCAAAATTGGAAGATGTTCAATCCGTGGAAACATTTGTGGTATATAAAAGCTATAATTTAAGAATTCCGTATGTCATCGATTGATTGTCACATGATTTTTTATTTTCGTTAGGTTCTAAATTTGAAACTAACTAAATCGTAAGGAGGGGCAATGAAAGAAATTACTGAGCTTAATTTCCCGGAAAATGTTCGCTACGCAGAAAGCCACGAGTGGGTTAAAGCCACAGGGGAAACTGCCAAATTGGGAATCACTGATTATGCCCAGGACCAACTGGGAGATATTGTTTTTGTAGAATTGCCCGATGTTGGTGAATCCTTTGAAAAAGGTGCTGAATTCGGCACGGTGGAATCGGTTAAGGCGGTTTCAGAGCTATACATGCCCGTCAGCGGGGAGATTGTCGCCATCAATGACGCTCTGGAAGACGCCCCCGAACTGGTTAACAACACGCCCTTTGCCGATGGCTGGATGATCGAAGTCAAACTCGATGATTCGTCTGAACTGGATGCTTTAATGGACAAAGACGCCTATCTATCAATTCTGAAAGGATAAGATCAATGCGATATTTTCCCCACACACCTGAAGACATCAGCGAGATGCTAAAGACGGTGGGGGTAAGTTCCCTGGAAGCTCTCTTCGGCACTATCCCGGCTGATTGCCGTCGCCAAAGGGGCCTTAACCTGCCGCAGGCATTAACCGAGTGGGAATTAAATCACCACATCGACGAGCTTTGCGGGAGTATGGCTGTTTCCCCTGAATATAAAATGTTTTTGGGAGCCGGCAGCTATGAACACTATATTCCGGTGTCGCTCAATCATCTGTTGAGCCGTTCCGAATTTGTTACCTCCTATACGCCTTATCAGCCGGAAATGAGTCAGGGCACGCTGCAGGCTATCTTTGAGTATCAAACCCTGACGGCCCGCCTGCTCGGTATGGAAGTCGCCAATGCCTCGCAATATGACGGGGCATCGGCTCTGGCAGAAGCTGCATTGATGGCAGTGCGAATTTCACGGCGCAAAAAAGTGGCGGTGTCCCGGTTAGTCCACCCGCATTATCGCCGGGTGCTCGCAACCTATCTGGCTCCCACCGATTCTGAAATTTTGGAACTGCCATACCTGCCGGACGGCACGACCGATCTCTCATCCCTAAACGGCATGGATGAACTGGCAGCAGTGATCGTGCAATCGCCCAACTTTTTTGGCTGCATCGAAAACTTGAAAACCATCGGAGATAAGACCCGGTCGGAAAAAACGCTTTTCATCGTCGGATTCAGCGAACCGCTGGCTTATGGGATGTTTAAAAACCCCGGCAGCCAGGGAGCGGACATCGCCTGCGGAGAAGGACAGAGCCTGGGAGTTCCGCGCTCTTTTGGAGGACCGGCCCTGGGCATGTTTACGACCCTGATGAAATATGTGCGCAACATGCCGGGACGGCTGGTGGGACAAGCTACGGATGTCGAAGGTAAACGAGGCTTTGTATTGACCCTGGCCACCCGGGAACAACATATTCGGCGGGAAAAAGCCACCTCCAATATATGCACCAACCACAGTCTATGCGCCCTGGCATCGGTCATTTATATGTCCTCTCTCGGCGGCTCAGGCATCAAAACCCTTGCCCGCTTGAATTACGATAAAAGCGAATATCTTAAGGACGCTTTGCGCCAGGCGGGATTTTCTATACCTTTTAAGCAAGCGACGTTTAACGAATTTGTTGTTCAATTCAAAGACGGTTTTGATAAGACCTATGAAGGTCTGACAGCTGAAAAAATTATCGCCGGTCTGCCACTGGAATGCTACTATCCTGAACTGGCCAACCATTATTTGTTGTGCGTTACCGAAACCATCAGTAAGCAGGATATGGATTTGTTGGTTCAAAAGCTAAAATAACTGAAGTATATCGACCTATACTAGTTAGTCCGGATAAGGAGATCAAGCGATGAAAGAATTTCCAGGAACCACCGGTCTGATACTAAACGAACCCTTGCTCTGGGAAAAGGGTAAAAAAGGAAGATGCGGATTTTCCATGCCGCATCGGGATGTTGAATCGTTTCCAGTGGATAAAGACCTGGTCGGCGACGGGCCTGATTTTCCCGATCTGAGCGAAGTAGATGTCGTTCGGCATTACACCCGCCTGTCTCAATGGAATTTTGCAGTGGACAGCGGTATGTATCCACTGGGTTCATGCACGATGAAGTATAATCCCAAAACCAATGAAAGGCAGGCCTCCCAGCCTGGCTTTGCCGCGGCCCACCCCATGCTGCACCCGGATCTTTGCCAGGGCATCCTGAAACTGATGTATGATCTTGAACGATTTCTGGTAGAAATCACCGGCATGGATGCCGCCTCCCTCCAACCGGCCGCCGGTGCTCACGGGGAACTTGCCGGTATGCTGCTTTTTTATGCCTACCATCGAAGCAAGGGCAACCCCCGGTCCAAAATCATCGTTCCGGACACCGCTCACGGAACCAACCCCGCCAGTGCGGCCCTGTGCGGCTACAAGCCGGTTGCGATAAAATCAAACGCCAAGGGTATCCTGGCCCCCGAGGATGTGGCCGCTGTCATGGATGAAGAAACAGCCGGTATCATGGTAACCAATCCCAACACCCTGGGACTTTTTGAAGCAAATATCAAAAAGATTGCCGAGATTGTACATGCCAAAGACGGTCTCGTGTATGGCGACGGGGCGAACATGAATGCCGTCATGGGGATTGCCGATATGGGGGCCATCGGCATCGATGTGCTGCATTTAAATCTCCACAAGACCTTTTCCACTCCCCATGGCGGCGGCGGACCGGGAGCCGGGCCGGTTTGTGTTCTAAATCACCTGGAGCCCTTTTTACCCGTGCCCCGTGTCATCCTTGAAAATGGCCGGTATATGCTTGCAGAAAACTTCCCTGAATCCATCGGAAAACTTCATGCCTTCAACGGCAATGTCGGTGTACTCGTAAGAGCCTACAGTTACATCATGAGTCTGGGAGCCGAAAACCTGAAGCGAGTCAGTCAACTGGCGGTCCTGAACGCCAACTATATCAAAGAACAATTGAAAGATACGTTTGAACTGGCCTACGACCGCCCCTGTATGCACGAGTGTGTGTTTTCAGACAAATTGCAGCAAGCCAACAAAGTTACCACCCTGGATATTGTCAAACGACTGATGGATTACGGATTTCACCCCCCGACGATATACTTTCCGCTGGTGGTCCCGGGGGCGATCATGATCGAGCCGACCGAAACAGAATCCAAAGAGGACATTGATCTTTTTATTCAATCCCTTAAAGCCATTTCCCGGGAAGCTCAGGACAACCCCAAATTATTGACCGAAGCCCCGGCAAAGTGCCGCATAAGAAGGCTGGATGAGACCGCGGCGGCCAGAAAGCCCTGCCTGACGGGATAGAAGACGCGTTGCGGGTTGCGCGTTGCGGCCTATCTGCGATGTCTTATTATTTGCATAGATCCTAAATTTTTCTGCTATGGATAGATTGAAAAACATGAAAACAACGTCAGCAAGAAGTGGCTTAACTGAAGCGCCTGATGTCTTTGCCGCTGGTATAAATTCGAAATCTGAAATCCAACATTCGGCATCCACAACTCGTAACCCGAAATACGCCACTCGCAACTCGCCACTCGCAACTCGCAACCCGCAACCCGTAACCCGCAACACGCAACACGACCCTTGTTATTCCGTCAACCTGGGCATGATCGATTACAATAAGGCCTGGCAACTTCAATCCGAACTTGTGGCAGCCAAAGCAAACAGCTCCATTGACAGAGACATCATCCTGTTTTTAGAGCATCCGGCTGTCTTTACCCTTGGCCGCCGGGGCGGCCGCGATTATCTGCTGGTGGGGGAGTCATTTCTGGAGCAGTCCGGTGTTCCCGTTGTCCAGGTGGAACGAGGGGGATATATTACCTTTCACGGGCCCGGTCAACTGGTGGTCTATACCCTTATTGATTTGGAGGCACGCCGACTGGGGGTAACGGATTTTGTTGCCGCGCTTGAAGAAATCATGCTGCAATCGGTTAGGGCCTGGGGGCTGACAGCACAACGCAGTAATGCAAATCCCGGAATCTGGATAGGCCGCCGCAAAATGGGCAGCATCGGAATTGCCCTGCGAAAGGGCATCAGTTTCCACGGTCTGGCCTTGAACGTCAACCTGGATTTGACCCCCTTTTCCTGGATCCAGCCCTGCGGCCTGGAGGGTGTCTCTATGACTTCAGTGAAGCAGGAACTGGGCAAGGAAATTCCAATGAGGGTCGTTCGCCATACCGTAAAAAAGAACTTCCAATCCGTTCTGGGACTAGATCTCAATGATATCAGTTATCCTGATTTGCAGCAGCAACTCCTAACCGGATAATTCGGAAAATGTCTAAATCCACCGTATCAATCCAAAAGCCCGCCTGGCTGAAACGACGCCTGCCAACCGGACCCGCTTTTGAGAAAGTCAAAGGGATGATCGGCCGGGACCGGCTGCATACCGTGTGCCAGGAAGCCAAGTGTCCGAACATTTGGGAGTGCTTTTCGCACCATACAGCAACCTTTCTAATTATGGGATCGAGATGCACGCGCAACTGCCGGTTCTGCTCTGTGCCGGAAGGTGACCTGGAACCACCGGATCCGGAAGAACCGGCCCGGGTTGCCCGCGTTTCCCGGGAAATGGGATTAAAGTATGTGGTCATCACATCCGTCACCCGGGATGATCTCGCTGACGGCGGAGCCGGAATATTTGCCGAAACGATTAAAGAAATCCGCAATCAGATTCCGGATGCTTGCGTGGAGGTTCTGATCCCGGATTTTCAGGGAAACAAAGAAGCACTTTTTACGGTTCTGCACGCCAAACCCGATGTATTAAATCACAATATTGAAACGGTTGCGCGCCTGTACCCCAGAGTGCGCCCCCAGGCGAGTTACCGCCGATCCCTCCAATTGATACAACGTGCCCGCGTGTCCACCCCTGACTTGCCGACCAAATCCGGACTCATGCTGGGTTTGGGGGAATATTCCGATGAAATCGAAATGACCCTCAAGGATATGCTCCAGGCCGGCTGTCGCATCCTCACCCTGAGTCAATATTTACAGCCTTCAGGAAATCATTTGGCTGTGGAACGCTTTATTCCTCCGGATGAATTTGAGACTTGGCGTGAAAAAGCGCTTAACTTGGGCTTTGCCGAAGTCGCCAGCGGGCCGTTTGTCCGAAGCTCCTATCATGCCCAAGAACTATTTCGAACAATAAAAGCTTAAAAATATATTGCAGAGATGAACACAATTCCAATAAAATAAATCAGAGTATAAAATCCGAAGCACGAATACCGAAATCCGAAACAAATCATAAATTCGAATTTTCCAAACTTGTTTTAAATTTCGGTCCTTCTTTTTTCGGATTTGTTTCGTATTTCGAATTTGGAATTTCGAATTTGGTCAATACGTAGGAATTTTTTCCAGAAGAAGAATGAAACGATAGCCCAACAATTGAGGTAAACCCTTGGGTAAACATCTAACCTGGGCGGAAGTTGACCTGAACGCTTACGCTCATAACCTTACGGAACTGAGACGAATCGCCGACAGGGGAACCCGGCTGATGGCAGTGGTCAAAGCCAACGGCTACGGCCATGGTGCCGTAGAAGTCGGCCGGGAAGCTCTGGGTAAGGGTGCCGAATATCTGGGAGTGGCCAGATTAAGCGAGGCCGTTCAATTGCGGGAGGCCGGCCTGGGCGGCCCTATATTGATTTTTGGCTACACGCCACCGGATCTGGCTGAATCACTTTTTAAATATGATCTGACTCAAACTGTTTACTCCATTGAAGCCGCAAACATTTTGTCCGACCTCGCCGGTCACCAGGGCGAGAAACTCAACGTTCACATTAAAGTCGACAGCGGCATGGGAAGGCTCGGCCTATTGTTAAAGGAACCGGACCCAGGCAGCCAATCTGATCGACCAAACTTGAATCCGGTTCAAGAAGTCCTTGCGATCAGCCGTTTGCCCGGTCTGGCGGTGGAAGGTATTTTCACCCATTTTGCAACTGCTGACAGCGCCGATAAATCCTATGCCCGCCGACAGCTTGAAAAATTTCTGGATTTTGCCAACCTTCTTCGCCGGGAAGGTCTGGAGCCCCCCTTAATGCATGCCGCCAACAGCGGGGCATTAATCGACATACCGGATTCGCATCTGGATATGGTGCGACCCGGAATTGCGACTTACGGGCTCTACCCTTCCGATGAAGTCAATAAAAACAATCTAGACCTCAAGCCGGTCATGACACTGAAAAGTCGCATTGTCCACATAAAGCAAGTCCCGGCCGGCTTTAACGTCAGTTACGGCATTACCTATCAAACTCAAAACCCCACCACCATAGCCACGGTCCCGATAGGGTATGCCGATGGACTCAACCGACTGCTCTCCAACCAGGGCCACATGCTGGTTCACGGCCAAAAAGTACCCATCGTCGGCCGGGTTTGTATGGACCTGACCATGCTCGATGTGGGCAGCATCCCGGGGGTGGAGATTGAAGATGAAGTAATTGTTTTCGGAAGGCAAGGAAACGAAGCCATCACCGCTGATGAGGTCGCCGCAGACTTAAATACGATCAATTATGAGATCGTATCGACCATTACCGGTCGGGTCACGAGGGTATACCGGAAATCCTGAAAAAGTTGTTTCATTCAGATGAACTCATTCGTATGACCAAAGGCTTATTGAACAATGCCCTATTTCACCACCAAAGATGGGTGCAAAATTTTTTATCGGTCCCACGGTATTGACACATCCTATCGGGTCGTTATTTTCTTAAACGGCACCACCCAAACCACTCTGTATTGGGGTGCACATGCGCCTGCATTCTCGAAGCATTTCCGGTTGCTCTTCTACGACGCCAGAACACAGGGACAAAGTGAGTTCGGCGATGAACCCATTACGTTAAAACTGCATGTTGCCGATCTAAAAGAATTGTGCGCCCATTTAGGCATTGACAAAGCCCACCTGGTGGGCCTAAGTCATGGTGCCCGCCTGGCACTGGCGCTGACAAATGATTCTCCCGAAATGGTTGATCGCCTTGTCCTCTGCAGCCTCGGTGCTAAAACGAATTATCGTTCCCGGGTAGCGGTTCAGTCATGGGTAAAACTACTGCAGCTGTCCGGCTTAGAGGCCATGGCCTGGGCTGCCCTGCCAACCGTGTTTGGAAACAATTTTTTAAGACATCATCATAAAGCAACGGCGATGATCGTGGCTGCGGTTGCGAAGCGCAATAATAAAAAAGCACTGATTGAACAGTTGCAAGCCATATTACGTTACCCGGCGCCGAACCGTATGCCGGACGACTTCAGTCGACCGACTCTCATACTGTCGGGTTCGGAAGATTCTCTCGTTAGTCCGGAGGATGCCGGGCTGCTGGCAGATTTTTGCAACGCCCGGCATGAAGAACTGACCGGAATCGGTCACAGTATTCCGGCTGAAGCACCCCGCATGTTTGAGAAACTGGTGCTGGATTTCTTAACCCAAAAACGCATTAGGGATGAATAACCATCAGCGACCTATATATTTAATCCCTGCTTGACCAATCTTCCAGGGGTATAGCTTAATCGGTGTCAG
>JBATKU010000213.1:0-29128 GCA_049669725.1 Desulfobacterales bacterium
ACAGCACCCACGCTACCAACAAAGGCATTCCCCGATCCCAGGTAACGGCCGGACTCTGTAAAATGATGGCCAACAAAATTCTGGAACTTTTAAAGAAGGTCGACCGTCAAAACATCATGGTTGCCGGTGGAACAGCCCTCAACCATACAATGATTAAATATCTTGAGAAAGATATCCCCGGCCTTATCGTCCCTGAGGAAGCACCTTATTTCGAAGCCCTGGGAGCCGCACTCTGGTCTCTTGAAAATGAAACGGCTCCCTATCCGGGTCGATCCAGGCTGCTGAAGACCGAAATTGCGGCATTCGACCATCTGCCGCCCCTGCAGGATTATGCCGATCAGGTGGAATTTAAGACCCTGGCCACCGGGCAGATACTACCGGCGGATGACTGTATCCTGGGACTCGATGTCGGCTCCACCACCACCAAAGCAGTTCTGATGCGCGGCACCGACAACGCCCTGCTGGCTTCGATCTATCTGCGGACCAATGGTGATCCGGTCGGCGCTTCCCGTAATTGCTATCGTTCTATCCTCGAGCAGATTAAACAACAAGTCGATCCATCTGAAATCTCCATATCAGGGCTGGGAGTTTGCGGCTCCGGGCGCCAGATTGCCGGCCTGCACGCCTTAACCAACGGCGTCATCAACGAAATCATCGCCCATGCCACGGCTGCCATATATTTTGATCCCCAGGTCGATACTATTTTTGAAATCGGAGGCCAGGATGCAAAATACACGTTTATCACCAATGCGGTTGCCTCTGACTATGCCATGAATGAAGCCTGCTCCGCGGGAACCGGATCGTTTCTGGAAGAATCCGCCCTGGAAACACTGGGCGTAAAAATGGAAGACATTGCCGATATAGCGCTCAGAGGACGGCGCCCGCCCAATTTTAATGACCAGTGTGCGGCCTTCATCGCTTCGGATATTAAAAATGCCATCCATGAAGACATAGACCACGAAGACATCGTTGCCGGCCTGGTGTATTCAATTTGCATGAACTATTCGAATCGGGTCAAAGGCAACCGGCCGGTGGGCGAAAAAGTATTCATGCAAGGCGGTGTCTGTTATAACAAAGCGGTGCCTCTGGCCATGGCGTCGCTCGTAGGCAAACCCATCATCGTGCCGCCCGAACCCGGGCTGATGGGCGCCTTCGGCGTAGCCCTGGAAGTCAAAAAACGCATTGAGTCCGGTTTGATGGAAACCGAACACTTCGATTTGCAAGCCCTTGCCGATCGGGAGGTCTCCTATAAAAAACCCTTTGTCTGCGGCGGTGGTAAAGAAAAGTGTGACCGGCGCTGTGAAATTGCGATGATCGAAATCGAAGGCCAAAAATATCCCTTCGGCGGCGCCTGCAACCGTTACTACAACCTGCGTCATAAAGTCAGCTATGATATTCAAAAATTGGATCTGGTGCGCCTGCGGCAAGATCTCATTTTTAAAAAATACGGTGCCGCACTTGCCGGTCAAGATCAAATTAAGCCCAGGGGTAGTATCGGATTTAACCGCAGTTTTTTGGTCAACTCATATTTTCCCCTCTACTCCAATTTCTTCACCGAACTGGGCTTTGATATTGTCATGCCGGACAGCCCTTCTCAGAAAGGTATTGACAAGCAAAACGCCTCCTTCTGCTATCCGGTGGAATTGGCCCATGGATTTTTCTATTCTATTCTGAACTCTGACGCACCGCCGGATTATATTTTCCTGCCTCACTTTAAGGCTGTTCCCGGCGACAATGACACCATCTCCAGTAACCAATCCCAGGTGTGCCCCCTGGTGCAAGGCGAAACCTTTTATCTGCAAACGACTTTTCGCAAGGAAATCGAAGCGCTCAACCGCGGAGGCACCCGGCTGTTAGCGCCCCTGATCGATCTTTCAGAGGACCTGGCTGCTGCCAGAAAACCACTGGTAAAAACCGCGGTTCAAATGGGGGTTACTCGCAAGGAGGCCGGACGGGCCTTTGAAAAAGCCCTGTTACAGCAAAAAAAATGCCTGGCGGAGATGAAAGCGATCGGCCGACAGACCCTGGCGGCGCTCGAAAGTGATCCGCAGCGGTTTGCGGTTATTTTATTTTCCCGCCCCTACAATGGCTTCGTTGAAGAGGCCCATATGGGAATTCCCCACAAATTTGCCTCCAGGGGCATTACGGTGATACCCCTTGATTTTCTTGACCTCGAAGAAGAGCACTCCAAGCGCCACATGTACTGGGGCATGGGCAAACTCATCATGAAGGCCGCCCGGGTTGTCGAGCGCCACCCGCAGCTTTTCGGCACCTACATTACCAATTTTTCCTGTGGTCCGGATTCGTTTGTGGTCGGATACTTTCGAGACATCATGGGCCGCAAACCTTCTTTGACGCTGGAGTTAGACAGCCACACGGCCGACGCCGGCCTCGAAACCCGGGTGGAAGCCTTTCTTGATATCGTCAACGCTTACCGTCAGCTGGTGGCTAAAAATCAAATCGTTGCTGAAAAGAAAACCTTTGTACCGGCCCGCACGGCGCTCAATAACGGAACGGCCAGTGTGGTCACCTCCAGGGGCGAAGTGCTTGCAATGACCGATCCGCGGGTGACCGTCCTTCTGCCTTCCATGGGCAAATACGGATCTGAAGCTTTTGCTGCCATTCTGAGAGGATCGGGTTTAAACGCCAGAGCCCACCGGCCGGCCGATGAGGCGGTCTTAAAACTGGGCCGCGCCAATACGACCTGCAAAGAGTGTTTGCCCCTGATTCTCACCACCGGTACCCTGCTCAGCTATATTAACAACGGCAAGCGGGATGACGAAGTCCTGGTATATTTCTTTGCCACCGGTTCGGGACCCTGCCGTTTCGGCCAGTACTATATATTTATGGAAGATCTCGTCAAACGGCTTGAAATACCGGATGTGGCCCTGTTCGCTTTGTCGTCTGAAAATTCCTATGTTGGTATGGGAGATGATTTCGATCGTCGGGGATGGTGGGCCGTAATTGTATCTGACGTTATCGAAGATATCCGCTCCATGCTGTTGGCCAATGCCAAAGATCCCGACGAAGCAATGAATACCTTGGAGACAGAATGGCAAAAAATCCTGCAAGAAATGGAAAGCGGCGACTATGATCGATTGGAAGGTCAACTTACCCGATCCGCCGCACAATTCCGCCGCATCGCCCTGAAACGGCCGGTTGAAAGTGTACCGATAATCACCCTGTCCGGCGAAATCTTCGTCAGACGCGACGCTTTATCCCGCCAGTATCTAACCGAACGGCTGGCCAGAATGGGATTTGCCACGGTTTGCTCGCCTGTCGCCGAATGGGTCCTTTACTGCAATTACATGGTCGATGAAGGCCTGAACCCCGACGATTTATCCATCATGGATAAAGTAAAATTCAAGATCCGTAGCAAATTTCAAGCCCGTTACGAAAAAAGAATCAAATCCATCCTGTCGAACTCCGGCCTGGTACTCGCCAACCCCCTCGACATGGATACCATCATTAAAAATGCCGCCCCGTATATATCCAGAGATCTTCCCGGAGAGGCCGTTTTGACGGTCGGTGCCTCGCTGACAGAGGTCGTATCCCATTCCTGTGGTGTCATTGCGATCGGTCCCTTCGGCTGTATGCCCAACCGTCTGTCGGAGGCTATCTTAAACGAAACCATGAACAGTCGCGATAAAATTGCCACCGAACCGGAAAACAAGGTCCTTCGCAGCGTGCTGATCGAGATGGATGAACTGCCTTTTCTGGCCATCGAAAGCGACGGCTCACCGTTTCCGCAACTGATCAATGCCAAGCTGGAAACCTTCTGTCTGCGGGCGGAACGGCTCCATGAGCGCATAATGGCTGTTAATCAACAACACAGATAACCTTCAATTGGGAGAATGTGCATTGAAGTCAAATAAAAAAGTGGTTTGGGGATGGGTAATGTACGACTGGGCGAATTCGGCCTTTGCCACCACCGTCATGGCCGGATTTTTCCCGATCTTTTTCAAGCAGTACTGGAGTTACGGGGCCGACGTCAATGTGAGTACCGCCCAGCTTGGTTTCGGCAACTCGATTGCCAGCTTGCTGGTGGCGATGATGGCACCGATTTTAGGTGCGATCGCCGATAAGGGGTCGGCCAAGAAAAAATTTCTTATATTTTTTGCCTACCTCGGTGTCCTGATGACAGCCGGGTTGTTTCTGGTTGGGAAAGGTGACTGGGCCTGGGCCATTTTCATATATGCCAT
This sequence comes from Desulfobacterales bacterium, assembly GCA_049669725.1. Lineage (GTDB taxonomy): Bacteria > Desulfobacterota > Desulfobacteria > Desulfobacterales > JAFDCJ01 > JAFDCJ01. The sequence continues at coordinate 4,203 of JBATKU010000213.1, forward strand.
GGGCATTATTGGATTTTCAGGTGCCAATATCTTTTATGACTCCCTTCTTCCCGGCATCGTCGGTGAAGACAAAATCGATTATGTCTCCGGCCTGGGGTTTGCCATGGGATATCTCGGAGGCGGCTTGCTGTTTCTCGTTAATGTGCTCATGACCTTGATGCCGCAAAAATTCGGTCTGCCCGATGCTGCCGCCGCGGTCCGTTATGCGTTTATCTCCGTCGCCCTCTGGTGGGGTCTGTTTACGCTGTTCACTATTTTTTGGGTGCCGGAAGAGAAAAATTCCACGGCCGCAGACAAGGAAGAAAATATTGTGGTGGCAGGATTCAAGCAGTTCGTGGGCACATTTAAAAAAATACGCCATCTGAAAATGGTATTTCTCTTTTTGCTGGCCTATTGGTTTTATATTGACGGGGTGGATACCATCATCCGCATGGCGGTGGATTACGGACTTTCCCTGGGATTTGAATCCAACGATTTGATCGTGGCCCTGCTGATAGTGCAGTTTGTCGGATTTCCAGCGGCTTTGATTTTCGGTAAGCTCGGAGAGCGCTGGAGCGTCCGCAAATCGATTTATCTGGCGATAGCCTTCTATATGGGCATTACCGTCTGGGGGACGATGATGACCCAGAAGCATGAATTTTACATTCTGGCCGTTGCCGTCGGCCTGGTCCAGGGCGGCATTCAGGCCCTGAGCCGTTCCTACTATTCCCGTTTGATACCCAAAAATCAGGCCGCCGAGTATTACGGCTTCTACAACATGCTGGGAAAATTTGCCGTCATCATCGGACCGGCCTTGATGGGAATTGTCGGCCTGATCGTCAAACGAATGATGATGCCGCCCTCTCCCAGCCCCGAACAAATCAACGCCGTCGGACAGCTGGCCGCCCGCTGGGGCATCGGCTCGATTTTAGTTCTATTTATCATTGGTGCGGTGCTGTTTTATTTCGTCGACGAAGATAAAGGCCGGGAGCAGGCGGAATATTTATCGAATGAGTAGTTAATGATTTAGAGTTTCTAAAAGCGAGCAGGAATTTTAGTTAAGGTTAACTCCCTCAATTGGTAAAATTCCAATCTACAAGCACCAAATTACAAATAAATCACAAATTGCAATTTTCAATGACCAAAAACATTTGCGGTTCCCTGTGATGCGAAGATTTATTTTTCTGTCAATTTATTTATAATGGCCATAAGATCACCGGCATTGTTCGAAAAAATCCATTCTACACCACGGTTGACTTCCCGGAACAGGCAGTTTTTCGAAGCTGGATAGCCAGTGCCGACCTGCTGACCTTTTTTATGGTGTTTTTTCAAGATGGCGCTGGTTAGCAAAAGGTAATGCCCGGCAACACCCCGGTAATTTTTTTCCAGTGCCAGCCTGCTGAACTTGGCCATGTCCAGCATTGCAATGGGGATAAAACTCGACGCGGGCGCGAAGGTGATCAGGTCAAACATTTCCGGAGCAAGGGTCATCAGGTGATAGTCCTTACCGGGCTGCAGGGAAGAAAAGAGTTCTTGGAAAATGGCGTTCTGCCGGGCTGGATCCGGATAGGATTCTTCTTTCAGCTCGATCATAAAATGCATCTTCCGGCCGTATTTTGTGACCACCTCCGACAACAGGGGTACCTGCGGACACAGCGCCCGCAATTCATCAAATTCTACCTCTGCGATCGAGGTCTCGATGCCAAACACCCGCTTTAGATCCGGATCATGGGCCACCACGGGCTGAAAATCCCGGGTCCAGCGCACATCAAATTCAATTCCCCAGATACCCTGTTCTAAAGTACTGTCAAAGGCTGCGAATGTATTTTCATAAACGCTGATGTTGTCATGCTCCCCGCGATGGGAGACAATTTTACAGGCTTTTAGTTTATCCGGCCCAGGCGCTGGCCGGGGCAGAAGCATAAAAATAAAATCAATGCACCGAATCAATGCTTTTTCAATTCCAGCGGGAAGTTCCATTTTATACGGCCAGTCTTGTAATATCTGATATAAATGCTAAATATTAAGAAGTAATCTCAAAAAATAATACAATTTTCTTTCTTTACAACACCAGAGAATGCGGTGCAAGTGGAATAGGGTTCAGAGGTAAAGCTATGCGTAAAGGCCAACATGTTAAGTGGCAAAAACTGACGGTAACGCCTGAAGAAGTCATGGCGAAACTTGAACCCGGAATGAGCATTTTCCTGGGAACCGGTGTGGGAGAGCCCCGCACCCTGGTCAAACACCTGATGGCCGACCATACATCCAATCTCAAAGATCTCGAACTGGTCCAGCTGGTAAGTCTGGGTGATGCCATATCCGTCGAAGCCTTGAATTCAAACGCCTACCGGCTGAAAACATTTTATTCCGGATGGGTGGCCGGTGAAGCCATCACCGCCGGACGGGTAGATCTGATTCCCAGCAGCTTTTCGAGAATACCCCGATTGATAGAATCGGGCAGAATTCCCATCGATGTGGCCTTTATTCAGATTACACCACCCAACGAAGCGGGCTACTGCAGTCTGGGAGTGGCGGTGGATGTCGGCCGCCAGGCGATGGAACAGGCCGCCCTGGTGGTCGGCGAAATCAACCCCGATATTCCCATCACCCAGGGAGACACCTTTGTTCCGCTGTCGGATTTTGACCTTCTGGTCCGTTCCACGGAAAAACCAATCTATTTTGACCGCTGGCCGGTGGATGAGGTTTTCGATCGGGTGGCTGCCAATGTGGCCTCGGTGATTGAAGACGGCAGCTGCCTGGCCTTTACTCTCGGTCCTTTGTTCGAGGCGCTCGGCCGGCACCTGGTGCGCAAACGCCATCTCGGCATCCACACGCCTTTTTTTACGGATTCGCTGATGGACCTGGTAAAAAGCGGTGCCGTTACCAACCGCTACAAAGAAATTTTCAGAGGAAAATCGCTGACCTGTTATGCCGTTGGAACCCCGGAGCTGATGCGCTGGCTGAACCGCAACCCGCTGGTTGAATTTCAAGGCATCGACAAAGTATTCACCCCGGCCCAGATCGGGGAAAACTCCCGTTTTATGGCGGTGCTGCCGGCGCGCAAAGCCGATATTTCCGGCCGCATTGCACTGCACTTCGGAAAAGGCAACGTAACTGCCGGGCCGGGTGATATCATGGATCTTTTTCACGGCGCCGAGCTGTCCCGGGGCGGGATGACCATATTCGGCCTGCCGAGCAGAAACCGCAGCCAGGAATCCAACATTGTAATTTCAGTTGAAGAATTTCCCAACCAGTTCAGTATTCGGGAATCGATCGACATGGTGATCACCGAATACGGCGTTGCCAGCCTGAGCGGTCGCACAGTCAGGGAACGTGCCCAGGCCTTGATCGAGATTGCCCACCCGGATGATCGTGCCGATCTGGTGCAACAGGCCAAAGAAGAAAAGATTCTCTACCCCGATCAAATTTTTATAAAGGAATCCGCCCACCTTTATCCGGCGGAGATAAACCTGCAACATACCTTTAAAGGCAATGTAAAGGTAAGGTCCCGGGCCATCAGGCCATCCGACGAGGAAGAGATGCGCCGCCTGTTTTACCGGTTTTCCGACCAGTCCGTTTACTACCGGTATTTTGCGCCCATAAAAACCATGCCCCACTCCAAAATGCAGGGCTACGTCAATATTGATTTCAGCCGGACAATGTCCATTGTCGGTGTCGTGGGAGAACCCGGTCAGGGGCACATCATTGCTGAAGCAAGATTTGTCCGGAGTGAGAAAGGCCCCTCCGCTGACGTGGCCTTTGTGGTGGACGAGGAATACCAGGGCCTCGGAATCGCAACCTATCTTTACAGGCTGCTGATCCGGCTGGCCAAGGATCGAGGCATCCAGTGTTTGACGGCCGATGTGCTGGCAACCAACAAGGGTATGATGAAAGTTTTTGAAAAAGATGGGGCGCCGGTGACAGCCAAGCTGGATTACGGCGTTTACCACTTAACTATTCCGATTCATAATTAATCTGTTTAAAACGTGTACGTCAGTGCCCCGTTTGAGATATGGTGAGAGCATGCAGAAAAAAAATAATTTTGAAAAATTAAACCAACCAATGCAGGATGTATTACGCCAGGTCCAGGTAAACATACCGTTTACAATGCTTTACGACAGTTATCTAGACCGCTTTCTTGAATACGGACTGAACCCTGAAATTGGCATCGATTTTAAACAGCTATTCACCTACCTGATATCAAACGACCTTCCCCGACCGATCATTACCCTCGAGCCCCACCAGGAAGAAGCCCTCTGGCCAAGCTTGGACTACCTCACCAACGTGTGGCCATGGTAATTAGAAGCTATCTCACATATTTCCCCTTCACAACCTGGCGATAAGACCTTCAGGCCAGATATTGCACTTTTCGACCAAATCCTAAACAGAAAATATATGAATCAACGATAAAAAGGTTGGGCCGGCGTGGCAGTCCCTTTGGGATTCCAGCAGATCCATATGACCGACATATACACTTAAAAACAGATAGTTACAGCCTTTTTAAGCCTTTTTGGAGATTCAGAATATAATTATACCCGATAAAAATTATCAATATGGGTTAAAAAAACCAAAACCAGCAGCAAATTATTGAAAAAAGACGGCTATATTTTAAGCTTATTATTAAAGCATGGTGAAAAAATGCCGATATACACCTTGTATCGGCATATCGTTTGTCATTAACCACTCATCTTCAGGAAAACCATGGCGGAAATATTCCAGGAAGAAAAGAATTCGGCTAAAGTAGCTGCAGCCGTCCCCCTTGAAGCAAAAACGATGGCCATCACCCAGACCAAAGAAATGGAGACGGCCATCGGGCCGCGTCTGGTCTGCACATCAGCTTCCGGGGAAACCAAGATCATCCCTCTCAAAAAAACAAAGCTTGTCATCGGGCGATCCGTAGAGGCAGATCTTAATCTTCAGGATCCACTGGTATCACGCAAACATTGTGTGATTGAAAAGCGGGACAATGAATTTCTCGTCAGAAATGTCAGTACGACCAATCCGCTGTTATTAAACGAAATTGCCATCGCTGAAAAGCGTCTTTACACCGGCGATCAGCTTAAAATCGGAAACACCATGCTGGCGTTTATATCCGATCGCACCGAAGATGGCCGCAAGGTTGAAATTAAAGCGGGCGCTCAGGAAACCAAATCAGGGTGGGGATTTTGGCTTTCTATTTTTCTACTGCTTATTTTTGCAAGTTATTTCGGCTATTTTCAGGCTTATACGCCTTTAAAAGTCGAATGGGCCTTAAAATCGGTTGCCAAGCAGATAAAAGCCGAAAACTATGATTCAGCCCAGAATACCCTCGTAAAGCTTTTAGCGTCAGATCTTACACCGAAATACACCCATCAGGTTATGGAACATCTGTCCGAAACAGCTCTGGCCATTTCAGACCAAAAAGCCCAGCATGAAGATCTGGAATCCGTTATGGCATACTTAAAGTCATACCTGTCAGAATACGGGGCCGGAAAAGAAGCCGAAGTCCTCTGGGATCGGCTGGACTACTACCGGTTAACCATGGCACACCGTCTGGAATCGGCCAACGAACTCCAGCGGGCATTGAGACAGTATTCAGCCATAAAAGAGGACAGCATTTACTATGAAGAAGCGCATAAGGCCATCAGACGAATCTGGCTCGCTCATCAGCACCAGCCCCGCCAGGACCAGACCCTGGTGCAGCTTTTAAAAGAAGCCGATGCCAATTTCCAGGTACAGCAGTATCTCAAGCCGGTGAATCAGAATGCCTTTGTTCTCTACCGGGCCGTTCTGACCCTGGAACCCGGTCACGAGCTGGCACTCAAACGTATTGACCAGATGAAGGAATTTTACCGCGATAACGGTGAAAAATATTACTCCATTAAAAATTGGACCAAGGCACTTTCTTATTTTGAACGCTACTACCTGATTGATACGGACAATAAGCAAATAAATGATAATATGAAAATTTGCCGCGAAAAATTGTCCGATGCCCGGACGCTGGCCCGCAAATCAAAAACTGCCAAAACTTCGTTAAAAAAGAGGTCATGGGGTAAAAGCAAAAAAGATCGTGCGCTTGAGCAGGCAGAGAAAAAAGAAGAAATTAAGCGGCTGCTTGAAGAGTCAGGGGCTGAAAGTTCCTGGATTATGAAATATCTATTCGAAGACGAAACAGACAAGACGAATTCCGATAAACCCTGGTGATCCAGGTGGGCTTGATATAATGAAAAACCTGATTATTGCAATATCATTAGTCCTCTTTATCGTTTTTGGCAGTGTCTCCTGTGCGCTTCGAATTCTGGAAAACCCGCCCGCCCCTGCGATCCTTGAAGAAGAAAAGCTGCCCTATAAAGTGGCCATTCTGCCCTTTGAAAATAAAACTTCCAATCCGGAAGCCGGTACGACGGTGCGCAAAATGTTCTATAATTTTTTCAGCTCTTTGAATTACCGGGATCTGGAACCCTATGTTATTGACGAGAACCTGAAGGCCAATCATCTATACGCGGACGTTACCGCAGGCAAGAAAGTCTCCCCCCAGAAACTGGGGCAATTGCTCGGGGTCGATGCCGTCATTTATGGAGAAGTTATCAGCCTGGGGAAAATATATGCACTGGTATATTCCGACAATCAAGCCGGACTAAAAGCCAGGATGGTGAGCTGCTCCAACGCAAAACCGGTGTGGGAATTGGAGCACACTATCCATATAGAAGAAGGAGATGTTCCGCTGAGCCCTATTGGGTTGGCGGCGACCATCTTTAAAACAGCTCTCAGCCATAACCAGGCGACCCACATGAAAGCCGCTTCCGAGCTATGCATGCAAATGATTGCCACAATTCCCAATCCGCCCGGTGTGAGTGAAGCGCCACCCAAAATTCAGGCCCTGGTGCATAACGGAGCCGGCCAGCTCCTTCAACCGGGGGATACAATCAAGGTCGCAATGATCGGGGATAAAAACCAGATCGCCAGCTGGAGCATTCCCCCTCTGGTCGAAAACCTCCCGATGGAGGAAAAGCAACCGGGTATATACATCGGGGCCTACCGCATCAAAGCCCGGGATCGATTAGCACATGGACGAATGGTGGGTATTCTCAGGTCAAAGAAGGGTGTCGGCAGTCAATGGATCGACATCCTGGGCCCGGTAAAAATCGGCAAACCGACCGTGCTGCCTCCGGTGATTTCAAATGATTATGCATTGAGTATTGATAAGAGTCCTTACCTGGTTACCGGCGCTCTGGTTGTCAAACCCGGTGTCAAACTCACCATGAATGCGGGCACCGTGATCTGGTTTCGCAGCCTGGGCTTGATTGTCAAAGGGCAGCTGGAAATCTTAGGCACCCGGGACGACCCGGTTCGCTTGTCGAGCATGGGGGCGTCCAGTTGGAAGGGGATTTTTCTAGACCGCAGCAACGAAGAAAATATAATCAACTACTGTACCATCTCGAATGCCGAATTTGGTTTCAGAGCTTCAATGTCAAAAGTTTCCATCCAAAACTGCCAATTCCAGCACAATGTCTGGGGCATCGTGATGGAAGAAAGCCGCGGGGAAATCTCCGGCAGCCTCATTCGAACTTCCGCAAAATTAGGGATTGCAGCCCGTAAGGCCCAACTTCTGGTAAAGAATTCGGTCATCACCGAAAACAGCTCAGGGGGAATTCTGCTGGAGGACAGCAAGGCCCAGATCGAGCAGAACAATATTTTAAACAACGGGGGCTGGGAAATTAAAGTGCTGGACAACAAAGGCAAGGTGAGAGCAGCCAACAACTGGTGGGGTGACGCAGACCCGGCTAAAAAGGAAATCATCGGACCCGTGGCATTTCAACCGGCCTTGAAATCACCGATAGAATTCAGTGTCATCGAATTCTAGGAATGACGAATGTCGATTGACGAATGAATAATGGTGGAGTCGCTCGCGCTCCATCATTCTTCATTATTCATTCCTGAGCCGTTTCTCCAACCACGCCTCGAGGTCGTCTAATACTTTCTTTTTTTGATCTTCCCTTTCATTATAGATCTCATGATACATGCCGTCATAGACGTGCAGCGTCTTGTCCTGGAGGGTCAACATATTAAAAAAATGCTTCGAAGAGTCGGCATTCACCAGAAAATCTTCACCGGCCACCTGCATCAATACGGGTACGTTCAGGGCTGAAGCCTGCTGGTTCACGGATTCCATGGCCGCCATTAACTCGGTGAAAAACCTTGCGCTGACACGGTCATGCACCAAAGGATCGTTTTCGTAGGCTTTGACAACGTCTGAATCGTGGCTGATTTTTGTGGCATCCAGCTCATTGCCCATGATCAGACCCGGCCAAACATAGGACATAAAAGATCCTAAAACCTTTTTAAGCGCGGGAATTTCTATCACCATTCCCAGGCATGGAGATGAGGCCACCACCCCGTCAATAAGTTCGGGATAGCGCTGGGCAAAATACAGCGCCATTAACCCACCCATGCTGTGACCCAGCAGAAAACATGGGATCTCGCCTGGCATATCTTTTTTTGCCAACTCAACGGTTAAACGAAGATCGGCAAGGTATTGTACAAAATTCAGAACGTGCCCCCGCTTGCCGCCGCTTTGCCCGTGTCCCCGGTGGTCAGGCACCCAGACACTGAAGCCTTTTGGAAGCACCCGCTCAATGACGTTGCCGTAGCGGCCGGAGTGTTCACCAAGGCCATGGGCAACCACCAGGCGCGCCCGTTCCGATTCCGCCTGGTATTGTCGGTAAAAGATCTCGATACCATCAGAGCCAGCAAATTTGCCTGTGGTTTCACGTAATTCTGTCATAAGTCTACCTCCCATGCTTTTAAGGGTATTGAAGTAATGATGATTGTGGATTTTGGATTGAAATAACAAACCTGAATATTCGGGCCATGTATCCATTTTCAAATCCGTAATCCCAAATCCAAAATCCGAAATCCGAAATTAAGGAAAATCCCATTATTTTATTCCATCTGCTCGAATAATTTTTGCTTGGCCGCCGCATTTTTTTCATCACCGAGAGACTTGTAACAAAGGGCTGCGAAGCGGACGGCGTCTTTGACATCCTGAAATTCAAGAAAATGGGATAATGCGCGATCCCATAGCTCCAGGTTCATGAGGCTGACGCCCATACAGATATTCAGTCTGGCATCCCAGGGAAAATGTGCCAGGCCCTTGGACAAAATCTCGGTGGACTCCCGATTTGCCGCCCGTTTTTGATATAAAATCCCAAGCCCCAGGTAGGCTTCGGCATTGGGGTAGTATCTTAGGGCCTGCTGATACAAATTAGCGGCAATCCGATCTTTATTTTCTATCTCCTCGATACGCGAATAATCTCCATAATCAAAGGTCATCGCCAGGCGTGAATAGAAGGCTGAATGCTGGGGGTAAAGATCTTCATTGTCAATCAAGTCCAGCGCTTCAACGAATCGGGGTAAACTTTTATGAAAATGGGAGCGTAGTTTTTGTCCGAACGCCAAGATGAGTTCCGGTGTCAAATCCGGGTCGGTTTCAAAATACATGATGTCTTCAATACGTTTTAACCAGACATCGTCGGTGTGCTTTAACCGATGCTTGAAATCCTCATAAAGCCGGGTGCCGGGAAATATGTCCAGAATATAAAAAACCGTGCTCAACGGTTTGATCCTGTCGATCAGGTCGATGGTCTCTTGAATGGTCTGCCAGCTTTCCTCCGGGCAGCCGTAAATGAAATAGGCCCGGGCCATTATCCCGTAATTCTGGGTCAGGGTAAAGGCATTTAGAATGTTTTCGGTAGCGATTTTTTTCTGTAAAAAATTCCTTATCTTTTCCGATCCACTTTCAACCCCGTAACTGATCTGGATACAACCGGCCTTGCGCATCCAGAAGAGGATGTCTTCGTTGATGTAATCCACACGGGATATGGCGTTCCAGGTGATGTCCAATTCTTTTTCAATAATTTTTTTACAGACTTCGATAGCCCGTTTTTTATTTACCGTGAAGGTGTCATCTGAGAAATAAAAAAAGTGAATCCCTTTTTGATACAAGCGCTGAATCTGCTCAACGAAATAGTCAGCAGAATGAAACCTGACGTGGCGCCCCCAGAACCGGGGAGACCCGCAAAAGGTGCAATCCCCAGCGCAGCCGCGCGTCAGGGAAAGATGCTGGTAGGCAAAATGCCGGGTCGGATCAGGCAGATCGTCAAGGGGGGTGATGGGGGCAGCATCAGCGGTTCGGACCGGCCGGCCGTCATTTCTGAAGGCCAGGCCGTTAAGGGATAATGACGCTCCAGGATGTCCTGATTCAAGGCGCCTTACCAGATTTAAGAAGGTGTATTCGCCTTCTCCGATCACTACATAATCCACTTGACTAAAATGGATAAGAAAATGCTCCCACAGGAAGGTTGCGCCAACGCCGCCGAACACAACAGTCACCCGGGGATCAATTTGTTTTGCTATCCGGGCTATTTCTAATCCGCCCCACCGATTGCCATGCAGAATGGAAAAGCCGATAATATCCGGTTTTTTCTTCACCAAAATATTCTTGATTTTATCCGGGGCTGCATTGATGTCATGCCAGTTTAACACCTCCGCGTTGTAATTGTTTTCCTTTAGCACAGCCGCCACATAATAAACTCCCAGCGGCACCGCGCTCACATCTTCGACCGTGAGCACCCGGGTTTCGAGAAAATACGGATATATCAATAAAATTTTCATCGTTGATTCCGATCCGAAGGGACAACCGGCGCCGTTGGGGCCAAAGCCGGAACCGCTAAACAGTTAACAATTGGGGAGAGATTTGACATTTGAACGGCTTTCTGTCAAGGCTTCTGATGTTGATTTTTGAATTATTAAAGACCACTTCAGACTATTTTATAGTCTATGTCAACCCGGAATATTGACAAAAAATGCCGAACTCGATATAGGAGGCTATGCTTGTGAATGTTACCATCAACTTGTCTTAAAAAAGAATATAATAAATCAAATCAATAGACTGCCAAATGAAATTTAAGAAATAACCTCTTGCTGGCGGGGAACACCTCAACCGAGGTATCGAGCAGGGCCGTCAATACTTCACCCTTCCCCGCCGGCATCACAAAACATAACGGAGGGCCTATGTCCCGACTCATAACCCCACTCTCATTGAGGGCTGGGGTTTTTTGTTTCAGAAACCATAATATTAATAATCTCTTGGTCGGTTTAATCGCTTTAAGCTTTATATGCTGTTCAAGTCCGCCCCCTCCAAAAGATGAGTATCAGGCAAGTATTGATGAATGGGATAGAATATTAGAACAACAAGAAAAACAATCTGAAAAAACCGTTGAAGCAGTCGATAAATCCCTGAAAAATCTCCGCGAAGAGTGTTTTGCACTAAAAGTACATAAAACATTCATTAGCGATAGCTGGCAAAAATACAAACAAGACGAATTAGACTTTTTGACTCAATTAAACCAATCCCAACAAGAGTGTTATTCTGAGTGGTATGAAAGTCTAAAAGAAGATAACCAATCAAAGCAAATGCTCTATACCCATAAATTAACAAACTCGTTAGATGAAAAACAAAGACCTTTATTGGGTAACCTTATTACTAAACGACTTGAACACGTTGAATTGGCCACTGATTTTCGAAAAAGAAGTGATGCGTTTCAAAATTGGAAAAACACTTTATTAATTTATTTAAGAGTGATGGTGGATGATCCTGTGTTGTATGAGTCTATGAAACTTTCTATTGAAAATGAGTTGGCATACTGACGATATAGTTTTGATATTCTTTTAATATTAGTCAACCCATTTATTCGCCACTCAGGGAAAACTGGTTACTTTATCGCCACCCTGTTTGCAGCAATGATTCCTTTAGCCAGCCATTATGCCTTGACTGAAGATAGGAAACGAGCAACTACAATTCTCTTTATGGGCGGCATTTATATGGCGATTATTATTGCACTGATCGTTGAAAGGTATATGTCACTGCAGGTAGAGCGAGATTCTGAAAGCGAAACCAGTTTAAAAAAATGAGACGTCATTTTTGTTTATTTTAGGGGCCCTTTCGAAGAAAAAATCAACAAGTATCAGGTTTTAAGTTGCTGATTAAAAGATGAACCCTGTTGAATCGCTTCTTGTATCATGGCTGCATCAATATAAAAGGTAGACTCGAGCGCTTTCACAAGACGCTTGACGGGTATAGGTTTGAAACCGGCAACCATGTCAACATGCGCTGGCGTATCGTGTATTTCGTATCTCATTTTCGGCAAATTATTCCAATTAAAGTCCGATTTGATCAAGGAATTTCAGGATTGTCTTATTAATCTCATCCGATTTTTCCATCGGCGCGATATGCCCGGCGTCCATAATATGCGCCCGGGTTGCATTTTTGATGCCCTTCTCCAGTGCTTCGCCGTACTTAGGCGGTGTGAGCTTATCGTCTTCCGCGGTCACCACCAGCACGGGAACATCGATGGCAGACAACCGGGCGGTTACATCAAAGCGGTCACATGCGCGAAAATCACCGTGCGCAATCTCAGGTTTACACCGGGCAGTCTCTTCCTTGAAAGGCGCCAGCAATGCCGGATTCGTCTTTTCTGAAGCCGCGAAACTACAGACTATATCCACATAATCAGAATAATTCTTTTCGATGATCTCGAATATGGCCGGTGCAACCTTAAGCCTTGAACCCGTGCTGACGAGCACCCCGGCTTTCACCAGGTCCCGGTAATCAATCAGGAGCAGCTGAGCAATCGCCCCTCCCAGGCTCAGCCCGCATGGGATCGGATTGGGTAAATTGATTTCTTTAATGAAATTAGCCACGATCCGGGCATAATCCTCGACCTTATCCTTACCCTCACCGTCGCTTTTCCCGTGGCCGGGCAGATCAATGGCCAGTGTATTCGCTCTTGCTGCAAGGCCCTCAACCTGTGCTTGCCAGAAAATGCCCGAACCCCCGGCGCCATGAATAAAAACGATCGTCGATTTTTCCGGATCCAGCGGCCAATCACCAGCCAGATACCCAATTCCATTTATTTCCCGTTCCAGCATTCCATTCTCCGTTTTGTTCTTTAAGTTCTGTTGAAGCCTTAACTGAAGAAGTGGCTTCAAAGCTTTAGGTTAGGTTTAAGGGCAAGGCGCCAGGCGAATTGAAAGCGGAGCGCACACGTTAGTACGTGAGCATTTCAATTTGAGTGACAACGCCGCCATTAAGCCTAAGATGAAGCTTTAAAGCCACTTCTATGTGAAGGATACCTGATATACCATCTCTCTCTTCCGAATAACGCTTCTAACCTCATTTTGAACGGCCTGATCATAAATAGGCTCTATTTGCGAAATAAAACAATCTTCTTGATTTTTTTTGAATTTCCACTGTCTGATGAATCCCGCCACCAGGACATAGGCTACCCCGCCAACCCCGCAGCAGGTGGAATCTAACACAGCATACCCGACAAAATAAAGGAACTCCCGGCCGTGAAACGGCATGCGGATTTCTTTGCCGAATACATAATGCCCTCCAATAGCCGTCACTTCCCGGCCAAGTTGGGGGTGAACAAAGTCCCGGGGCTCTGTAAAAGATTCCATCGGTTTTCCCTCGATTTGGACTGTCAACTATATGCAACAGATAGACAGGTGTCAATTCTGATAGCATACCGTGTTGTATTATTCCAATCAATATATCTTGATAGGAAGCGACTTTTATTATAACCACCATAGTTAAAAAAAGGTGCTGAAGCCATGCGCATACACGCCGTTGCAGACATTCATGGAAAGCCGGCCAAAATCGAAAGTATCCGGCAGGTGTTGTCCGAACTGAAACCGGATGCACTTGTCGTAGCCGGTGACATCACCGGTTATGTCAATTCTGAAACTGTAATCGACCAGCTCAACCAATTGCCTGCGCCGGTTCTGGCCATCCGGGGAAACACCGATCTGAAAAAGGTAGACCGCCTGTTGGATAATTACCCGAATACATCCTCTCTGCATTTGAAAGAACAAAAAATTAATGGCGTCAAATTCGTCGGCGTCAGCGGAACCATCCCGGTACCCTTTAGTTCGCGTATCGGATGGCACGAGAAAAAGATTATCTACACCCTCGCGGCCCTGGTTGACAATGACTCTGTGCTGGTTGTTCATTCGCCTCCCCGGGGAGTACTGGATGAAGCCTTCGGAAGGTTTCACGCAGGATGCCGACGCCTGTATCAACTGGTAGTGCAACGCCAGCCCCGATTGGTGTTATGCGGACATATCCATGAAAGTACGGGAATAGCATCCATCGGGCAAACAACTGTGGTAAATTGCAACGTTGCACGGACCGGCCGGGGGGCTGTGGTGGATTTTGAACCAGATGGGTCCTTTCGGGCCAAAATGCTGTAGCAGTGGTTTCAAAAACCGATATCCGGCATCTCTAAAAAATTCCTAATTTATAAAAATCCGATTAATTTCAACAATTTCATAGCCAAGCCCCTTGAAAGTGCTTCTAAAATCAATATAGTATTACCTGAATTTTGCAGGAACCCGGTAGCCTTCAGCCATCTATAATTCAGGTATTCAGTTGGCATGCCGGGAGCAATGTGATAGGGGTTACAAATGACAACACTTTATTTAAAAGACCTGGTTAAAACCTATTCCGGCAGACGGGTAGTCAACTCGGTCAGCGTGCAGGTAAAGAGCGGCGAAGTGGTCGGCCTGCTGGGCCCCAATGGCGCCGGGAAAACCACAACATTTTATATGACCATCGGTCTGGTGAAACCCGATGAAGGTAAGATCATGCTCGACGATGAAGATATTACCGATTTCCCCATGTACCAAAGAGCCCGTAGAGGCGTCGGCTATCTGCCCCAGGAAACTTCTATCTTCCGCAAGTTGACGGTTAAGCAAAATATAATGGCGATATTGGAAATACTTCCTCTCAGTGGATCCGAACGTGAGCATCGGGCCGAAATGCTTCTGGAAGAACTGGGTATCAAGCATCTGGAAAAACAGAAGGCCAATGTCCTTTCGGGCGGCGAAAAGCGCCGCCTCGAAATTTCGCGTGCCCTGGCCACCAATCCTTCATTTATTTTGCTCGATGAGCCTTTTGCCGGGATCGATCCGCTAGCGGTCAATGATATTAAAAACATCATCAACCACCTCAAACTACGCGGCATCGGCATACTTATCTCTGATCATAATGTCAGAGAGACCCTCGCCGCCTGTGACAACGCCTACATACTGGTCGATGGACAGGTTCTGGAGTGCGGTCCCCCCGATCAAGTTGCTGCAAGCGAGGCCGTTTGTCAGGCCTATCTCGGAGAGGAGTTTCAATTGTAAAGAAAAGGCGCGCCTGACATGTTCAAGCGCGCCTTTTCTTAAATCAGATCGTCTGCTAGACGACCGTTACGTTCACCGCTGAGGGCCCTTTGGGACCTTCCTCGATGTCGAAGGTGACTTTGTCACCTTCCTGCAGGGATTTAAATCCCGCCCCATTGATACCGGTGTGATGAACGAATACATCCGGCCCGTCCTCTTGCTCAATGAATCCGTATCCTTTGCGCTCATTGAACCATTTAACAATACCATTTGCCATCGTGGCACCCTCCTTAAACAGAAATTCTCATGGTCCCATACTTCAGGCTGCCGCGCCGACAAATGGATCTACCCTTCAGAATGGAAACCGGCCAGCCGGTAAAGACCGGCCTTTAATGATTGCGAAGATATTATCCGTTTTTCATTTAAAAGCAAGTGATTTATTTTCACCCTAAATGATCAATTTGGGTTTTACAATACCAGCGATTTTATGAAATCAAGCAGCTGATCCAGGTTCTGGCAAGGTCTGACTTCGTGGCAGTAGGCCTGATAGGTGCGCATTTCGCTGTCACCCGAGTACCAGAAGTAAGGGGTTTCCGGATTCAGCCAGATAACGCGACGGCTCCTTTCCCGCATCTCGTCTAATATCTGTTCTTCAGGGTTGCTGTAATTGGATCGTCCGTCGCCGATAATAATGAGGGTGGTCTTTTTGTTGAGAATGTCCATGTGATTTTTCTTAAATTGTCGGAACGTTAGACCATAATCGGTTGCCGCGTTATATTCGATATCCGCTTCTTTGAGAATCTTTTCAATGGCCTGGTTAATTTCGTGGTCCTCGAAAATATTCGTCACTTCATCCAGTCCGGCAACAAAAACAAAACTGCGAACCTGGGTGAAGCACTCCTGAAGCGAGTAAAGCATGTTCAACATGAACCTGGCTGCCGACCAGACCGATCCCGAGACATCGCACAGGGTAACAATTTTGGCTTTGCGCGGTGGTCGGCTTCGAAAAAAAAGTTCCACCGGGATTCCCTGATAACCGGCGGCCCGGCGTAGGGTTTTTTTAACATCCAGTGCCCCCCGATTTTTGACGGCATACCGCCGTCCGAGGGTATCTTTAAGCCTGCGCACGAGTTGCTCGATCACTTCGCGCATTCCCTCAACTTCCTTGCTGGTCAGCGACGCAAAATGGATTTCGCCCAGCCGGTCCAGGTGTTGCTGATAGGAAATCGTCTTCTGCCTTTTTTCCTCAAAAGGTCTTTGTTCTTTGGTAATCAGCCGGCGGGCACTTTCCAGGCGCGCATCAAAAAGCTCCTTTAAATCGCGACGAATTCCCCAGGGCAGATGATCGCGCTGATCGGTTAGATAATCCGCCAATGCATCTTCAACGGCCTTTATCTGCAGCATCATGGATAGGCGCTGAATCATAGGACCCAGGTTGGAACTCACTCCCCCTCCCGTTTGGTTACCCTCGGCAAACTCAGGCTGCATTTGCTCGAAAAAGGACAGGGGGTCGCCGCCTAAAAAATCGAGCACCGTTTGGAAAGCAGCATCGTCATCCTGGCGTGAAATTAAAGACTGAAGGGTGTTTTGAATGTGTTCGGAAAGCAGTTCGGCCTGGGCGATGTTGGGCTCCTGGCGCAGCTCATGGAAAAAAAGATCATACAACCGATTGAAATGAAATTGCTCCCGCCGGCTTTTGGCGAAATTGGCCCGCAGCACCGCAGCAAACTGCGACTCGTCCAGAAAATCGATCATATTCAGTTGATCGAAGCAGTCAAGTACTTCAGAGGTTGAGATCCTGAGTCCTGCGGCCCGGGAGCAGGAAACGAATTTTAAAATCAGGTTCACCATAATTAATACCTAAAGTGCTCAACCAGGAGAAACCCCAAAATGCCCAAATTGCGCTAAAGTGCCTAAAATGCCTAAAATTAATGTGTCGCTTTGCTCCATCCTTTTTTACCGACGGTATGCGTCTGGTGAATAGAAGACCAAAAGCCCCAAAAAAAAATATACATACCCTGAAGTTCGGGTTAAAAAAACAGATCGTTGACTACCGGTGTTTGTCCCAAGAACTCGTGCTGAGTTGCTCTCAAAAATCGGAATATCTCAACTTTAGGCAATTTAGGCATATTAGACACTTTAGGCATTTCAATTCATAATTTTGTCCATCTTCTCCCTTACCTGTTTGACATCAGCCCTGTATTTACAGATAACGCTGAGGGTTTCCGTAACAACCTCGGCGGAAAGATCTTCAACCTGGAGTGTGATCAAGGATTGAGCCCAATCCAGGGTCTCTGAAATGCAGGGCTTTTTTTTCAGGTCCAGCTCACGAATTTTACGTATGGCATCTACCAGTTGTTCGGCCAGCCGGGTCTTTATTTTAGGAATCTTCAGCTGAACAATTTCCAATTCGAGATCACGCTCCGGATAGTCGATATAAAGGTGGATACATCTTCGTTTGAGCGCATCGCTCATGTCCCGGGAATCGTTGGAGGTCAGAAATACAAACGGAATGTTGACTGCCTTGCGGGTACCGAGCTCCGGAATAGAAATCTGGAAGTCGCTTAATACTTCCAGTAAAAAAGCTTCAAACTCAGGATCGGATTTGTCGACTTCATCGATAAGGAGCACAACCGGATGGGGGGCACTGATGGCCTGCAAAAGAGGACGCGGCTGAATGAACCGTTCCGAAAAAAAGGCATCCTCCTGGGATGCAATGCGGTCGACCGCAGCCGACAGGCTGTCGGCCCCCGCAATGACATCGTCAATCTTCCCCTTTACCATCTGGGTATAAAGCAACTGTTTGGCATACTCCCACTCATATAGGGCTTTGCTTTCATCCAGCCCTTCGTAGCATTGCAGCCGAATTAAGGGACGCTGCAGGCTTTGGGCCACTGCTTTGGAAAGCTCGGTTTTGCCCACCCCGGCGGGCCCCTCGACCAGAACCGGCTTTTGGGTGGCCTGGGCTAAATAAACAACCGTCGCAATGGTCTTAGAACAAATATAATCGGCATTTTTCAGGGCTGTTTTAACATGATCGACATTTTTAAATTTCATCAACAGATTCCTCCAAGTGTATTTTCCCATAGCATATCACAGGATCATATAAAACGATTAAATCAAGATATAAAATTGCCTCTTGAGTAAATAATCCTGGCCCAAAAGACCAGGTTTTCAATGTTAGAAAGAACCATCCGTGCTTATCTTACTGCTCAAAGTCATCTGGCAGGTTGCAGTTTTTCCCTATCCTTGATACAGAACCCCTCATCCCGGAGCCTGCAGGTACCGAAGATACAGGAGGTTGGAATCATGACCAAATGGAAACTTTTCCATTTAAAAAATGAAATGCTGGTTGCTAATTTTCTGGCAAACTTTATTGGTGCGGTTCTGGTTCAAGCTTTGATCTTCAGGGCTGAAACTCCTTTCCCGGACAGCCTTTTTGAAAATCGTCTCGTCTATTTTTTTGATATGGCCTTTACACCGCTTGCATTTATATTCGTAACGGCAATAACATTAATTTACGAGCGGTCTATCCGGCAATATTTGACTGATAGGTCAAACCAGGCCCCTATCTTGCCCGAGCTGGAAAGCTTGGCCCGGCGAAGAATACTCAATGAGCCCTTTGTCCTGATCGCCACTGATTTAAGCATGTGGCTTTTAGCAGCCATTCTTTACCCCGCTGCTTTTTCATGGGCCGGGGCCGATCAGGTCGACATCCAGCGTTCTTTGGTGCTCAATATCAGCACCGGCATCATTACCGTAACCGTTGCCTTTTTCCTGCTTGAACATGTATTACAAAAGCGATTGGCCCACCATTTCTTCCCTGACGGGGGATTGCACAAAATCCCGCGAACTCTGCGCATCCGAATCCGCACACGGTTAACGGCCCTTTTGTTTGCCTGCAACCTGATTCCACTTTTTTCCATCCTGCAGACCATTGACCGAATTGCCGAGAACTTTGAGGACCCTGCCACGGCCATGGAACTGGCAAGGTCGGCGATATTTATTAACGGGCTCATATTTATTGGAGTCGGCATCATTTTAACCATACTGGTCAGCAGAAATCTGACACTCCCGTTTGGGGAGATCATTCAAAGCCTGCGCAGCGTAAGAAACGGCAACTTTGACAAGAAAATACAGGTCACGACCAATGACGAAATCGGTTACACCGGCGATGTTATCAATGAAATGACCGAAGGTCTCAAAGAACGCGACCGCATGCGCCAATCTCTGGGGCTGGCCATGGACGTGCAGCAGCATCTCTTACCGCGCCGGGACCCCGAGGTGAAAGGACTGGATATTGCCGGCAAAAGCATCTACTGCGAGGAAACCGGCGGCGATTATTTTGATTATCTGGAAGTCGGGAAAAATGGTCCGGGTAAAATCAAAGTCGTTGTCGGCGATGTCTCCGACCACGGAATTCCATCGGCCTTATTGATGACCACAGCCCGGGCTTTTTTGAAGCAGCGCGCTTCGCGACCCGGCAAACTGAATCAGATTGTGGCGGACGTCAATAGACAGGTCGCCCGTGATGTTGAAGAATCCGGCCAGTTTATGACCTTGTTTTTTTGCGAAATCGACAGTCGCAACAAATTTATTCGTTGGGTCAACGCGGGTCATGATCCGGCGATCATCTATAATGAAAACGGTGCAGAGTTCGATGAACTTTCCGGGCATGCCCTCCCACTGGGAGTTTCTGAGAAAGCGGCCTATCAGGAATATCAGCGTAAGATCGACGCCGGTCAGATCATTCTGATCGGCACGGACGGTATCTGGGAATCTCCTAATGCCCGGCGCGAGATGTTCGGCAAAAAAAGATTCAAGGATCTCGTTCGGGCTCATGCCCACGAGCCAGCCAAAGACATCCTGACGGCGGTCATCGCCGGCCTGGATGAATTCCGCCATCCGCTTGAAATAGAAGACGATGTGACATTGGTTGTCATCAAGGTCGCATCCTAAATAAATATTCCAAGCTCGGTTTTTCTATTGCAACATCATATAGGTTCGTCTAAATGATAGTGACTTTCGGTTATGCTATATTTCAGCTGTGGTCAGAAAGTGATTTAGGCAACCCTTTTGTGAAATATTATTCTGTTAATTTTAATAGGCAGAAGTTGTTCCCAAACGCCAGCTAAGGCTCAAGGGCAAGGCGTCTCGCAGATTGAAAGCGGAGCGTACACGTCAGTACGTGAGCATTTCAATTTGTGAGAGATGCACCTAAATATAATAAAATCGATGCTGAATCAGGCTATGCGTGACAACGCCGCCATTGAGTCTTAGATAGCGTTTTGGGACTACTTCTAAGGAGAAAAGAATGGACAAACCGATTACCAACTACTGGAAAAAGAGACTGACGGATCTTAAAACTGCTCTGGAATCGAACAACTTCGAAGTTTTTCTGGCCGATAACCAGGATGAAGCTTATAAAATCGTTTTAGAGGAAATCATGCCACCGTTAAAAGCCGAAACTATTTCCTGGGGTGGATCAATGACCTTTATTGCCACCGGGTTATATAAGCAGTTAAAAGATAATTCCAACCTGGAGGTACTGGATAGCTTTGACAAAAAAATTTCGCCGAAAGAAATGTTGGAGCGGCGCAGACAATCACTGCTCGTCGATCTGTTTATCACCGGGACCAATGCCGTTACCGAAGCCGGCCAACTGGTAAACCTGGATATGATCGGCAACCGTATCGGTGGGCTGACCTTCGGCCCCAAATGGGTGATCATACTTGTCGGCCGCAACAAAATTACTGCTGATCTGGATGAAGCCATGTTTCGTGTCAAAAACTATGTGGCCCCGATCAATTCCATGCGTCTGGACAAAAAAACACCCTGTGTAAAAACCTCCTATTGTGAAGAATGCAAAAGTCCGGATCGCATTTGCAACACCTGGACCATTACCGAGAAATCATTTCCCAAAGGCAGGGTCAAAGTCGTATTGATTAATGAGGATCTAGGGCTTTAGTCCAAAAAAAGAAGAAAAGGGAGGTTTAAGATGAAAATCCTCGTAGGTTATGACGGAACAAACGCGGCCAGGGAAGCAATTGCTCTGGCAGAACAACATGCGCGGGTGTTTGGTGCAACAATTATCCTGGCCTGCTCCATGGTAGGAGGTCCGGAAGTGCCGCGCAGAGACTTTGAAACCGCCGAAAATTCTCTTGAACACGCAAAAAATGCGCTGATCGACAAAAAAATGCCCTGTGAAACTATTATGTCTGTTCGAGGACTGGAAGCCGGCGAAGATCTTGTTCAATTGGCTGGCGAACGCCAGGCGGATGAAGTCATCATCGGTGTCCGTAGAAGATCGAAGGTGGGTAAAATCATATTCGGCTCCACGGCTCAATATGTAGTCTTAAATGCCCCATGTCCGGTGGTCACAGTAAAGTAGTTCATGCTTTTAAAGCCTTAACCTTGTATTTTGGTGTTTATTGAGTATTGTTTTCAATCACGAAAACACGAAATATAGAAAGCACGAAATTGACCTTATCTCTTTTTCGTGTTTTCGTCCTTTCGTGCTTTCGTGATTAATTATTGTTTTTCCCCTGGTCTCTCTGAATTTAGTACAGGAAATAAAAAATGACGGCCTCGTTTGCCTGGTTCGATATGGGTTACACCCTGCTTTATATGCAGCGGGAAACCACCTATCAGCAGGCTCTGAGAAATTTCGGTATCGAAATCCCGCTTGAAGATATTGAAAAAGAATTCCATTTGACAGACAAGCTGTTTATGCGCGAATACCCGGGGTTCTTTTTGGCACCCAGAGAAGCTTTCATGCCCTCTTACCTGGGCATCATGAATTACCGTCTGGGTATTAGTCTGAATGTGTGCGAACTCGATGCTTACTGGGAAGCAATAAAAGCCAGAATGAATAATTACTGGCTGCCGTTTGAAGGAGTAAGTGACGTCCTGGCCGCGCTCAAACGAAAATCAATCGGCCTGGGCATCATCTCTAACTGGGATAGCACGGCCCGTCATATCTTAAGCGCTGCGGGGTTAACTGACTACTTCGACCCCATCATCATTTCCTGTGAAGTAGATTGCAGCAAGCCCGATCCGGCTATCTTCAATTTGGCCATGCAAACTGCGGCAGTAAGCGCCCGGGATTGTATTTACGTCGGCGACAATTATTATGATGATGCTGTCGGCAGCCAAAAAGTTGGTATGCCGGCCCTGATCATCAACCGCTTTGGTTCTCTGGGAGTAGAAGAAATTAAGGACTGCCCCGTCATCAGTGACATATCAGAAATCTTAAATTATTTATAGTGGTTACCAATCCGATGAATGATCTACCAAACACACCGACTATTGGTATTGACCGAGGCGCCTCTTTTACAGATTTTGCTGTCATCGAATCGGGCAGTTTAATAGAAACCCTCAGTATCGAAAAAAGAGACTGGCGAAGCATTGCCGACACTTATGATCGTTTGGCTGATCGATATCAATCCTATCACACTGTATTCACAGGTTCCACGGCCGGTATGCCGGCCAGGATGAAAAAAGAAGTTCAGCTGATATCTGAAATCGATGCCATCGGCTTTGGAGGATCGGCCCTCGCCAATTTCAACGACTGCATTATCGTCAGTATCGGTACGGGAACTGCAATTGTTCATTTCTCAGAGCACGGCGCCCGGCACGTGGGCGGCACCGGGCTGGGCGGAGGAACCATAAAAGGCCTTTCTTCGATTATCTGCGGTCTGGACGATCCTTTGCAAATCGAGGCCCAAGCGCTTAAGGGGGATCCATCAAAAATCAATCTAACTATATCGGATCTCGGCTATGAAGGCCTCAGTTTTCTGGGCTCGGATATGACTGCAAGCAACTTTGCTGATATAAAATCAAATAAGCCCGCAGATATGGCGGCCGGGATTCTGCGCCTGGTGGGTGAAACGGTCGGCATCATCGCCTCTATTTGCGCTCGTGAATCCAAATGCCCGGATCGGATCGTCGTTGTCGGCAAAGTCGCCAACAGCCAATTTATTCGGCACACCATAGATCTGGTAGGCAAGCTTTATCAAACGCAATTTACCTTCCCGGAAAATCCCGGTTTTGCAACAGTTTACGGCGCCGCCATGAAATATATCTATGATCGGATGACAAAATGAATGTGGAATTTGGAATGCGGAATGCGGAAATGGATATGTCTGCATAGTTGATTCTTATACTTTCCGCCTTCCGCATTCCGACTTCCCAATTCCTGAAATAGCTTAGACCCATCAATAGGGTTTTGCGCCATGGGCCTTATCGAGAATCCGGTATCGTGAAATAAGATTTATCCTTGACATCCAGCACCCTATTCCTTAATGTCTGCTTAATGAACAACCCCGCCGCAAGCGACGGGGAATTAGACCCTCGTCCGCCGTAGGCGGATTAAACTTGTGTTTTTTAGGGGTGGCAAAAACTGCCTGAGATTACACCCTCTGAACCTGATCTGGTTAATCCCAGCGTAGGGAAACGAGTAAAATTAGATTTGTCCGATGCAGGTCAGGCCGTTTCTCTAAGGGGGACGGCTTTTTTATTGGTAACTGGTTACTGAACAACCCATCATCTAACTCTGAAAGCAGAACAGCGAGGTAGAATTATGACGGCTTTATCTGAAAAAGCAGCCGAAAATCTGGCGGCCCTCAGAGAGAAAAAACCGTTGATTCACAACATCACTAACTATGTTGTAATGAATTATACGGCCAACGCGCTGCTGGCCATGGGGGCATCTCCGGTTATGGCCCATGCTCAAAACGAGGTGGAAGATATGGTCGCATTTGCCGGCGCACTGGTTCTTAACATTGGCACCCTGTCCGATGACTGGATCAGTTCCATGATCAAAGCCGGCAAAAAAGCATCCCAACTGGGCACACCGATCATTCTGGATCCGGTGGGCTCAGGGGCAACACCGCTGCGAACGAATTCAGCCAAAAACATTATCAGTGAAACCAAGATCGCCGTGATTCGTGGTAACGCCTCTGAAATACTCTCCCTACGAGATGAAAACTCAAAAACAAAAGGGGTTGATTCCATCCATTCCGTAGATGAAGCGACTGAGGCTGCCCGAAATCTGGCAGGTGAATTGCACACAACGCTTACAATCACCGGGCCGGTGGATCTGGTTACGGACGGCACGAGGATTATAAGGATATCCAACGGGCATCCGTTGATGGGGTATGTTACCGGAACCGGATGCACGGCAACGGCAACTATCGGCGCCTTTCTGGCCGTCGACAAGGACCCGGTCAGTGCGGCGGCAACCGCCCTTGCCTTTTTCGGCCTGGCCGGCGAAATCGCGGCAGAAACGGCTTCTGCTCCGGGAACTTTTATGATCCAGATGCTTGACGCGCTTTACACCGTGACCCCGCGACAGCTCAAGGAACGTTGCCAAATACAGGGAGAGTAGTTTCTCGCAGCAGGTTGCAGGTGTAGCGTATATATAGTTGATTGAGTTAATTAAGTTAATTGAGTTGATTGCAAGAATGTCGGTTAGTCAAATAGGCTGAAATCCTCTAACCTAATCAACTATTTAACTTGTCAACTAATTAACTAATCCTGGTTCCGGATTGCCAGACCGGAGGTTAAAATTATGAAACCCAAAAACATTGATTACTCCCTATATCTCGTCACCGACAGGGGGCTGGCCCGAGGCAGAAGCACGCTTGATATCGTCCAAGCCGCCGTTTACGGGGGTGTCACCTGTGTTCAATTAAGGGAAAAAGACTGCTCGACGCTGGAATTTATCGAGCAGGCCC
>JBATKU010000214.1:0-20413 GCA_049669725.1 Desulfobacterales bacterium
AAATCAAAAGTGTGCCCATCATTGCGATGACTGCCCATGCGATGGCTGGAGATGAAGATAAAAGTTTGCAAGCCGGCATGAACGGCCATGTCACCAAACCCATTGACCCGGATCAACTTTTTGCCACATTGCAGATATGGATCCAGCCAAGTGAAAAACGGGGGTTGACTCAGACACCTGTTGTTCCCGTCGAGCCCTTCGGTGAGGACAATGTGGTTTCGATTGAAGAGGCACTTCCGGAATCTTTGCCGGGATTTGATCTGGCAGATGGATTAAAGCGATTGCAAGGAAACAAAAAGCTTTACCGGAAGTTGCTTTTAGATTTTGCCACAGATTACCACGAGGCAGCAAATGAAATCCGTGAGGCGCTGGATGCAGAAGATTTTGATCGCACCCACAGCCTGGTACACAATCTCAAAGGATTGGCCGGCAATCTATCGGCCACAGACCTGCAGGCAGCCGCGGTGAATATGGAAAAACTTGTCAAAGGCGTTGACAAAAAAGCCCCGTCATCCAAACAACTGAATGTGAGACTCTCGGAGCTTGAAACTGTTCTCAATCAAGCCTTGGAATCGGTTCAAAGCCTTGGCGTTTCGGGCGAAGAAAACACCTGTAAACTATCCGATCAAGAGATTGTAGCTATCCCTTCTGAGTTAGCTCAGGATATTGCCCAACGCATCCGCGATGCGGCTGAAATGGGAGATATCATGACGCTCAATGCCATCGCAGAAGAAATTAAGACGCATTCAGAGTCCTGTGTACCGCTCAGCGAGCTGATTTTTCAATTGGCAGAGGACTTTGACCTGGATGGTATTCAAAAATTAACCAAAGCATTGGATGCATGCTAATTATCCAGACTTTTAGATTACGCAACGAAATTCATAATTTTACTGAAGTATGGATGACGGCTATTATGCATACACAATTGCTGATTTTTGTGCCTACCGCAGTCTATCTGTATATCAGGGCCGGCTATTTGAGATAAGGGCAGTTTAACGTCTTACCCGGGACTGAAATTGGCAGCCACTGCTGCAATGAGCGGTTCTTGGAATCGTAAATCTCTTCATATCCTTCACCTCCTTTCGATAGCTTCTAATTATCAGCCAGATTCTCAAACAAAGCAACCGATTCTTTGCTGTCCCATTCACGCGGGCCGGTAATACGGCCGAGTATTTGGCCGCTTTTCTCCAGGATAAACGTCGTGGGAATGGCACGTATGCCAAACTCGGTGCTAACCCCTCCGGTAGTATCCATTAAGGCCGTAAACGTCAGTTTGTATTCTTCAAAGAAATTTTTTACCTGGGAAGCAGTCTCCTTGATATTGACAGTCACCATGGCAAAGTCCTTTCCCAATAATTTCCGATGCAATCTTTCCATGGAAGGCATTTCCGTGCGGCAGGTTGGACACCAGGTGGTCCAGAAATTAAGAAATACGATCTTGCCCTGAAGATCACCCAGGCGGACATAACGGCCGGCAGTATTCTGCAGCTTGACCATGCGAGGATCAGTGCTAAAGGGGTGTGCGCTAACACCGATATCGGCCATCAGCCGGTCTAATTGGTTGCTGTCGGAATCGGTCGTTGCCAGGGGATCGTTACCAAAAACAACCACGGCGACAACACCGGACGAAATCAGCAGAATAGACACTATCAATATTAGTGCAGTTTTGCTCTTTTTCATGACTTCATCCAGTAAGAAGGCTGCCAACCATTTGCTTTTGATTCTGACTGAGCCGGGGCACTCTTTTTCTTTCGTTTCTTTCCCATCTTTCGATACTCCTTATTTTTGTATCTTCTTCCTCCAAGCGACCGTCAGTGACTCTCAAAATCCGCTGGGCATAGCCTGCACAAGCCGGGCTGTGAGTTACCATGACAATGGTCATGCCCTCCTGGTTGAACCGGAGCAACAACTCCATTATCTCACGCGTCGTTTTGGTGTCCAGATTACCGGTGGGTTCATCCGCCAGCAATACCGGCGGCTCGTTTACGATGGACCGGGCAATGGCAACCCGCTCTTTTTCTCCGCCTGAAATTTGATTGGGCAGGCGCCCGGCTTTTGCAAGCAGGCCGACCTGGTCCAGCGCTTCTTCTGCCATGTGGTGCTTTTTCTTTTTGCCTGCCTTAACCACCGCCAGCGGCAGCATGACATTCTCGATAACCGTCAAATAGGGCACCAGATGAAAGCTTTGAAAAATAAATCCTAAAAATTCTCTGCGGAAATCGGCGCGCTGCTCTTGGCCCAGGCTGTAAATGTCGATGTCATCAACAATCAACTTGCCGGAGGTGGGCGCATTCATTGCCCCCATGATCCCCAGCAGCGTTGATTTGCCGGCGCCTGATTCCCCCATGATGCCAACAAAATCCCCTTCTCCAATTTGAAAACTGATGTCAGCAACAGCTGCAACAACAGCATCGCCTTTACCGAATTTTTTAACAAGTTTGTCTGCAACGATATAACTCATGTTTTACCTCACAATAGTGAATGCGATAATTTCACACAACTTGGCTTTAAGACTTCATTTCAAACCAGTTGCAAGTTATTTGTTATTCGTTATTGGTTAATCCCCTATTTGAGCGTTTAGCTCAATTAGGATTACAGTGCCCTCAGGGCATCATTGGGATCCAGCCGCGCCGCCATAAAAGCCGGATAAGCGCTCGATATCAATCCGACGACCAGGGCAATGACGACGGCGCCCCCCGCCAGTTCGATGCTGAAGGGAACCAATCCCGAATGACTTTCGCTAAACAGTAAAAGCGCAACTTTGGTTGCTCCAAAACCCACGAAATAGCCGATGATGCCGGCCAGACCGGATACAATCCCGGCCTCGGTGAAGATAATTTTCATGATATGGCGTTTGCGGAATCCGATGGCGCGAAAGATCCCGATTTCATCGGTGCGCTCCCGTACGCTGCCCATCATCGTAACCAGCACCACCAGGCTGCCGATGAGGAGGATGACGCCTGAAATGCCGTAGGAAAACTTTTTAAACTGGGCCAGGGTTTCCATACGGCTTTTGACTACCTGCTGAATGGCCATCACCTTGGCACCGGGCAAGGCATCTGAAATTTGCTTGACCATGGCGTCGATGGGGCAATCTTTGCAAAGGGCTGCCACCTCGGCCATTGATACCTGGCCCTGCTTGTCGAAGATCGATTGGGCCGTGCCGAGGCCGGTAAAGGCCAGCTGGTCATCCTGGGATCCGGTCGGCTGGAGTATGCCGGAGACCACCAGATCGTTGTCGTTTATGCTCAGCCTGCTGCCGACCTCGAGATTGAGCACCCGGGCGGCTTCCACACCCAGAATGATGCCGTCGGCCCCCGGCAGTTCTCCCTGTTGCAATTTCCACCAGGGCTTTAAGATTCGCGCAGCCTTAAAATCAACGCCGGCCATAAGCACTTTCTGTTGGCCCACGGGGGCTACGCCGAGGACCAGCGGCCCCAGGGCTGCAATATTGGCTGAATTCTTGATGGTCCCCACCCGCTCCAGGTCCTTCTGGCGAATTTCTTCCATCTCAAATGACACACCGCCCAGCGAAAGCCCGCCGTATGAGAGCGCCAGGTTTTCCGTCTTGGGCACAATCAGAATATTGGCACCATATTTTTCAAGCTTGTGATTGATGTCGTTGGTCATGGCCTCAACATAACTGAGGATACCCACCACCGTGGACACACCGATGACCAGGCCGGCCAGAACGAAAGCGGCTTTTCCTTTGCGCCGCAAGAGGTTTTTAATTGATATGGCGTTGAGGTTCATCAAGTATTCCTTTTGGTAAGGTTTGAAGTTAGTACTAATAGTTTAAGCCTTTCCTGAGAAGTCGAAGTACTGTTTGCCTTCCAGGATGTCTTTGACCTGGATGATCAGTTTGCCGTTTTGCACGCTTCGGTTGAGGGGCGCCGGATTACAGCCGCCCTTGACCTCGTTGACGCGAACCGAGGCAAATCGGCGTCCGCAGTTGCGGCAGACCATATTATCACCTTCCTGGTAATAGCCCTTGCCCGCCGGCCAACAAACATCGCAGGCGTCAAAGGCGGCCCTGAGAACACCGTCTGAGCTTTTGAGAATAAAATAGCGGACGGTAAATTTCCCGTCCTTATGTTCAAAATGACGTGCCTTGCCGTCCTCAAACAGGCTGACTGGAAAGGCCACAGAGGTGCTGCCGGCAGTAGATGGGGCAGCGGCCGTCGCCGATTGGACTTGTCCGCCCTGGTTTACATAGAAAACGGCTCCTGCAACAATGAGTACCGCCCCGATGACGGCCACAAACAACGGCAGGCGACTTTTTTTCTCGGTTCCAAGAACAGCTGCTTTCTTGGCGGCAATTTTATCCTGGTTTTTTTTCTTTCCATTTTTCGACATAGCATGCACTCCTTCTCAATGGTCTATCTTTGAATTTTTAATTATTATCTAAAAATCTGGGATTTTTTTTATTTATCTTAATAATTCTTAAATCGACCAATTAAATCCCCAGAAACAAAACTCAATCCGCCGGCGGATTCAAACTCTAAATGACCGAAATTCCAAACCTGTTTGAATTATTGAAATTTTGAATTTTGATATTGCCCTTCGACTGGGCTCAGGGTGGTGAGTCCTTCGGCTTTGCTCAGGACCGTGAGCCTGTCGAACGGCTTGTCGAACCATTTGTTGTTAGTTAATTGGTGCTTGGAATTTTCTCAGTCTTGGATGCACGGGTGCGTATATTCAACCGTGCATTTGATGAGAATTAACGGTCATTTGACCGCACCGGGGGGGTATCAAATAAGAAATGACAGGTTTTGAAGATACAGGGGTGGTGAACGGAATTTATCCCACGCAAATTGGTCAAAGGCATGACCTCTGGAATCGTGCCGGTCGATCAGGTCATCGGAAAAATTGCTCGTTGATCCAGCAACTTTTGGCAGGTAACCCGCTGAGGCGGCCAGGGTAATCTTCGGCAATCGAAGTTCCATGGCGGATACCAAATCGCATGGCAGTTGCCCGGACCCGGAACAGCAGCCCATGGAAGAGCGTATCTGTTCCTGGGTGGTGTGGTGCCGGATCATCGGTTTACTCAGGCCGCAGCATTGCATACCGCAACCCGCATTGGCCATTGCGCCGGTAGCAATTAAACTCGCACCAAAGGTGATGGCCAAACCAATGCAGATGGCTTTAATGAGCAATCTATTTCCAGAAGCACCCTTATTCATAGTAAAATAGTATACATTAGATTATTTTGCCATGTCAACAGATATTGATAAAAAATTGGTCGAAGGATAAGAAAGCCCAACCGGGCGGGGTTAAAACTGAAGCCCAAGCTCTTTACAAGAACGTTGATCGTATTTATATTTACACCAAAATTCGGCAGCTGCCATATATCGGAGAGTGGCGGGGAAACTGTTGCAAAAACAAATCCCAGGTTAAAAGCACAATCCTTATATATCATATTAATTTCTTAAAAATGAAAGGATCAACAATGAGTTACGATTTTAATGCGGATGATGTATTAGAAATCGCCGAACAGCTTGAGAAAAACGGAGGTAAATTTTACAGGACTGCCGCAGACAGTACAAGTGACCCTGCCAACAAGGAATTTCTGCTGGAACTGGCGGCAATGGAAGACCAGCATGAAATAACATTTAAAAACATGCGGGCGGAATTATCCCAAAAAGAAAAAGAATCGACCGTTTTTGACCCTGACGGTGAGGCGGCGATGTACTTGCGCGCACTTGCAGATACCCGTGTCTTTTTTGAAAAAGAAATTGATGTCACCTCCATGAGGGCTATTCTCAAATCCGCCATCACTGCAGAAAAAGACTCGATCGTTTTCTACCTGGGAATGAAAGATGCCGTCGACGAAAGCCTGGGGGGAGGAAGGATCGACCACATTATTAAGGAGGAAATGGGGCACATTAAGTTGCTGAGCGGTAAGTTGGTTGCATACAAGGAATAGTTTCCCGTCTCGTAAATTCTGAATTTCTTAATGTCGAATTGATGAATTGCGCCAGATGAGCCCTTTAAGCCGATCAGTAGAGCAGTTGGTCTCGGGCGTAAAATTACTCCGCGTCCTTGCCGTATTCGGACAGATCTTCCAAACCGTTGCGATCAAGCAGGGTAATTTTTTTTCCTTCGACGCGAATTAAATTATTCCCGGAAAGTTTGGCAAAGATGCGGGAAAGTGTTTCAGGAATGGTTCCCAGGATACTGGCAAGCTGTCCCTTGGAAATCTTGAGATTTACAGATTCTTCCTCGCCTTGCTCGTCAGCGAGATGGATGAGATAGGATGCCAGTCGCGCCGGCATTTCTTTCAAAGACAGGTTTTCAATTTGGACGGCAAACAGGCGTAGTTTCTTGGACATTTCCGCCAGCATGTTCAGGGCTAATGAGGGGTTGGCCGTGATCAAGTCCACAATGGCGACTCTGGGGAAAAACAAAACCCTGGCTTTGTCAATTGCCTGGGCATTGGCAGGAAATCTCTGACCGGCAAAAACCGGAACTTCACCAAAGGGTTGACCGGGTCCAAAGATATGCAAAATCTGCTCTTTTCCTTCGGCCGAAACTTTAAAAACCTTAACCCGGCCTTCAACGATGACAAAGAAGCCCTTGCCCTCATCTCCTTCTGAAACCACAATTTCACCCTTGTTGATTTGCTTCTCGACGGCAATATTTTTGATAGCTTCAAGCTGGTCATCAGGAAGACCGTTGAAAAGAGGAATCGCAGAAATGACATCCAGATTTTTTTTCATAATGTCCTTTTTTTGTTTAAATTTCCAATTATGTCAAGATTGATGAATTCGTGAAAAGCCGAATTTATCAAATGGTCGTACCGGCATGCTATATTGTTCGTATGACAAAAAGGTCATTAAATCAAATTGTTATTTAAGTGCTCAAATAGATTTGCGACTGAAATTGGTTTTATTAAATAGGGCGATATAAATCAAAAATTATTTGCTTTTAAAAATTTCTTACTATTTTGATTTAAGTCAAGGCATCAACTGTATGAATTCGCTATTCTATCACACATAATAACAGATTTGAGTGGCCGACCTCGGCCTTAAATCAAATTTCGAAAGGAATGAACCATGAAATGTCCCGGACAAGATACCCAATACTGGCAAGAAGGGGCAATTTTTGATGCAAAATGCCCGAAGTGCAGTCACAACGTAGAATTTTTTAAAGATGACACCACCCGCAAATGCGGCAACTGCGGTCATCGGTTTATCAATCCCAAAATGGATTTTGGCTGCGCTTCATACTGTCAGTATGCCGAGCAGTGCATCGGAGATCTGCCGCCCGAATTACTGGCACAGAAAGAAGATCTGCTCAAAGACCGTGTGGCCATCGAAATGAAAAAATATTTTAAAAGTGATTTTAAGAGAATCGGTCACGCCTCAAGGGTGGCTCGATATGCCGAGAGGATCGGGAAAAGTGAAGGCGGCAACCTGGCCGTAATCCTTTCCGCTGCGTATCTCCACGACATTGGAATCGTGGAAGCTGAAAAAAAGTTTGACAGTACGGCTCCGGAATACCAGCACAAGGAAGGCCCCCCGATTGCCAGAGAAATTCTAATCAAGCTGGGAGCCAGGGAAGAACTCGTGGAAGAGGTGTGTGATATTATTGGTCACCATCACCAACCACGCTCAGATGAAAGCCTGAATTTTAAAGTGATTTATGATGCCGACCTGGTGGAAAACACGGATGAGATGCAAAAAGAAAACCCCATTGATCCTGAGAAAATGGCCGCCCGAATAGAAAAATTGTTTCTGACCCCGAGCGGCCGTGAGGTTGCCAAAGAAGTTCTTCTGGTTTAGCACATGAAGATTACACGAGTCAGAGGCTTTCGTATGCAAGATACAGGCAACAGATCATCGGGCAAAGTTGAAAGCCAGTTTCGAAATCCAAACCTAAATACAGAATAAGGAGACATTATGATGGTCCTAAGAAAAATCATAGAAATCGATGAAGAATTGTGTGATGGGTGTGGCAATTGTGTCCCGTCCTGCGCGGAAGGTGCCCTGAAGATTATTGACGGCAAGGCCAAAGTGATCGCAGATTTGTACTGTGACGGACTGGGAGCCTGCCTGGGCGAATGCCCCGTCGGTGCACTTAAAATAATAGAACGTGAGGCCGATGAATTTAACGAAGAAGCCGTAGAAGAACTTCTGGCGCAAAAAAAGGAAGAAGAACCTACGGTTATGCCGATGGCATCCGGCGGATGCCCCTCGGCCAGGCTGCAATCATTTGGATCGCCGGCAGCAGCAGCGGCATCGGACCCCTGCGGGTGTGCCAACCAGGCGGCAGCCTTTGATCAATCCGAATCCGCCCTTTCCCATTGGCCGGTTCAGATCATGCTGGTCCCGCCGACGGCGCCGTTTTTAAAAGGGGCGGACCTGCTCGTACTGGCGGATTGCGTACCGGTTGCCTATCCCAGTCTTCACGAAAATTTTCTGAAAGGCAAAGCGGTTATGATGGGCTGTCCGAAATTTGATGACGCCGAGCATTATATAGAAAAATTTGCTCAGATTTGCAAACAATCCGGTATTAAGAGCCTCACCTCGGTGGTCATGGAAGTCCCGTGCTGCTCGGCACTTCCGGTGATCGTAAAAAAAGGCATGGAGCTCTCCGGCGTTCAGATCCCCATGGAGGAGGTGGTCATCAGCACGAGGGGTAAAGTCCTCGAGCGCCGTCAGGTTCAGGCGGCTTAAAAAAGGCCCAAGGCACAGGGCTTGGGGCGCAAGGCAAAACAGGGCTAACTTCCTTTTCACCCTGAGCGCTACGCCTTATGCCCTGCGCCATTTACAATTAACACTATCAGAATTTCCCAATCGTAAAATCCGCAATCCCAAATCCCCAATCCGTAATTGTGACCCTGTCGCATGAGACACTTTTGTGCCAACAATTAACCCGAGACTGTATTGCAAAACTTTTTTTACTGTGATATTCAGCAATTATCTTTCGGGGGAGGGAAAATGAGGCAAAATCACACCATTTGAATGTATCACATAACTACCTGAAATTTCGTTAAGCAAACGATTATAAAAACAGAAACGATCTTGTAACATTCCGATTATAAGCAACTGCCAAAATAATACGATCACGCACACACTCCTGGCACAAAACTTGAATTTAAATCACGCAAAATAACTCAAGTGTGGTAATAACGGATAAGCCAGTGCCTTTTGGTGATCCGGGGAGTGACACAGCGTGAAACCTTGCAACCTGCACATAGCGAAGACCTTAAGGCTTGTTGAGGAAATGATCTACCTGGCAGACCAGGGAGACGCCGATAGAGAAGACAACGGATGCGGTATACTATACGGCGTTTTGCGCGACGCCGCTTATAAACTTAAAAAACTGGCCGAAGATGAAAAGATCAATCACCTCAGGAAAGGCTGGTGGCCGGAGGAAAAATTGAATATTGAAGAATGATTTGCTCCCGGCGGAAATAATCGGGAATTTCTGTTATTGATTTTTAAGTTAAATGCCTGGTATTCAATGTTGGATACCTAAACCATCAACTATTAATCCTAAAATTCCGGAGGCAAACACCCATGGGAAATTTGAAAGGAACCCAAACCGAAAAAAACCTTTTAGCCGCCTTTGCCGGCGAATCTCAGGCCCGTAACCGTTACACCTATTATGCCAGTACGGCCAAGAAGGAAGGCCTTGTACAGATCTCCGACATATTTACCGAAACCGCAAACCAGGAAAAAGAACATGCCAAGAGGCTCTTCAAGTTGCTTGAAGGGGGGGAGGTTGAGATCACCGGAGCGTTTCCGGCAGGCACCATTGATTCTACAACCGAAAATCTGAAAGCAGCTGCTGCCGGGGAAAACTACGAACACACGGAAATGTATCCCGGATTTGCCAAAATAGCCGAAGAAGAGGGTTTTGGTAATATCGCGGAGATTTTTCGTGCTATTGCCGTAGCCGAAAAACAGCACGAAAAAAGATACCTGGACCTGGCGGCCAATATCGATGCCGGACGGGTTTTTAAAAGAGAGGCAAACCAGGTGTGGCGCTGTCGCAATTGCGGCTATCTTTTTGAGGGTAATGAAGCGCCCCAAATCTGCCCCGCCTGTGACCATCCCCAGGCACATTTTGAGCTTTTGGGGGAAAACTGGTAGTAAACTGGAATTTTGATCCCAGTTTCAAGTAAAGATAATGCAAAAAACAACAACCAAAGTGAAAGGAGAAAAAAATGGCTGAGAGATTTGAAGTTTACAAATGTGAGGCCTGTGGAAACATCGTCGAAGTTATCCACGGCGGGGGTGGCGAATTGGTCTGTTGCGGAGACCCCATGAAATTATTGGTTGAAAATACGGTGGATGCGGCCAAAGAAAAGCACGTGCCCGTTATCGAAAAAATCGACGGGGGCGTCAAGGTAAAGGTAGGGGATGTCGCCCATCCCATGGAAGAAAAACACTACATCGAATGGATAGAAATCATTGCCGACGGCAAAGCAGATCGGCAGTTTTTAAATCCCGGCGAAACACCCGAAGCCGTTTTCAAGACCGATGCGCAGAATGTCACCGCCCGTGAATATTGCAATCTGCACGGTCTCTGGAAAGCATAATTATAATTGCGCGCAAAGCGCTCATTTAAAGGAGGTGATTTGATGCCAAGCTGGAAATGCTCCAATTGCGGATACACCCTTGAATCGGATGCGCACCCCAATGAGTGCCCCTCATGCAAAGAAAAATGTGAATTTCTGGATAATACCTGCTACACCCCGGATTGCGCATACGAGGGAACAGACGACAGAATCGGCAAACCGAAGAGTTGATTTTGTATTCTCAGACTTGTTAAGGGCTATTCAAAACATGCGGAGAAAATAGCACCCCAATTGAGTATAAAATCAATTGGGACCACGGGAGAAAAAAATGGCCAAAGTTCTAATTGTTTATGCCACCAGAACCGGTGAAACCCAAAATATCGCCGATCTTATTGCCGAGGGTATTCGCTTTGCCGGTCATGAGGCAGAAGCCGCCAGTGTCAAAGAAATCAAGACTGAAGCTGACCTCAACGGCTATGACGGCTATGTATTCGGCTCGGCCACCTACCATGGTGAAATGCTCCAGGGGATGAAAACCTTTCTGTTTCTGGCCGAAAAGGCCAATCTTGAGGGTAAGGTCGGGGGAGCCTTCGGCTCCTATGGCTGGAGCGGTGAAGCCAATGACCGCATTTTCGAGACCATGAAACACATTTTGAAAATGGATCTTGTCGGTGATACGCTGCGCTTAAAGTCCAGTTCTCTTGACGGGGGCATGCAAATGGCTCAGGATTACGGACGGGCTGTCGCTAAAAAACTTGAAGGATAAAAAAAGGAGGAAAAAATGGCTGATAATCTTTCAACACCTCAACATTGCCCCGGATATGCAGATTTTAAAAATCTCAAGGTAGTCACCTGCAAGTGCACCAAGTGTGGCGAAGAAAAAGAGATTTTTTCAGATGAATTCGAAAAGGCCCACAACTGCAGCGGCTGCGGCGAAGCCATCGATTTTGCCACGTGCACGGTAGAGGGAGAAGGCAAGAGCATATCACCACGCTGATATCAACGGACAGTTAATTATTGTTTTACTTTACGATTGTATCCGGTGAGCACCTCAATTGGGTTTGGATCAAGGGAGGTGCCTGGCAGTTAAAACCAGCACTCAAATGGATATAGGCTGGATGCGGTTGCATAGAGTGGGGTATATCTTTACCTTCAGGCCGATCCGGATTCCCAGGGGCCAGTCAATATGAAACTTAAACTATTGGTAGTCTTAGTATCTATCTTCACCATCTTAGCAGGTGCTATGGTTGTTAACTCCATGGCCACCCAAAATAAAGGCGCTGCCAACATTGAAATTAACGGCGGCAAAAGAGGCAATGTCCCTTTTCCCCATCATCAGCACCAGGCTCGAATCGGCGACTGCAAAATATGCCATTCCGTATTTCCGCAAAAATCAGGCAGCATCGCAGAGTTGAAGGCGGAGGGTACGCTAAAAAAGAAATATGTGATGAACAAGTTGTGCACCAAATGCCATAAAGAAAAAAAGACCGCCGGCCAGAAGTCCGGTCCCACGACGTGCACAAAGTGCCACATAAAGGCAAAAACATCAAATTGAGTTAAGTAAATGACCCTCCCCGCGGCAAGCCACGGGTTATCAGTCAAGTGTTTTTGTCTATTCTACCGCAGCAAGCTGCGGGGAATTAGACCCTAATAGAGATTAAAATTATGCTGATTCTCGGCTTACAGGGCAGCCCCAGAAAAAAGGGCAATACCAATTATCTGCTTTCTACATTTATGACGGCTGCCGAAAAATTCGGTGCTCGAACTCATATCATCGACGTCACCCAGAAAAAAGTCATTCCCTGCAAAGAATACACGGTTTGTGAAAAAAAGGGATTCTGCCCGATTGAAGATGATGTCAAAGATGAAATATACCCGCTGTTGCGTGAGGCCGAACTGGTGGTTGTTGCAACCCCAATCTTTTTTTATAACATGACCGCCCAGCTCAAGGCGGTGGTTGATCGCTGTCAAACTTTCTGGGCCCGCAAATATAAGCTTAAGTTGAAAGATCCCGGGGCTGATATGCGCCGTGGTTTTCTTCTCGCGGTTGGGGCCACCAAGGGTAAAAACCTCTTCGAAGGGCTTAATCTGACAACCCAGTATTTTTTTGACGCCATCTGGGCCGAATTTGAAGGCAGCCTGACATACAGAGGGATTGAAGGGTCCAAAGACATGGCCGCGCACCCATCGGTGAAAAAGGAAGTCGAAGAAGCAGCTGAACGCCTGTTGAAACCATTTCAGGGAAGAAAAAAAGTACTTTTCGCTTGCCGCGAAAACGCCTGCCGCAGCCAGATGGCCAGCGCCTTTGCACAATATCTGTCCGGAGACAAACTGGATGTCTCTAACGGCGGCAGCGAACCGGCCGAAAAAATCAATCCTGACATGGTTAAGGTTATGCATGAAAAGGGTATCGACATGGGATTTAGAAATCCCCGATCCCTTGAGGACGCCATTGCCAAAGATACACCCGAATTAATTATCACCATGGGTTGCGCGGAGCAGTGCCCTCTGGTGCCGGGAGCAAAAATAACAGACTGGGATTTACCGGATCCCGCCGGTAAATCGATTGAATTTATGCGGGATGTCCGCGATGAAATCGAAAAAAAAGTAACTAACCTGATCAACGAAATTAGATAATGCTAAGGATTTAAACGGAGGAAAAAATGGCTGAACCTGAGGATATGTATCAGTGTCAAACGGCGAATTGTGGATACATCTATGACCCGGATAGAGGAAATCGCAGGGCTAAAATTGCCAAGGGCACCAATTTTGAGGAACTTCCGGAAGAGGGAATATGTCCGGTATGCGGTGCCGGCAAAAAAATGTTCAGGCCTCTGGCAGGTCCAGGATCCGCTAAAGATGAGTGACGGGGATCCAGAATCTGATGTTATCTGCCCCCGGCGTGGCTTTGAAACCACTTGTTCCGGCTTTTCGTATTGAGGAACTTTTATATGAAAAGCGGTATAAATGTATACACTTGCAAAATCGGATTCAAATAGATTAAATACGGTGGGTATTCACCATAAAATCTATTCCAACAGACAATCTAAATAACTAAACGAGAGGAGGAAACAAATGGACAGGTATGTATGTACGATTTGCGGATATGTTTACGATCCGGAACAGGGTGATCCGGACAATGGAGTGGCCGCCGGCACCAAATGGGAAGATGTGCCTGATGATTGGGAATGCCCGGTTTGCGGCGCAGCCAAGGATGACTTCGAAAAAGAATAGAAATAGTATCCGTTTGAAGCATTTTACATTACAGGTTTTTTGATGCCCTTTTCTGGCAAAGACTCATTATTTGCGGCCAAAAAGGGCATCATTTTCTGCGAACAGCAACACGGGGAGGTCAGGCATTGAATATTGCCTGCCGATAAATCATGTTTATATTTGAGCGTTAAGCCAAAAAAATTGATGGAGAGCAAAATGGAACCAATAGAGATATCCAAGGGCGTTTACAATGTCGGCGTTACCGACTGGAATATCAGGGATTTTCACGGCTATTCCACGGATTTAGGAACAACTTATAATGCATTTTTAATTGTTGATGAAAAAATCGCCATAGTAGACACGGTGAGAGAGGGGTTTGCCGGACAGCTGCTGGAAAACATCAGCAGCATTGTTGATCCAAAATCAATTGATTATGTTATCAGCAACCATACCGAGATGGATCACTCCGGGGGGTTGGCCAGGGTGATGCATCGAATCGGAGAAGATAAACCGATATACTGCTCCAAAATGGGAAGTAAAAATCTTCCGAAGCATTTCTCGCCAAAATGGAACTATCAACCCGTGGCAACCGGAGATGAACTCAGTCTGGGAAACCGGAAGCTGACATTTCTGGAAACTCGCATGATTCATTGGCCCGACAGCATGTTTACCTATCTGGATGACAACCAGATCCTGTTTTCAAGCGACGGATTTGGTCAGCACTATGCCGGTCCTGAAAAATTTGATGACCAGATCGATGAGCCCACGATCATGAATCACGCCAAAAAATATTTTGCCAATATTCTGCTGCTGTATTCGACGCATATCCAAAAACTTTTGGATAAGGTATTGGGCCTCGGTCTGGAATTCAAAATGATATGCCCGGATCACGGTATTATCTGGCGTAAAGACCCGGGGAAAATCGTTGATGCCTATGTTCGATGGTGCCGGCAGGAACCTGAAAAAAAGGCCGTCGTCGTGTACGACACCATGTGGCAAAGCACCGAAAAGATGGCCCATGCCATTGTTTCAGGGATATCCCGGGAAGGCGTCCCGGCCAAGCCACTGCACCTGAGAAAAACCCATCGCAGTGAGATCATGACGGATGTCTTTGATGCCCGCGCGGTTGTCGTGGGCTCCCCGACCTTGAATAATCAATTGTACCCTTCCCTGGCTGATTTTCTGACCTATATGAAAGGTCTTAAACCGTTGAATAAAATAGGAGCGGCCTTTGGTTCATACGGCTGGAGCGGTGAGGCTGTCAGAATGATCAACCAAGAGCTTGAAGCCATGAATTTTGAAATTGTCGATCCGGGACTAAAGGTCCAATATGTCCCCGACAAAGAATCACTGGAAAGCTGCTATGAACTGGGCCGCAGAATTGGCAAAGCCGTAGCCGGTTAAATATGAAAAAGCCGTTAGTTGAACTCAGTGACTGTATAGCATGCGGTGTATGTGCGGAAGTTAGCCCCGAAGTATTCAGGCTGAATGATGCCGGGTACATCGAAATTACGGAATTGGATACCTATCCGGAAGATGAGGTTAACGATGCGATTAAATATTGCCCCACCGACTGCATCAGCTGGATAGAAGAGTAGAAACAATTAACCCCTAATTGAGCTCTTTGAGCTCAATTAGGATTTTTCGAGGCTATTATGAAAAAATTTGCCCTTTTTGTGTTTAACGGCGACCCGATGTGTTTCATCCATGTCCTCTTAAACGCTATTGATATGTCCGAAAAAGGACACGAAGCGAAAATTATTATTGAAGGTGCCGCAACTAAATTAATCCCGGAATTGGATAAAAAGGCCCACCCGCTGAATCAACTCTGGAAAAAAGCCCGGGCCGAGGGCCTGGTCGAAGGAGTCTGCAAAGCCTGTTCCAACAAAATGGAAACCATTGGCGAGGCCAAAACCCAGGGATTGCCCCTGTTGGAAGATGTGCTGGGCCATCCCGGGATGGCCCGCTACCGGGATGCCGGGTTTGAAATAATAACTTTTTGATATGAGAGAAGAAAAGATACGCGGTCGTCAATTAAAAATTCAGATACGACAGCACCTTCAGAATGAGCCCTTTGACAAAGAGCTCGATGACATTTGTCGCCTGCCTCTCAAGCGGACCATCAGCCCGCTTTTTTCTTTTCTATGCAGCACCGACGAGCGCATAAAATGGAGAGCGGTTACAGCCCTGGGTAAAGTGGTTTCAGATCTGGCGATGTCGGATCTGGAATCTGCCAGAGTCGCAATGCGACGCTTTATCTGGAATTTGAATGATGAGTCCGGCGGCATCGGCTGGGGTTGCCCGGAATCCATGGCCGAAGTCATGGCTCAAAATGATAGACTATCAGATGAATACGGGTGCATCCTTATTTCTTATATTCAGCCCGAGGGAAATTACCTGGAGCATGAAATTTTGCAGCGGGGGGTGCTCTGGGGAGTTGGACGGCTGGCCCATGTCCGCCCGCAATACACCCGGTCCACCGGCGAATATCTGATTCCCTATATGGAATCAAAGGATTCATATCTTCGCGGACTAGCGGTCTGGGCGGCAGGTCCTGCAAAGGGCACCGAAACCATTCCCCGCTTAAAAGAACTCGCCGATGACCCCTCTGAATTGATGCTCTATCGAGACGGAAAATTTGAGGAACCTACTGTCGGTGAACTGGCGCGGGAAGCGTTGTCGTACATCAATCAAGTAGCCGCTGGTTTGTGATAAAAAAAAGGAACATTCGCCTGCCATGCATAGTACGATGGGTTAGTGTAAACATGGATGTCTAAACCAAATGGTTAGATTGGCCTTACATCGGTTTCAAGGCATTGCGGGCAGGTCGAACATCGAACGTTGAATGGAACAAACAGAAGATTCAGACATCGGATTCTGAAAAACAAAAACAATTTATGTTTGGTAAGTTGAATATGAAGTGGACCCCGGAAGCAGATGACACCATAAAAAAAGTTCCATTTTTCGTTCGTAAAAGGGTCCGGACGCGGGTTGAAAAAGAAGCCCAGGAAGCCGGAAGGCAAGTTATCTCCCTGGCAGATGTTAAGGCCACCCAGGCACGTTATCTGAAAAATATGTCATCCGAAATAAAAGGTTATCAATTGGATACCTGTTTCGGGCCGAATGGGTGCCCGAACCGGGCGACGATCAGTGATGGACTGCTGCAAAAAATTGAAATCTTGCTTAAAGCGGAAAACTTGCTCGGATTTCTCAAAGCCACCGTTAAGGAGGACCTTAAATTCCACCATGAATTCAGGATCACCCTGGCAGACTGCCCCAATGCCTGCTCCCAGCCCCAGATAAAGGACATCGGCATCATCGGTGCCTGCGTACCGCGT
Organism: Desulfobacterales bacterium; assembly: GCA_049669725.1. Taxonomy (GTDB): domain Bacteria; phylum Desulfobacterota; class Desulfobacteria; order Desulfobacterales; family JAFDCJ01; genus JAFDCJ01. The sequence goes on from JBATKU010000214.1 coordinate 17,080, forward strand.
TTGACCCCAGAACCCTGCACCCTGTGTGAAGCATGTGTTGAGGCCTGCAAAGAAAATGCAATCTCCTTAGACACCGCAAAAGAATCGCCCCAAATTGACATGGACCGCTGCCTGTATTGCGGGAAATGCATGCAGGCCTGCCCCACCGGAACCATAGCAGAAGGCAGCAGGGGGTTCCGGGTACAATTGGGGGGCAAGCTCGGCCGCCATCCCCGCCTGGCCAAAGAACTGCCGGGAATTTACAGTGAAGAGCAGGCGATCCTGATTGTCAAAGAATGTCTGCAGTTCTACAAACAAACCAGCAAAAACGGCGAAAGATTCGGCCAAATATTAACGCCCGATGATTTCGATCTAATCGCCGAACGTTTTCAGAACTGATTTCATCATCAATTACTAATCAACCGGCATCTATCCACACCCGATCTGCCTCAACCATCTCATTTTTGAAATTCGAACATTCCAAACAAAACGCCAACCACTAAACACCTGCTGCATTCATTTTTACAAATTCAGCATGATTGACATGCATTGATTTCATACTATATTAGTAGGCAATAAGGATTTGGATCACATCCTATCACAACATACACATAAAGGAGAATCATAAACATGGAAAAAAAGACTTTTTCGATCCCGAATATTTCCTGCGGACATTGTGTAATGTCAATTAAAAATGAATTGAGCGAATTGGAAGGTATAAGTTCGGTTGAGGGTAATCCAGAGGCCAAAAGCATCGACGTCGAATGGGACGCTCCGATCACCGAGGATAAGATCAAGGAAACCCTACAAGAAATCAATTATCCGGCCGCATAAGCAAAATTGGGTGGTTATACACAACCGGTTTATACCTAACTATTAACCGCAAAGGCGACTCTGTCTCCTTTGCGTCCTCGGCGGTGAAATCCATCTGACATAAATGATGCACTCATTCAACAAACCTTAAAGGTTGACTAAATTCAGCGATGACCGAACAAAAATTCACATTACCCATCACCGGCATGACCTGTGCCAATTGTGCCGCCAACATTGAACGCGGCGTCAAAAAACTCAAAGGAGTGGCCGAGGCTAACGTTAATTTCGCCGCCGAAAGTGCAGCGGTTTCCTTTGATCCGCAACAACTGCAGTTGCAGGATGTGGTTGAAAAAATCCATGCTTCAGGCTACGGAGTTCCCACCACAAAGTTAGAGATGCCGGTTACCGGTATGACCTGTGCCAACTGTGCCGCCAATATTGAACGGGCCCTCAACAAAAAAACCACCGGGGTGGTGACGGCGGCAGTTAACTTTGCCACGGAACGGGTATCGGTTGAATATGTTCCCGGCGTATTAAATGCCGACGATATCGTGATGGCCATCGAAAAGGCCGGGTACGGCGCCATTCCCCCGGAAGAAGGCATTGACGAAGAAGATGCCGAACAAAAAGCACGGGATGCCGAAATTAAAGACCAAACCCGCAAATTCGCCGTCGGGGTTTTATTTGCCCTGCCGCTTTTTGTGTTCAGCATGGGACGTGATTTCGGCCTCATCGGCCAATGGAGCCATGCCCCTTGGGTCAACTGGTTGTTCTGGGCCCTGGCCACACCGGTTCAATTTTACACCGGCTGGGATTACTATCAAGGCGGTTTGAAAAGTCTCAGAAACAAAAGTGCCAACATGGACGTTCTGGTGGCCATGGGGTCCTCAGTAGCCTATTTTTATTCGCTGGCAGTTATCCTGTTTCCATCAGTAGGAGGACATGTATACTTTGAAACCTCTGCGATTATTATCACCCTGATCAAACTGGGTAAAATGCTCGAATCCCGCACCAAGGGCCGTACCGGAGGCGCCATTCGCAAGTTGATCGGCCTGCGCCCCAAAACCGCAACCATCCTGGAAAATGACACCGAAATTGAAATCCCCTTAACCCGCGTAAAAGTAGGCGATACGGTGATTGTGCGTCCGGGGGAACGGATTCCAGTGGACGGTCTGGTGCTGGATGGACAATCGGCTGTGGATGAGTCCATGCTCAGCGGCGAACCTTTGCCGGTAGACAAACAGACGGGGGATACCGTCGTTGGCGGTACGATTAACGGTCAGGGTCTTTTGAGATTCAGTGCCACCCGGGTCGGCAAAGAAACCGCCCTGGCTCAGATCATCCGTCTGGTTCAGGAAGCCCAGGGCAGTAAAGCGCCCATCCAGGCCCTGGCCGACAAGGTTGCGGCTATATTTGTACCGGCCATCATTGGGATTGCCGTGGTGGTCTTCGTATTGTGGTGGTCGCTAACCGGCGAGTTCGTCCCGGCCATGATCCGGCTGGTGGCGGTTCTGGTAATTGCCTGCCCGTGTGCCCTTGGTTTGGCCACACCAACAGCGATTATGGCCGGCACCGGCAAGGGGGCGGAAAAAGGCATCCTGTTTAAAAGCAGCGAGGCCCTTGAAACGGCAACCCGGCTAAACACCATTGTGCTCGATAAGACCGGAACCATTACCATGGGTAAACCTGCTGTAGTAGATATCATCCCGGTCAAACCCATTTGCGAAACAGAAGAAGATCTCTTGAAACTGGCCGCTTCGGTCGAAAAAGGTTCTGAACACCCCCTGGGAAAAGCCATTGTCAATGAAGCCAAAACCCGACAGATTGTGCTTCTTGAGCCGAAGGATTTTAAAGCTTCCGGCGGATTCGGTGTTGAAGCCAGCCTGGACGGTGCACCTGTCATGGTGGGCAAACCCGGATGGTTTGAGGAATTGGGAAGTGATATCGAATCTGCCGGTGACCGGATACATGCTCTCCAGGCCCAGGGCAAAACCGTTATGGTGGTTGCAAAGGACCGCACAGTCTGCGGCCTGATTGCCGTATCCGACACCCTGAAGCCGGACTCCAAAGAAGCTATTCAGCAGCTTCACGAGCAGCACCTCAAAGTCGTTATGCTTACCGGAGATAATCAGCAAACGGCCCAAACCATTGCCGATCAGGTCAATATCGATGATGTTTTAGCGGAAGTGAAGCCGGATGAAAAATCAGCCAGGATAAAAGAGCTGCAGCAAAACGGTGAACGCGTCGGTATGGTAGGCGACGGTATAAATGATGCCCCGGCCCTGGCCCAGGCGGATGTGGGCCTGGCAATTGGAACCGGCACCGATGTGGCCATCGAAACAGCCGGGGTCATTCTTGCTAGCGGAAGCTTAAGCGGCGTGCCCCGGGCAATTCGGCTCAGCCGGGCCACGATGAACACTATCAAGCAAAATCTTTTCTGGGCCTTTGGTTACAATGTCATCCTGATCCCGATTGCAGCCGGTATCCTCTACCCTTTCGAATCCCTGCCCACCATGCTGAGGCAGCTGCACCCCATCCTGGC
>JBATKU010000215.1:0-1645 GCA_049669725.1 Desulfobacterales bacterium
TGCGATACATATTCATCAGGCCGGTGGTTTCCCGGTTGCGAAAACCGTATTTGACGCCGTCATAGCGGGCCAGATTTGAACTGGCCTCTGAAGGTGCGATGACATAGTAGACGGCCACCGCATATTCGGTGTGGGGCAAAGAAACCCTTACCCGTTTGGCACCCAGCTTTTCAAGGACGGCAACCGCGTTATCAACAGCTGACAAAACCGCAGGATCAAGCCCCTCAGCGGCACTGTATTCTTCAGGGATTCCAATGGTAAGCCCCTTCAAATCCCCGTTCAGGGCCGCCGTGTAATCTGGCACCTCCCGGGGCACGGAAGTGGAATCGCGGGGGTCATATCCGGAAACGGTGCTGAGCAAATGGGCACAGTCGGTCACATTTTTTGCAAGGGGTCCGATCTGATCCAACGATGAGGCAAACGCCACCAGACCGAAACGCGAAACTCTGCCGTAAGTCGGCTTGAGTCCCGTGACACCGCAGTGGGAAGCCGGCTGGCGGATGGAGCCGCCGGTATCTGATCCCAATGCGCCCAGACACATATTTGCCGCCACTGCCGCCGCAGATCCGCCGCTGGACCCACCGGGAATCCGGGTTGTGTCCCAGGGGTTGCGGGTAACCTTAATCCCGGAGTTTTCCGTAGATGACCCCATGGCAAACTCATCCATATTGAGTTTGCCGACGATCACGGCACCGGCCTCTTTTAATTTGCGAATGACGGTGGCGTCATAGGGAGGGATAAAACCTTCAAGAATTTTCGAACCGCAAGTGGTCGGAATATTGCGAGTACATATGAGATCTTTTATTCCCAGAGGAATCCCCGTAAGAGGCGAGCATTCGCCATTTGCAATCGCTTTGTCCGCCTGTGCGGCCTGCTGCATGGCAAACTCTTCGCAAAGGGTGATATAGGCGTCGATTTTGCCTTCAACCGCATCAATTCGGTCAAAAACCGCGCGAGTCAATTCCCGGGAAGAGATCTCTTTCTTTTTTAGAAGTTTGTGAGCGTCATTTATTGTTAGTTCGTATAATTTCATTAATTGTTTTTCCTCAATAAACCGAAACCTTAAAAAAACATTAGAGGATTGATAAATTCCAAATTCCAAGCACCAAATTATTCACCCTGTTAAATAATTCGATTAATGGCGTGACCGTTTAAGTTATGAAGACCCGACAATCGACCTATGCTGAAAATCGCTACAAGACCATTTAACAGGGCAGGTAAATCTCAAATTCCAACACCCAATGACCAAAATATAGGTAGGGAATGTATCTTTCTTCAAGATCATATACAGGTTTGGGATTTTGAATTTCGGTCATTGGGATTTGTTTGTTATTTGTAAGGCCTCACCCAACCACTTTTGGAACAATAAAACTCCCATCTTCCTTTTCCGGAGCGTTAGCAAGGGCCTTTTCACGATCCAGGTGCTCTTTGGGCTCATCTTCGCGAAATGCGTTGGTCAGAGATATGGCATGGGATGTCGGCCGGATACCCTCGGTGTCTAGCTCATTTAGTTTATCGACATAATCTAAAATGGTCCCGATCTGCCCGGCAAACTTGTCAATCGCTGCCTCATCCAAATCCAGCCGTGCCAGATCCGCCACATACAAAACTTCGTCCTTGGTGATTTTCATTTCTAACTCCCTGT
>JBATKU010000216.1:0-1730 GCA_049669725.1 Desulfobacterales bacterium
CGTTAGGGGTGTTGGTATCATCTGAGAGTCCGGAAAAGGACAACCCTTAACCACCTGATCAGGGTAATACCTGCGAAGGGAAACGGGCATGCGATCCAGATTTGATTGTCCATGCTGTTTTCCTATCCTGGGAAACAGCTTTTTTTTTGAAATACAATTAGGTTAATTACCGATCGCCGCCTTTTTGCCAACCGATCAGATAACACCCCTACTCAACACGGCATTTCAGGCCAAAAATGCAGTACTTGGCCTTCAGATCCCATAAAATGGGGAAAAACGCAACGAACGGAGATATAAAATGACACAAATTCAAGCGGCCCGAAGCAATCGGATTACAGAGGCCATGCATCAGGTTGCCCAAAAAGAGGGTCTTAGCGCCGAACAGGTGCGAGAAAAAGTAGCCGCCGGCGTGGTGGTAATTCCCAAAAACCGCAACCGGAATTTTGAAGCGCGCGGCATCGGCCAGGGATTGAAAACCAAGGTGAATGCCAACATCGGCACTTCACCGAGCCACCATGATTTGAAAGAAGAACTGGTCAAACTCGATACGGCGGTTGCAGCCGGTGCGGATGCGGTGATGGACCTTTCCACCGGCGGAAATTTAGACCTCATACTGGAGACCATATTGAAACACTCCCCGGTCATGGTGGGCACGGTTCCGATATATAAAGTGGTCAGCAAGTTAATGGCAAATAAAAAAACTCCCGCACAGATGACCGCGGACGACCTTATGGAGGAAATCGAGACGCAAGCCGCGCTGGGAGTCGATTTTATAACGGTGCATTGCGGTATCACCCGACAAAGCTTAAGCGCCCTTAAGGGGTGCAATCGGATTATGGGGATGGTGTCCCGCGGCGGCAGCTTTATCGCCGAATGGATCACCGCCAATAAAAAGGAAAACCCCCTGTTTTCCCAATACGATCGTCTCTTGGAAATCTGTCGGCAACATGATGTTACCCTGTCTTTGGGGGATGGACTTCGCCCCGGGGCAATCCATGATGCCGAAGATCGTGCCCAAATTTCCGAGCTTTTGATTTTGGGCGAGCTGGCACGACGCGCCCGGAAGGCCGGTATCCAAGTGATGATCGAAGGTCCCGGACATGTTCCGCTGGGACGCATCGCCGGGGATGTACAATTACAAAAGCGCGTTTGCGACAACGCGCCATACTACGTGCTGGGGCCGTTGCCCACCGACATTGCGCCGGGCTACGATCATCTGGTCGGCGCCATCGGCGGAGCGGTAGCTGCGGCCAGTGGTGTGGATTTCTTGTGTTATCTGACACCTGCAGAGCACTTGCATCTACCCACGGTCCAGGATGTGCATGACGGTGTCATGGCCACGCGGATTGCGGCTCATATCGGCGATCTGGAAAAGGGGCTGCCGGGATCCGAAGACTGGGATCGGAAGATGTCCCTGGCGCGACGCGAATTCGATTGGGAAACCATGTATAACCAGGCCATCGACCCGGAATTGGCCCGCAAGCGCCGCATGCAGTCGGAGGATCATGATCGGGAGGTCTGCACCATGTGCGGTGATTTTTGCGCGATTAAGACTTTCGATCGTATCATACTTTAACGAATTCGGGAGCTTGTTTGGCATTTCAAATGGGCCGCCCGAAAGCCTTGCTATCCGTCAGCCGCAGGAAAATATCGGATGAAAGATTTGACCCCAGCCCAGAAGATTCGGTACTCGCGTAACATCCTGGTTCCGGAAATCGGCATGACCGGAC
>JBATKU010000217.1:0-32505 GCA_049669725.1 Desulfobacterales bacterium
ATGGCGCGTTCAGCCTCCGCCCAGTAATCAGGCAGGGTGGTGCCGGAGTTGGCGAAATGGTGTTCTTCCTCGGTGGACACCATCATCAGCAGGCGATCCGGCCCAATTCCTTTTTCTCTTAATTCAATGGCCCGATTCACCGCCCCTTCGCGGATCGTAATGGCGGTAAAGGTAATATCGTCATAATCAATGCCTTTTCTATCACAGCGTTTTTTGAAACGATCGCTGCGCACATGGGTCAGCAATTCTTCGGCATCCCTGAACTGAGGCATCAGAAATGGATTTCCCAGATTGGTGACCTCGATGTTGCGGCAACCGGCGAAAATGAGTTCTTCCAGATAAAATTTCTTGGCCTCTGTGGAAATGAATTTTTCTTCGTGCTGAAACCCATCTCGCACCGTAATGTCGCCAATCGTCACTTTTTTCGTCATTCGAGGAAAAATTTTCCAGTAATCGTATTCGGTCATAACGTTTATAAGCCTCCTTTCTAAAATATATACTGCTATATGCTTTTTTTTATCTTTCTAAGTCAATTACTTAATTTTAGGTGTCAGCATCAAAAAAATTATTCATTTACTGACTGACCTGTAAAAGCCAAATTTATTGTCCCTTATACACCGGCTTCCTTTTTTCTCTAAATGCGGTCAGTCCTTCCAGGCGATCCTCGGTGGGGATACAGACCCAGTAGGCATTCGATTCTATCGCCAGACCCGTATGCATGTCGGTTTCCAGGCCGTAATTGATGGCATATTTTGCCTGTTCAATGGCAACAGGACCGGTTTCACAAATCATAGCCGCCATTTTATGGCAGGCTTCCATCAGATCCTTTGGTTCACAAATTTTATTGACCAGGCCGATATTCAGTGCCTCTTGAGCATCCACCCGCTGCCCGGTAAAAATAAGTTCTTTGGCTTTACCCTTGCCAACCAACCTTGGCAGGCGCTGGGTTCCACCGGCGCCGGGAATGATGGCCAAACGCGTTTCGGTCAACCCCATGCTGGCCTTCGACGAAGCGATGCGAATATCGCTTGCCAGAGCCAGCTCGGTACCACCCCCCAGGGCAATTCCGTTGACCGCTGCTATAACTGCTTTATTCAGCTCTTCGATGGAAGTAAACAGATTTCGGATCGTATAAATATACTCTCTGACCTGATCCGGACCAAGGGTGGCGCGCTCTTTCAGGTCGGCCCCGGAACAAAAAGCCTTTTCACCGCTGCCCGTAATGATAATCACCCGGAGATCTCTCCGGAATCGAAAAGACTCGATCCGTTCCCTGAGGGCGTGCAGGAGGGGAAAGTTAAGTGAATTCATGACTTCTGGCCGGTTGAGTGTCAAAGTGGCGATACCGGCATCTTCTTCTACCAGCAGGAAATTGTCTTTCATGGGTTCCTCCAGAAGGGTCCTTTTATAATGCAGAAAGTTGTATATAGCACTGTAATATTAGTGTGTTGTCAGTTGTGAGCGAGCGCTCGGTCATAATAGCCAATTTATTACTGTATCGATTAATATTTGTCAAGCCCTTTGTGGTGCCCATTCTTTATTCATCCGAAACCGAAAATCTAGCATTTTATAATAATTTTAAGTATTTATTTAAACAGATAAATATGCATTAGAAAATCTTGACAAGAAAAAAAGAAACATGCTATGAAAGTTGAGTGAGCGCTCGTTCGGAAATACCCGATGCTCGTTTCTCGATATTCGATACTCGATGAAATTCTGAATGGTCCGCAAATGCAGATCATCGAGGATTTGGCGGATGAGGTGGTCAGTTAAAACGGTACCTGATATTTGTTTTCTGTCCTCTGTCTTCTGACCTCTGTCCTCTGCTCGGGGGACAAAGTCGAAATTGCGTAATAAATCATTAAACACAGGTTTTGTATTTCTCCGGGGCACGTGTAAATATGCAGGATTCGATCAGGACAAAAGACATACCCACCCAGGTCAAAGATCCTGATCTGGTGCAACGCAGACGTCGCCAGATTGCCGACGCCGCGGTTCAGCTGTTTATTGAAAAAGGATTCCACAAAACCACTACACGCCAGATAGCCCGGGCCGCTGAATCGTCCATTGGATCTTTGTATGAATATTTCACATCCAAGGAAGACATCCTCTATATGGTGTGTGAATCCATCCATGCAGAAGTGGAGCGCGGGGTTACCGAAGCCATGTCCAGAGCCACGGCCGGCCGGGAAGCTCTGGCAGGGGTAATCCGCGAATATTTCACGGTTTGCGACCGTATGAGTGATTTTATCTTACTCATCTACCAGGAAAGCCAGTCGCTGCCGGCCCAGTGGCAAAAAAGGGTCCTTGAAAACGAGCTTCGCATCACCGGGTTGTTCGTGGAAGTGCTGGCCCGCATTGCTGCGTCGGGTGAATTACCGGGTATTCAGGAGCAACACATTGAGATGGCGGCTCACAACATTGTGGTCCTGGGACACATGTGGACCTTCCGTCGCTGGTACCTGGCCCGCCATTACAGTTTGGATGATTATATCAACCTCCAAACGACGTTTATCCTGAAAATGTGCGCCAGGTAATGTCGAATGACGATTGACGAATGAGGGAGACATCATGAGCTCAGAAGTTGAAGTCTACAGGCCTGAAAATCATATCCGCGTTGTCACCGCCACATCTCTTTTCGACGGCCATGATGCCGCCATCAATATAATGCGCCGTATTTTGCAGGATTCCGGGGTGGAAGTCATCCACCTGGGACATAATCGCTCCGTCCAGGAGATTGTAGATGCGGCCATTGAAGAGGATGTCCAGGGTGTAGCGGTGTCAAGTTATCAGGGCGGCCACCTGGAATATTTTAAGTACCTGCTGGATCTATTAAAAGAAAGGGGTGCGCCGCACGTCAAAATTTTCGGCGGCGGCGGCGGCGTGATCGTGCCCGAGGAGATCAACGAGCTCGAATCCTACGGCATCGCCAAAATATATTCTCCGGAAGACGGCACCAAAATGGGTCTTCAGGGAATGATCAACCACATGGTTCAGATCATGGATTTTTCCACCGTCAAAAAGGAGCCTTTTAATTTTGACGCCCTGACACCGGCTAACAAGCGGCTGGTGGCCAATCTGATTACAGCCGCCGAGCAGGCCAAGGCCCGCGAAAATGGGAATCTTGCCGCACTGCGCACCGCAATGGCCCAAAGAATTGATGACCGCAAAACACCCGTCATCGGAATTACCGGTACCGGGGGGGCGGGTAAGTCTTCTTTGACCGATGAGGTTATTCTACGCATCCTGCATGATCTGGATGACATCCACGTGGCCATTATCAGCTGTGATCCATCCCGCCGCAAAACCGGCGGTGCCCTGCTGGGAGATCGCATTCGGATGAATGCCATTGGAAGTCCGCGGCTGTATTTTCGTTCCCTGGCCACACGTGAATCCCGCACCGAAATCCCCGAGATATTAAACGACGCCATCAGCGCGGTTAAAGCGGCCGGTTTCGACCTGATTATCGCTGAAACAGCGGGAATTGGGCAGGGCGATTCCAGCATCACCAAACTGGTTGACGTTTCAATCTATGTAATGACAAGTGAATTTGGCGCCGCCTCACAGCTTGAAAAAATTGATATGCTGGATTTTGCCGACCTGGTGGTGGTCAACAAATTTGAAAAACGCGGGGGAGAAGATGCCGTGCGCGATGTGCGCAAACAGGTTCAGCGCAATCAAAAGGCATTTGATAAAGATCCCGCGGAGATGCCGGTATTTGGCACCATTGCGTCCAAGTTTAATGATGACGGGGTTACCGCCCTGTACCATGCGCTGCTGGATACAATCGCTCAAAAAACCGGCATCCGGTTTAAAGCGCAGCTGCGAAGGCCCCAGGCAAAAACATCTTCGTCAAAAACCATTATCATCCCTCCTGAACGCACCCGCTATTTGAGCGAAATCGGTGACGCCATTCGCGATTATCACCAGCAAACGCAGGAACAGTCGCAGAAGCTCAGAGACTACTGGCATCTGCAGGAAACCGCCAACCGCCTGGGCGCCGATAGCCCTGAGGGTGATTTCTCTGACGTACTTTCCAAGCTTAAAGCCGAGGTGCAAAAAGCCAAAGCCGAACTGGATCCGGAAACCCTGCAGCGTATCGATGAGTGGCAGGACATAAGGGAAACCTATGCCGGAGACGCGCTGGTGTATCAGGTGCGTGAACGGGAGATCAGAATCCCGCTCTACACCGAATCCATGTCACATTCACGTATTCCTAAAATCGCCCTGCCCCGCTTTCAGGATCCGGGAGAGCTTTACCGCTGGATGCGAACGGAAAATGTGCCGGGTCGCTTTCCATTTACCGCCGGTGTCTTTCCCTTAAAGCGGATGGACGAAGATCCCACCCGCATGTTTGCGGGCGAAGGCGATCCGGCCCGCACCAATCGCAGATTTAAAATGCTGTCTGCCAATTACGAGGCCAAACGCCTTTCGACGGCCTTCGACTCGGTAACCCTGTACGGTTATGATCCGGATATTCGACCCGATATCTACGGCAAAGTGGGTACTTCCGGGGTCAGCATCTGCACCCTGGATGATATGAAGGTGCTCTACGACGGATTTGAGCTGTGTGCCCCCGGCACGTCCGTTTCCATGACCATTAACGGACCGGCACCGATTATTCTGGCCATGTTTTTAAATGCCGCCATCGATCAGCAAATCGACAAATTCAAGACCGCAAACGGTAAAGGACCGGCCGAAGAACAGTATCAAAAGATGCGCGCCGACGTTCTGGCCAATGTCCGCGGTACGGTTCAGGCCGATATCCTCAAGGAAGACCAGGGACAAAACACCTGCATCTTCTCCATTGATTTTGCTTTAAAAATGATGGGGGACATTCAACAATACTTTATTGAAAACCATATCCGCAATTTCTACTCGGTTTCGATCTCCGGATATCACATTGCCGAGGCCGGGGCCAACCCCATCACCCAACTGGCTTTAACCCTGGCCAACGGCTTTACCTATGTTGAATATTATCTGTCCCGCGGCATGCCCATCGACAGTTTCGGGCCCAATCTGTCTTTTTTCTTCTCCAACGGTCTTGATCCTGAATATAACGTGATCGGGCGGGTGGCACGCCGCATCTGGTCGATAGCCATGAAAAAGAAATATGGCGGATCAGATCGCAGCCAGATGCTCAAGTATCATATCCAGACTTCGGGCCGCTCACTTCACAGCCAGGACATCCAATTCAATGATATCCGCACGACCCTGCAGGCCCTGTGTGCCATATATGACAATTGCAACAGCCTGCACACCAATGCCTTCGACGAAGCCATTACCACCCCGACGGCTGAATCGGTCAGACGCGCGCTGGCCATCCAGCTTATCATCAACCGTGAATGGGGCCTGACCACCAATGAAAATATGAACCAGGGCAGCTATATATTCGAGCACTTAACCGATCTGGTAGAAGAAGCGGTCCTGATGGAATTTGACCGCATCACCGAACGCGGCGGCGTCCTGGGAGCCATGGAAACCGGCTACCAGCGCAGCAAGATTCAGGAAGAATCCATGTACTATGAAATGCGCAAACACACCGGTGCGTTGCCCATCATTGGCGTCAACACCTTCCGGGACCCGGACGGTGGCGAGATGTTCAGCGAAAGCATCGAACTGGCCCGGGCCACTGAAGAAGAAAAGCAATCACAGCTCAAGCGCCTGGCGGCTTTTAAAAAGCGTCATGCCAAAAAAACATCTGCCGCGCTCGAGCGCCTGCAAAATGCTGCCCTCACCGGCGATAACATCTTTGCCGAATTGATGGATACGGTGCGGTATTGCAGCCTGGGGCAGATTACCCAGGCGCTGTATGATGTGGGAGGGAAGTATAGACGAAATATGTAAGCACTTCAGGTGTTCCGCCACAGGCGGATCTGGTTTCAGGTGGCAGGAATTGTTGCGCTATTTATAAATTCCAAGTAACAAAATACAAATTACAAACATATGGCAATATTGACTTAGATCGCTAAACCGTCTATCGATAATGTTTCGGTCATTGGAATTTATTATTTGGCGCTTATTTGTAATTTGGTGCTTGGAATTTGTTATTTAATCTTTTGAAAGGAGATTCATCTTATGCACGAGGCAGTTATCGTAAGCGCAGTACGCACTCCCCTGGGCAGCTTCAATGGCTCCCTGGGCAGCATCGGTGCTACAGATCTGGGGGCCATCGTCATCGAGGAAGCCCTGAGGAGAGCCGGTATCGAGAAAAAAGCTGTCAATGAGGTCATTATGGGCCTGGTGTTACCGTGCGGTTACGGCCAGAACCCGGCCAAACAGGCGGCGGTCAGGGCAAATTTGCCCTGGGAGGTGGAATGTTTTACGGTGAACAAGGTCTGCGGGTCGGCGCTGAAGACGGTGATGCTGGCTGCTCAGGCCATCCAGACCGGAGATGCCGAAGTGGTCGTGGCCGGCGGCATGGAAAATATGACCATGGCGCCTTACTACCTGGAAAAGGCCCGCTTCGGATTTCGCATGGGTCCCGGTACGCTGCAGGACCACATGGTCCACGACGGACTGTGGGACATTGTCAACGATTTTCATATGGGCATCTCCAATGACCTGTGTTCAGAAAAGTACAATATCAGCCGCGAGACCCAAGACCGTTACGCCGCCGAATCCTACAACCGGACATTGGAAGCAATCAATTCCGGCCGGTTTGAAGATGAAATTGTTCCGGTGGAAATCCCTCAGCGCAAAGGGGATCCAATGCTTTTCAGCATAGATGAATGCCCCCGGGAAACGTCCTATGAAGCGCTTGCCAAAATGAGACCGGCCTTTCAAAAAGAGGGGTTTGCAACCGCCGGCAATGCATCGATCATCAGTGACGGTGCAGCGGCTGTCGTGGTAATGTCCCGAGAAAAGGCTGAAGAACTTGGCTGTCATATCATCGCCACCATCGGCGCCCAGGCCTCTGCCGGTCTGGAAATGAAATACGTTCTGGTGGCCCCGATTCTGGCGATTCCCAAATGCCTGCAAAAAGAGGGGATCTCCACCGAAGAAGTAGATCTTTATGAGATCAATGAAGCTTTTAGCGGTTCAACCGTGGCGGTGCTAAACGAATTGCAGCTTGATCCATCAAAGGTCAATGTCAACGGCGGCAGTGTCGCCCTCGGCCATCCCATCGGCGCCAGCGGCTGCCGGGTCCTGGTCACCCTTCTGCATGAAATGATCAAGCAGGATAAAAAAACCGGATTGGCATCGCTGTGCTTAGGGGGCGGCGAAGCAGTCGCCATGGTGGTTAAAAGATAGCAAGGGTTGCGGGGTGCGTGGGTGAGGATGCTATAATCCGGCCAGCTGTAGATAGCCGTGGGAGCGGCTTTCAGCCGCGATCAGGTCTTGTTGAATAGGTCCTCAGATCTCGGCTGAAAGCCGCTCCCACATAACTCAATATGAAATCCTAATAACCAATAACTTGATAAATGGAGGTAACAGATGGAGATTAAAACTTTCGGTGTAATCGGTGCGGGACAGATGGGAAACGGAATCACTCAGGTGGCCGCCATGAGTGGTCTGAATGTCATCATGAACGATATCAAAGATGAATTTGTGGAACGCGGCCTGGCAACGATTACAAAAATCTTATCACGTAATGTCGACAAGGGCAAAATGACCGATGATGAAAAAAGCGCTGTCCTGGGCCGAATTAAGACCAGCGTCAGTCTGAAGGATATGTCCTCGGCCGATTTTGTCGTTGAAGCCGCCGTTGAAAATGAAGCCTTGAAATTTCAAATTTTTAAAGACCTGGACGAAATTTGTGAATCCGGGGTGATTTTGGCAACCAACACATCATCAATACCCATCGGGCGAATTGCCGCCCAGACCCGGCGACCCGAAAAAGTAATCGGTATGCATTTTATGAATCCGGTGCCGGTGATGAAACTGGTTGAGGTGATTCCGGGCATCGCAACGTCGGGTGAGACACTGAAAGTCACCTGGGAACTGGCCGAAAAGTTCGGTAAAACACCGGCCAAAGCCAATGACTATCCGGGCTTTATTGCCAATCGGATCCTGCTACCGATGATCAATGAGGCTGTTTACTGCCTTTATCACAATGTGGGAACCCGGGAAGATATCGATACCGTCATGAAACTGGGCATGAATCACCCCATGGGACCGTTGACCCTTGCCGATCTAATCGGTCTCGACACCTGCCTGGCCGTTATGGAAACCCTCTACGACGGTTTTAAGGATTCAAAGTATCGTCCCTGCCCGCTGCTGCGCAAGTACGTAGAAGCCGGCTGGCTGGGCCGCAAGACGGGGAAAGGGTTCTACGAGTATAAATAGCAATTGTAAAATGCCTAATCCGCCTCAAGCGGACTAAAATGCCTAAAATTGTGGTGTCGCTTTGCTCCTTCTTTTTATGGATGAGCGATGGCTCAATTATTAAAGTCCGTAAATCAGTAAAAGATCATAGCGAGTTTTACGTCTCTAATTTTATAAAATTGACAGAATTCCTTAACTTTAGGCATTTTAGGCATTTCGAATTTTAGGCACCTCTTTATAGGGAGGCATCATGCCACGAAAAAAAAAGGCCCCGCCGGTACCGGTGGGGAAAAAAATCAAAAAGGCCCGAACAGACAAAAAACTTTCTTTGGACCAGGTCGCCAATGAAACCGGCTTTTCCATCGAGTACATAAAGGAAGTCGAAGCCGGTAAATCCATTCCACCGGTCGGCGCCCTGCTGCAGATTGCCCGGGCGCTGGAAATTGACTCCGGGTCCCTGCTCAAGGAACCGGAATCAAAGCTGCAAAGCCGGATCAAAGCCCAAACCAAACGAACCGAAGACTATGCCTACACGACGTTAACCCCGGGAGCGGAAAACAAGCACCTGAAAGCCTTTCGGGTCTCCGTTGAGGCCCAGAAGACGCATAAAGGGGTTGACTATCACCATGAAGGCGAAGAATTCGTATACGTTTTAAAGGGTAAAATCGAGGTAACGGTCGGCGAGCATGTCAACACGCTCAAAGGGGGAGAATCCCTGCATTTTAACTCGGGTATCCGACACAAACTGAAAAGCGTCAGCGATGAAATAGCCGAGTTGATAGTTGTGATTTATACGCCTTAGATGCAAATGCATAGAGTGCCCAAAATGCGCTAAAATGCCTAAAATTGAGGTATTCTATCGATTTTATTAAAAGAAAAAAACAAGGTATGCGACTTTACTCATTTTCTGGTTGCTGGTCTTTCATGCAGAAAATACCAGGCGTTTATACTAAAGACGGAGCGAAGCGACACCACAATTTTAGGCAATTTAGGCATTTTAGTGCACTTTAGACACTTTCCGGTTTATCCGGGTTAGGCATTTTAGGCATTCATTTTAAGTTAGCTCTCTATAGTCATTTGGACGATTCTAAATTATGCATTGAACCGGAGGCATGCCATGACCTTCAAACTTACCGAAGAACAACTCATGATCCAATCCATGGTCAGAGATCTGGCCAGATCCGAGTTTGCACCCAAGGCCATGGAACGCGATAAGACCAAGGAATTCCCAGCCGAAAATCTTTCAAAGCTCGGAGAACTGGGCCTCATGGGCATGATGGTCCCGCCCGAATATGGTGGCTCGGGGGCCGACAGTGTCAGCTATGTGCTCGCACTTGCGGAAGTGGCCTACGCCTGTGCCTCTACCGCAGTGGTAATGTCTGTCCACAATTCAATTGTCTGCGAAAGTGTCTTACGGTACGGTACGGATGATCAGAAAGAAAAATATCTGAAACATATGGCTGCCGGAGAAATGATCGGCGCCTTTGCGTTGACGGAACCCAATGCCGGTTCGGACCCGGCCAGGCAAACCACCAGGGCGGTTTTCGACGGTGACAGTTATGTCTTAAACGGCACCAAGCGATTTACGACCACCGGTAAAAATGCCGGCATTATTATCGTCACCGCCAAAACGGATGAACAGGCGCGTCACAGGGGAATCAGCGCTTTTTTGATTGAACAGGGGACACCGGGTTTGAAAGTGGGTCCCCTGGAAGATAAAATGGGATTGCGGGCCTCGGATACTGCCGATCTTATACTAGAGGATTGTAGAATACCGGCTGCCAATCGATTGGGAAATGAGGGCGACGGTTTCCTTATTGCTATGACGGGTCTTGACGGCGGTCGGATCGGAATTGCCGCCCAATCGGTGGGCGTGGCCACCGCTGCATTTGATGCCGCTGTGCAATATTCCCGGGAAAGAGAACAGTTCGGTCAAAGCATATCTAAATTCCAGGGACTGCGCTGGATGATTGCCGACATGGCCACCGAAATTGAGGCTGCCCGACTGATGATGCTGTCGGCCGCCGAAATGAAGGACAATCAAGAAAACTACACCCTGCAGGCGTCAATGGCCAAATTGTTTGCTTCCGAGATGGTCAATCGCATCACGGCCAAAGCAATCCAAATTCACGGCGGATACGGATTTACCAAGGAATACCCTGTCGAGCGTTTTTACCGCGATGCGCGGGTCTTTACCATTTACGAGGGGACATCAGAAATCCAGCGGATAGTCATTTCTAACCAGATACTTAAGGACAAGCGCACACCTTGAAAAATACCTGCGGCATTTTTCAGGTAAAAATTTTAGCCGCCAACTCTATATCTTCCGGGCAAAAAACAAACAGGTACTTTTCATCGGATGACGAGGCCGAGCCGTAGACATAATTAATGTTAATGCCCTCTTCACCGAACTTTGTGGCAATATTTGCCAGCTCTCCCGGGGTGTTCTCAAGCTGCAGGGCAATCACCGGCATGATATCGAAAATATACTCATTTTTAGACAGCAGATCCACCGCCTTGTCGGTGTCACTGACGATGGCACGGATCAGCGCAAATTGGGCCGAATCTTTGCGCATCGAATTATAGCTTGCGGCCGAAGCAATCCGTTTCAACGATTTACCCCTGGCCTTGAACAACTCCTGCACATAAGCCGAAGCATCCTGAATGGTGAGGGCATCGATATTGATACCGGCCTCACCCAAGAGGCTGGCAAATTTGCCGAGTTCCCCCGGCGCATTTTTCATGAAAAGAGAGATTTCCGTTCTGACCATTTTTCTTCTCCCGATAAAATCGTTCCCCAATAAAATCGTTTCACGATTTTAATTATTACGGCTCCGCCGTAAAAAGAATACACTCAGGTTGGGATATATAGGCGATATAAATGGAGAAGTCAACTTAATAGAAAGTGATACGGAAGATGTCTTTAAAAGCCGATTGATCTTTTCGCCTTTCGAGCTAAACCCACCCTTGCTAAACTGTCCCATTGATTTATCAAAAAAGCCTTGCTTTGTACACAGTTTGTGCATATAGTACCATAATGAGCTATGAATGGGATCCCAGCAAAGCAATCGCCAATATAGAAAAGCATGGTATTGATTTTGCCGATGCCGTTACAGTTTTTGATGATTTTAGTGCGGTAACCATAGATGATCCAGATTATGACGAACAAAGGTTTATTACTATCGCTGAAGATTCTTTCGGTCGGATTCTTGTTGTCGCCTATACGTGGCGGGGTGATATCATTCGCATAATATCCGCTCGCAAGGCGACGAAACGTGAACGTAAACACTACGAGGAGTGAGAGTATGAGAAATGAATACGACTTCAGTAAGGGTAAGCGTGGACCGGTAATTCCCCCTGACCCCAATAAGATACGTGTTACAATCCGGCTTGATGCGGATATTATTGATTATTTTAAAGGGCAGGTACAAAAGGCAGGGGGCGGCAATTATCAAACCATGATTAATAAGGCGCTTAGGGAATATCTCAACATACAGCAGGTGCCACTGAATGAGGAAATTTTGCGCCGTGTTATCAGGGAAGAATTGGGCACGACGCAATAAACTATGAGCCATCCTGATTTAACATCGAACACCAACTATCATGTATCGAGAATCGAGAATCTTGCTGCCATAGCCAAAGAGCTTACTTGATTCCTGAGCCCTTTTAGAGTATTCAATTTTGTTCAATTTCAAGGCATAAAAAAAATTTGACCGCAGGCATTAGGGGATCTGCGGCTGGCGCCTGAAAGATTGGTTACATGACTGGTCGGGAAATGAGCAATTTTTTCGATGGGCAAGGCCGCACAAGGGTTTAAGGCTGAGGCGTACTTGTAGTACGTCGAGGTCTAAAATCCGCGGAGAACGCCGCCCATCGGAAAAAGGGCCATTTCCGTTTATTGTTGGGGCCCCCCGTAGAGTTCCTTCACCTTGACGCGGTCCGGCGAGCCATCCTCGAGCAGCGGAATCTCGGGGACAAATTCAACATACTGGGGCTTTTTAAAGCTGGCAATACGTGCACCCACAAATTGTATTAAGGCACGTGACTCAAGGCTTGCATCTTTTTTTAGCTGGCAGACCGCCTTGATGCCTTCTTTCCATTTGGGGTCCGGTACACCAAAAACAACTGTTTTCTCAACACCGGGATGTTCGAGAATAACTTTTTCAACCTCGGCCGGATAGACGTTTTCCCCGCCTGGCTTTATCAATTCTTTTTCGGCCTTGCGCCCTTCATACCACAAATAGCCGTCCTGATCGAATCGGCCCAGATCTCCGGTATGATGCCACCCACCGCGAAGCGCCTGGGCGGTGTCTTCGGGCAGATTGATATATTCATTAAAAACCATGGGGCCCTTGACGGCGATCTCGCCGACTGCCCCCATCGGCACCGGATGGTCATCCTCATCCACCAGGCGAACATCCGCCAGCGCAATGGTTCTGCCGGCCGAGCCGGGTTTGTCGGAATAGCGGCCCATGGTGGCAATGGCCGATGTTTCCGTCTGACCGTACATGCAGTAAAAAGTACCCCCGACCGATTCCTGATATTTTTCAATTACTTCGGGGGACTCCAAACCAAACACATGTTGCAGGGTGCTGATATCTTTGCCGGATTTTTCAGCCGCTTCCAATACCGATCCAAGAATCGGCGAAAAATCAAACATCACTGAAACCTTTTTCTCCTCGATAAGATCGACGGCGCGGGCGGCATCAAATTTGCTCATATTGACATTCAGGGCCCCGCCGTGAAAAGCGCCGGTGGCCATAAAAAGTCCGCCGACATGAAACAACGGCAAAATGTTTAAATGCACATCAGAAGTTGATAAATTCATCAGAAGGTTGATGTGAATATTGGCACTGATGATATTGCCCTGGCGCAAAAGGGCACCTCGTGGCCGTCCGGCCACAGCCGCCGTATGAATGATGACGGCCCCATCATCGTCTGAGACATCCACCGGCTCGAATTGGCCGTCATTGGCAAGCAGGGTCCCAAAATCGGAGAATTTACCCCCTGGGGGTTTGAGGTTAAAAAATTTCTTCACCGATGAAAGCTTGGTTTTAATATCTTCGATCATCTCCTGATATTCAGGATCGACAAAAAGAAATTCGGGTTCACCGTCGTTTAAATTGAACAGCGCCTCTGCAGCTGAAAGGCGCCAGTTGATGGGCAGGACAACAGCCCCCAGCGCGGCAGCTGCCCCGTAAAGAAGGAAGTATTCCAGGCTGTTTTTACCAAAAACCCCGATACAATCGCCTTTATTGATGCCGGCTGTTTGTAACCCACAAGCCAGGTGATCTACCTGGTCCTTGCATTCAGCAAACGTTAACCGGCGTTGGTCGTCAACTTCAAACCAGGCCGGTCGGTCGCCAAAAGATACGGCATTGCGGTTGATGAGATCGTAAAAAGTATAGTCATGCAGTCCCATGAAATTTAACCTCACCCTAACTTCCCCTGTCGGTCCGGTTTTTCCGAATATTAAGCTTGGCAAACAGGCCCATTACCTAAAGGGGAGGGATAATTTAAGAATTGCAGAAAAAATGTATCTCCAGGCGGTCTCAAAATTTCAGATGCGGTGCCGGACCCATCTCCGGCGGCATCGCGCAGTTCCTCTATCGGTCGCTTTAGGCAAGGTCCTAAAAGAGCTTCCCGCAAAAAAAATGAACCGCGTTGTCTGGCAGATACCGGGTCACTCTCAGTGCCTGCCCTTTACCGTTGGCGAAAAGGGCAGGCATAAGAGTTATCTTGAGAACTAAGCAAACAATTGTCAGTGACGCTTTTCTCAAGGAAATGTAGCGTTGAAAGGCACCACTCGGGTCACACCGTCGGCCGTGAATACAGCCGAACCCTCATTTACATTAAGCGGAAAAGAAAAATTCGGTGCTCCGGTCCACCACTTTTCGAGCTGATCCCAGAAGCTAACCCCTTTTTCTTTCAACTTAAATCCGCCGGTCACCAGCAGGCTCATTTGTACCGCTCTGACACCGAATAAAGCATGTACCCGGATCTGATTGGTCTTGTTGGCGGGTATCCACATAGTTTCAGGAGCAATAACCCTGTTAAGTCCGAACTCTTCAAAGGCAACTGAAAAGCTGAAGCCGTCTAACATAACCGGATAATTGTTGGGATTTGTGATATCAAAAATGAAGGCATAGTCCAATGGTGCGCCGTTATTGCCGGCCTTGCCTTTGTCGGGTTTCACCTTGGCACCGTAAAACCACCAGCCGAAATAATGCTCCAACTCCACATGGCTCAGCGTAACCGTCGGGCTTTTGAAATTACTCTCACTTGGTTTCTGCATGGCTGCGCAGCCGGTCATCAGAAAGGCAATAACCAGGACACTCAAACAAATTCGTAATTTTGCATTTTTTTGCATTTTTCCCCCTCGTTCCCTTTAAGGGTTTAGGTAAGCCACCGTTTTCTTCGCTTATAATGCTTGACATCGCGAAAATTTTTTCTACCCCCAATATCGGTCATGCCCAGGTAGAAATCCTTGATGTCCGGATTCTCCCTTAGCGTTTCTGCACTGTCGTCCATGACGATGCGCCCGTTTTCCATCACATAAGCATGGGGGGCAACATTGAGGGCCAGTTTGGCATTCTGTTCCACCAGAAGTATCGAGATCTTTTCTTCCTTGTTGAGCAGGGTGATTATGTTGAATATCTCATGAATCAGCAGAGGTGCCAGCCCCATGGAAGGCTCATCCAGCAAAATCAGCTTGGGACTTGTCATCAATGCACGTCCCACTACCGTCATCTGCTGTTCGCCGCCGCTGATAAACCCGGCGGTCTCATTGCGCTTTTCCTTTAAGCGCGGGAAATAGTGATAGACCATTTCCAGGCCTTCTTTAATGGCGCGGCCGTGTCGTTTCATGTGCGCACCAACTTTCAGGTTTTGTTCCACCGTAAGGTGTTCAAACACCCTGCGGCCCTCGATCACCTGAACGATGCCCAATTTGGCGATTTTTTCAGCACCCAATTTTTCAATGCGCTCGCCCATGAACTCAATCGAACCGTCGGTAACCTCTCCGTCTTCATGTTTCAACAGACCCGAGACTGCCTTTAAGGTCGTGCTCTTACCGGCCCCATTGGCTCCTAAAAGCGCCACAATACCGCCTTCCGGAACCTCAATCGAGACACCTTTGATCACCAGAATTACCTCGTGATACTTAACCTCAATATTGTTGATCTTTAAGATCATATTATCGTTTGACAACGCTTTCTGACCTCCTTTGGGGTTTAAATAATTGACTATTTTCAATAGAATATTGAATATTGAATGGAAGCATATTTTTCTCTTAAATCGTCAATAGACAATAATCAATCGTCAACCAATTCCTACCAGCCAATCCATTTATTCGCCCATTTGTCGGGATACATCTTTTTCAAATCAACCTCGGTAAATGTCATAAATTTACCGCCTTCAACTTTATAAACGGGGACCAAACTCATCGGTCTGTGATCTGTGGCCGTATAGGTAACCGGCGACATGCCGAGACCAATCTCATAATTGTCCATGGTTTCAAAACCCTTTCTAAGAATGCCTTCGCCCGTCAACGCGCCGGCTTTGTCCGCACGCTTCATGGCTTCGGCCATTCCCAGAGCACTGGCCCAGGCCTGCTGGGTATGAATGGTACGATTTTCTAAAGGAACACCGGGGTTGTATTTTTTAGCGTACGCTACAACTTTGTCCATCAATTTAGAATCCTGTCCGAAAAAAGCCCAGGGGGCACACCCGTACGCGCCTTCGGCTGCCGGTCCGGCAATTTTGATAAGGTTTTCATCAAAACCCCAATTCTGGATCAGGTGATCGGCGCCCAATTTCAATGCGTAAGCATCACGCAAGGTTGCCGCTACTGACATAACCGTATTGGAGTGATAAACGACATCCGCCTTAAAATCCTTGAGGGCCAGAACCTGGCTCTTGGTATCGATGGCAAATAGCGTCACGTTTTGATCCGGACCGACCTCGTAGCCAAGAATATCAGCCTGATCCTTTCCGGCCGGAACAGATGAATTGGCAAACGGAACGGCTACATGATAGGCGAAAGCAAGCCGCGGTTTACGTTTTCCAAAATCCTTATGCTTTTTCCAGACATTATCATACCACGCCTGGATGAGACCCCGCGCCTGGGTGGAGTAGTCCGGCGCGAAAAACAGGTTATACGGGGTTTTTCCCGGATTGCCCAGGTGACCCGAATACGATGCGGATACATAAGGCATCTTGTCTCTGGCAACCGTCGGCGCCAGGGCCTCAGTATCTCCGGTTCCCCAACCGAGCACCGCAACGCATTTTAAGCGTTTAAACAGGTTATACTTGGTCAGGGCTTCGGGAATTCGATATCCGTAATCAAACTGATACAGCTTAATTTTTTTGCCGTTAATCCCGCCCGTGTCATTAATGTAATGAATGGCTTCACCTATGCCCAGTGCATAGTCCTTGCCCACGTCTGAAGTGGCTCCCGTCATGTCATTTAGGGATCCAAGTTTGATGTCCGCGGCGCCCGCCATAGAAAAAAATCCGGCGAGAATGAACATCGCTAACAAAATTACATATAATTTTGACTTCATATTTTCCCCCTTTTATTAAAAAGTAGGCTTGGGTTAATACCAGTTTTAACTTCTGAAATTCATCACCTCCTTTTTAGTAAGAAAATGGCCACAGATTAAAATAGTTCTTAATTTGCCACCAGCGGTAGGCCAGGCCGTTGGGCTCATATATCAAAAATACGCAAATAGCCAATCCAAAAGCAGCCTCTTTGATAAACAGGAAATCCATTAAAAGTTTGGGAAACGTGTCGGCCAAAGGCATAATGGCCAGCTGCAGCGCTTCCATGACAACGACCATGAATATGGAGCCGAAGATAGCTCCGTGGATAGAGCCCACTCCCCCGATGAGAATGACCCCGACCAGCCAAAGTGATAGAAACCAGGGAAAGTGTTCGGGACTGATAGCTGCGAGGGTGCTGATCCAATAGGACCCTGCAATCCCGCCAAGAAATCCGGCCGCAAAAAAGGCCAGCAGCTTGTATTTGACAACATTGATCCCCATCACCTCTGCGGAAATATCGTTATCGCGAATGGCCACCCAGGCCCGGCCGACCCTGGAACGAAGAAGGTTTGCCATAAGAATTGTGCATAAAAGCACCAGGACAATCATCATGTAATAGGTTTTTAGTTCGGTATCGATCACCCAGGGCCCGTACTTAATCGTACCCGGGGGGAGCGAAAAGGCTTGCCCCCGGCCTCCGATCTGACTCACATACTGGGTGAGGACAAAATCAACGGTGATGAACTGGGCTGCCATGGTGGTTAAAATGAGATAAAACCCTTTTACCCGTGCCGAGGGCAGCCCAAACAGGACACTCCAAAGCCCGGCCACAATTGCAGCGGCAATAATACTGATCGGGTAAGCAACGCCCCAATCAATCAAAAACTGGGGCCAGGGAAACTCCAGAATGAGCAGCGTGCTGGTGTATGCCCCCACCGCGATAAAGGCCGCATGTCCCAAGGTGAGCTGACCGCAGAACCCAATGAGAAGCTGGACCCCCAAGGCTCCCAGTATCGTAAAGCCGATCATGTTCCAGACACTGAGCATATAAGAATCCGAGATAAGGGGAAGACCGACAAACAAAATTACCATAAGGGCAAGCATCTTGCCCTTTATGAACTTCGTTTGAAACCAAGCATGATCCTGTGTATAGTTTTGATGATAATCACCGCATGGAAGCCAGGTCGTTGACATAAAAAAACTCCGTTTTTTTGTTATTAGTTATTCGTTATTGGTTATTTGTAAAGTGATTGAATTCCCTAATTTTAGGCAATTTAGGAATTTTAGTCCGCCGGCGGCGGATTAGGCATTGTTTTTATACCCGTTCAATACGTTCCCACCCCCAAAGGCCAAACGGTTTAAAGAGCAGAAAAACGGCCATAAATGCAAAAGGGGCAATTTCCTTAATCCCGCCGGGAAAATACTGGTCCAAATAGGCACCACTGAAATTCTGCAATATACCGATAATAATGCCGCCGACAATGGCTCCGGGGACTGAATTTAGCCCGCCCAGCACCACCGCCGGCAAAACCAGCAAGCCCAGGTAGCCAACCGAAATGTTGAGTCCGTTGATATTGCCTAGCAAAGTTCCGCCGACGCCGGCCGCCATAAAGGCAATGGCCCAGGCCGCCGCGTAAACAAAACGGGCACTCACACCCAGAGACAGCGCGGCCATCTCATCATCCGCCGTGGCCTGCATAGCTAATCCCCAGCGGGTATATTTAAAGAAACTCACAAAAATAATCAGAAGAATGATGGCCGCCACAAAACTCCAAAGGTAAACCTCGCTGATATAAAGAGGGCCTATCTTTATCGATTCCAGTGAAAAAACAGGAGGCGTGAAAACCTTGGTATCTGTGCCCCATATGAATTCGACGGTTCCCTTAAAAAAGAAGGAAAGCCCGACGGTAACCATGATAACCGTCAAAACCGGTTCTCCGATAAGTTTGTCTAAAAAGATTCTTTCCGTCAGAATGCCCAAAACGAGGCCGATGATCAGCGAAAAAAGCAGTGAAAGGAGAAACGGTACGCCCATGGAATAGAAGCTCAGGGACACATAGGCACCGATAAGGGTCAGTTCACCCATCGCCAGATTCAATACGCCGGAACACTTATAAATCAGCACCCAACCAAGGGCCACGAGCGCATAAATACCACCGACCAAGATCCCAGTAGTCAGCGTCATCAGAAAAAGTTCCATACGAATAACTCCACTTTAATTGATTATTGATTATTGACTATTTATGGATGTGAATCTTTTTTAAAAATCAAATAAAGATCCACAGTTAATTATCAATCACCAACCGTTCGAATCTGCATATCGGTTTTGATGTGCGCCTCGCGCCCGTCTTCATACTTAATCGTGGTATCGATATGAACGCTGTGATTGTCTGAATACAGGGCATCGACAATTTCTTGATATCTTTTTTCGACAAAAGCGCGCCGCAGTTTCCGCGTGCGTGTCAGTTCATCATCGTCCGCGTCCAGTTCCTTGTAAAGGTTGGTAAATTTGGCCACCTTGGCTAAATCTGGCAGGTCTTTGTTGGCCTGGCGAATTTGTTTTTCCACCAGGTCATAAATTTCGGGCATTTGCGAAAGTTCCTGGTAGCTGGTGTAATTCAGCTTCTTTTCATCCGCCCACTTGCCCACCACCGCATAGTCGATGCACAGGACAGCGCTGATGTGATCTTTCTTATCGCCGATCACCCATGAATCCCTTATGTAGGGGCTGAATTTCAGGCGGGTTTCCAGGTACTGGGGGGCAAACGGTTTGCCGTCTTTCAGCGTAAAGACGTCCTTGGTACGGTCGAAAACCACCAGGTGACCGTCATCATCCATAAAACCCCTGTCGCCCGAGTATAGCCAGCCGTCCTGTAAGGTCTTTTCCGTGGCTTCCGGATTTTTATAATATCCTAGAAAAACAGAAGAGCTGCGGGTGAGGATCTCGCCGTCATCGGCAATTTTCACCTCTGTTCCGGGAATGGGATGCCCGACGGTGTCGAACTTGATGTCCCCGCTGCGATGCACCACCGAAATACCGGCCACTTCGGTTTGTCCGTAAATCTGTTTTAGGTTTACGCCCAGGGCGTGGAAAAAGCGAAAATGATCCGGTCCCATGGCCGCGCCGCCGGTGTATGCGTTGCGTACCCGGGATAAGCCGAGATGATCCTTGAGTTTTTTCTGGATAATGACCGACGCCAGCCACTCAAGAACCCTCCAATACCAAGGCACCGGCTTTTTATCGAATTTCAGATTGGCAACTTTATACCCAACATAGGTTGAAAACTCATACAGCTTGCGTTTAATCCAGGTAGCATCCAGGTATTTGACCTGGACCGACCGGGTCATCTGTTCGTACATCCGGGGGGGTGCAAACATGACATGGGGTCCAATTTCCCGGATGTTTTCCTGAACAATTTCGGGTTCCTCGGGGAAATTGATGGTGTATCCGATCTGCAAACCGCAGGAAATCGACATCATCTGTTCCCCGATCCAGGCAAAGGGCAGATAGGACACGTAATCATCAGTATTTTCACAGGGGTCGACCGTCATCAGGTGCTGCCCCATGGTCAGCATGTTGTTGTGCGACAGCAGAGCCCCTTTGGGCAGGGCCGTGGTTCCCGAGGTATAAAACAGCAGGGCCACTTCCTCACCGCTGCCTTTGTTGATCAGTTCTTCGAACAGGTGAGGCTTTTCTTTTTCCAGTTCCCGGCCCAGCTGCTGAACCTCTTTTAGGCTAATCAAATAGTCCTCATCATAATTGCGCATGCCCTTGGGATCGTCCCAGATGATTTTTTGCAATTTGGGACATTCGTTGAAGATGGAAATGGCCTTATCGACCTCCTCCTGGCCTTCACCGAATAAAAAGCGGGTGTCCGAGTGGTCGATGATATATCTGACTTCATCGATCAGGCTGTCTTGAAACAGCCACACACCCACTCCCCGGGCGCACAAAGTGGCCATTTCGGCCCACAGTCCC
This sequence comes from Desulfobacterales bacterium, assembly GCA_049669725.1. GTDB lineage: Bacteria > Desulfobacterota > Desulfobacteria > Desulfobacterales > JAFDCJ01 > JAFDCJ01. Next base: position 20,792 of record JBATKU010000217.1, read on the forward strand.
TCGGGTCGGTTATCGCCGATCATGGAGACTTTATCGCCCTCTTCCAGGCCCAGACTGATGAGCCCCAGGGCGATATATTTTACATTTTCGAAATAATCCTGCCAGGTAATTGGTCGCCAGATCCCGAACTCTTTCTCCCGCATGGCCACCCGGTCTTTACCGAAAGTGGTGGCCTGCTGGTAAAACAGCTTGGGAATGGTTAGCTCTTTTGAAATCACTATTTTACTGGAATTATTATTATTTTCGTGATGCATATAAGTCCTCTTCACCCAGATAGGCTTTGACCACCTCAGGATTTTGCTGAACTTCCTCGGGTGTGCCGTCCATAATCATATTACCGAAATTGAGCACGAACACGCGATCGGAAAGATCCATCACCACGCCCATATCGTGTTCGACCAGAAGGCAGGTTACCTTCCAGCGTTCTTCTTCGTTAATGTCCAGAATGAAACGGGCCATGTCCTCCACTTCTTCCAAATTAAGACCGGCCAGAGGCTCGTCGAGAATCAACAGCTCGGGTTCCAGAGCAAGGGCCCGGCCCAACTCGACCCTTTTCTGAAGGCCATAGGGGAGCATGCCGGTGGGTTTGCTGCGAATGGATTCTATTTCCAGAAGATCGATGATCTCCTCTTCGATGAACTGGCGGTGCTCTACTTCCTCTTTGGCGGTTTTCCCGACGTATATCGACCCGCTGGCAAGGCCGGATTTCAGATGGATGTGCCGTCCAAGCCGGATGTTGTCCAGCACGGTCATGCCGCCGAAAACCTCGACCTTCTGAAAGGTCCTCGATATCCCCAGGGAGGCGCGCTGGTAAGGCCGAAAATGGTTGATTCGCTGACCTTTATAGATAACATTGCCTTTCTGGGGGCGGTAAAGGCCATTGATGCAGTTCATCATCACGGTTTTGCCGGCTCCGTTGGGGCCAATAACAGAATGGATATCACCTTTTCGAATTTGCAGGCTGATGCCGGCCAGGGCTTCGACTTTACCGAAGGACATATGAATGTCTTCCAGATCCAGCAGGACATCGCCTTCATTCAATGTATTTGATTCGACCAATCTTCAGGCCTCCCTTCAATTGAACCAAAGCTTCGGCTTTAGATTTTTTTAACTGTGATTATTTTAGATAGAATTAAATATGAAATTGTGAATACTATTCATTTCGTAAAAGACTAACTATCGGATACAGACCCTTTAGTCAAAAAAATAAAGATTGTCAAGTTGATAAAATAGCAGTTAAATAGTGGTTAATACCCGCTATCTATCATAGGAGAGAAGATGGGATCTCAAATTTATTTTCTTGTTCTTTAACTGGAGCTTGCGACGAATATTATAGCGGTGGAATAAGATGGTGTTTTTTGAGAGACAGAGTAACTCCGCGATTTCTTTGTTAGTTTTTCCTTCTTTAACCAGATTGGCGACCTTGATTTCCATGGGGGTCAGGTTGAAAAATTTGAATGACAATTGGCTGATAAAAGGCGAAATAATATTATTTAAATTGGAATCTAAAATATTTACAAGGGTTTTCTGGTTGGTATTCAAATGACTTTTCTTTAGTCTTTCAAGATAGGGGGCGATCAATTCCTTTACATTGGTCAGAACATTTTCGCCTAGTTCTTTCCTGTCATCCTCGCGCTGTTTCAGCAAAACCTTCAAGGCCGTATTCACCTCTTCCAGATGATGGGATTGGGCTTTAAGTTCAATTTCCCGCTTCCGCAAGGCTTCTTCTGCTCTTTTGCGCTCTTCAATCTCCTGTTCATACTGAGCGTTAATTTTGGCCAGCGCAGCGGTACGTTCCCCAACCAGTTCTTCGAGGTGATCATGATACTTTCTCAACTCGATCTCGGCTTTTTTCTGGGCACTGATATCCCGCAGGGTAACGATGTTGCCGACGGGCTGACCGTTGCGATTTAAATAAAGGGTAGAGCTTATCTGGACATCCAGTACCCGTCCGTCCTTGGTGAGGCGTTTGGTTTCAAACAGCTGTATTTTCTTCCCGCTCAGCATTTTTTCAATGACGTCTTTGGTCTCGGGCCAGTTTTCCTCCGGAACAAAATCAATTTGTTTGCCGAGCAATTCGTCGCTCGTAAATCCGAATGTCTGCTCAAAGGCGGGATTGACATAAGTGGCCATACCCTCGATATTGTAGACCACAATGGGGTCCGGCGAGGACTCCAGCAGGAGGCGGTAGCGCTGTTCACTTTGCCGTAAGATGGCTTCGGCGCGTTTTCTTTCGGCAAGCTCCCGCCGCACATCTGCGTATAATTTGGCTTTGTCCAGAGCAACCAGCGCTACACCGGCAAAACGGTCCAGTATGGCAATATCCTCCGGTTTAAACCGCCGGCCCGGTTTCACGCTGGCAAGCCCGATGACACCGTGGATGCGGTTGCGGTCCTTTAAAGGAATGCCCACCACAGAATGAAGGTCGTCCAGGGATTTATCGCCGATACGGCCATCCCAGGATCGATAGTCGACCACCACCAGAGGCTGTTCGGATTCCCAAACCTTACCGCCCATCCCCTCGCCTTTTTTAACCCGTCGACCCAGCTGGCCCTTAAAAAAACCCATCCCCACCTGCATCTGAATTTCATCTTCGCCGGGTTCATGCAGATAGATGTAGCCGTGTTCGGTTTCGGTTAGTTTGGTGGCCCGCTGCAAAACTGCCTCCAGCAGCTCTTCCTTGTCCAGGTGGTCGATGAGCCCGATGGATGTTTCATGCAGGGCCGTAAGATACTCATTTTGCCGGCGGAGGGTTTTTTCAGCCTGTTTAACTTTGTAGATTTCTCTTTCAAGCTCCCCGGCACGTTGCGCCAGCTGCTCATCGGTCATTTTGTCAGGTTTTAAATCCAACACGGTCCTGTCCTCCATCGATTAGGAATTTCATTCGAATAGAGTAACCTATTACCATGACAATAAGCAGCAATCAATTAGTTACTGAGAAGGGAGCACAGAGGACAGATGCCAGAATAATAAGACTTTTGATTTCGGATTTGGGATTCCTCTGATTTAGGATTGCGGATTGCAGATTTTAAGTAAGGAAAAACGGTTATTTTATGACTTTACCTTGAGCCTTAAATCCTAAACCATAAACCTTATTGCATGTTTCCCCAGCAATCGGGCACCAGCACCCCGTAACGCACAACTCGCAATAGGCAACCCGCAACGCGAAACTCGTAACACGCAACTGATATCGGCTTCCAGCCGAATAGCTAGATCCCTCATGTTCCACCGTCAAAGCCGATGGTTACCGTTTCCCCTTCGACAATCACCGGAACTTTGCGGGCACCATTGGAGTGTTTCAACATGGTGTCAAGGTTTTTGGGTTCTTTGACCACGTTATAATAGTCAACCTGGCGGCCTTCTTTGGCAAAAGCTTCACGAGCTGCCCGGGTGTATGGTCAAGCATCTTTTCCGAAAAGCAAAATTTTGGCGGACATTTTTTTCTCCTTGGCTGGCCTAGAGTGGTTGTCGGTAAGCTTATCGTTGAACTTGCAACCAGGTGCGCAACAACCGGTTTGCAAGGCAAGCATCAACACCTCAATTCTCAATAATTGCGAAGAGTTACAAAAAGACTGTATCAGCCATTTTCTTACTTGTCAATAAAACAGCCCACGGATCCATTCGCTTTCCTGCAGAATAGGAGTCTTTTGGTGAAGACCTGATAACCCTGTCTTCCGACTCCAGGCAGGCGTAGATCTTTTGCCAAAAGCGAACACTTTCGAATTGACAAATAGGTACAAATTGTTGGATAGTTAAAGGCTTTATTCTATATAGGTTAATACCGTTCAGAGGATTAATCTGCCGCCGAACCTTCAGTTATGGGCTCAGATTCGAGCGAATCAAGAGCTGCCGGCCCATAGGAAACTGGTTCCAGCAGGGCAGCTCTCAAGGTCAAAATTTAACCCTGAACCCAGAATCACAGAATTTATTGAGAACGCCTCTGATTTATGATTAATGAAGAACATAATAAAATCAGAGTAACAACCATTAAAAACGAACTCGGCCTGCACGCACGCTCAGCGGCGCAGATTGCCGGCCTCGCCCAGAATTCATTTGCGAATGTCTGGATACAAAAAGACAATGAAAAAGCCGACGCGTCCAGCATTATAGATATCTTAACGCTGGCGTGTGAAAAAGGTACAAAAATAACCATTATCATCGAAGATCTTGCGGACCTACCCATCTTAAACGCCATTGCGGATCTCGTTGATACGGGATTTGGGGAATAAGCGACAATGTCCGAGCCTGTTGCTCAGGAAAAAATACTTAAAGGAATCAATGCCTCTCCCGGCATTTGCATCGGCAAGGCTTATCTGGTTGATAAAGAAGGCGTAGATGTTGTCGAAAAATATTTTATCAAAGATAAGCAACTTCAAGGTGAGGTTCAACGCTTCAAGGCGGCTGTAAAAAAAGCCGGAGATGAATTTCAAACCGTCCTTGAAAACCGTCCGGAAGAACTGCAACGCGATTATATTCTCGAAACCCACATCGCATTGCTGAAAGATAAGATGCTTTACGGCCGAACCGTTGAAACCATTCAATCGGAAGGCGTCAATGCCGAATGGGCCCTAAAAAAAATTGTCTCCGGCCTGAAAGCAACATTTGAGAAAATGGGCGACGCATATCTGAAAGAACGGGCGGCGGATGTGGTGCATGTCTCGGATGCCATCATGCGCAACCTGGTCGGCATAGCATCTAAGAATATCGCCGCCATCGACAAACGGGTCATTTTGGTTGCTAACGATCTGTCACCGGCCGACACCAGCCAGATAAACCTGGATCGCATTATGGGATTTATAACCAATCGCGGCGGCAAAGCCTCCCACACCGGAATCATGGCCCAGGCACTCGAAATTCCGGCAGTTGTCGGGCTTGAAACCGCCACCATCGTAATCAAAAGCGACGACCTGATCATCGTCGACGGAATTAAGGGCACGGTGATAATCGACCCGGGTGAACAGACGCTGTTTGAATACGAAGAACGAAAAATTGGATATGAGGACTATAAAGCCGTCATCACTAGCGAGAGCCATCTAAGGGCCGAAACAACCGATGGCACTCAATTGGAAGTAATGGCCAATATTGAATTTCCGGAAGAAGTCATTTCTGTTAAAAATTACGGCGGCGACGGCATCGGTCTTTACCGGACAGAATTTCAGTATATGAATCGCCCGGATTTTCCTAACGAAGAAGAGCTTTTCGGAAAGTATCGCGAAGTGGTCGAACTCATGGATCCCAAACCGACCACCATACGCACCCTGGACATCAATGGCGACAAAGCGATTGCCGGCCAATCCGGTCTGGATGAAGTCAATCCGGCTTTAGGGCTGCGGGCCATTCGATACTGTCTGCGAAAACCAGATATATTTAGAACTCAGCTGAGGGCCATTTTAAGGGCGGCCGCCTTCGGCAATGTCCGTATCCTGTTTCCCATGATTGCAGCCTATTTTGAAATATGTGCAGCCATAAAGGCCCTGGACGATGCCGCCGAGTCCCTTGAAAAAGACGGACTGCCCTATAAGCGCGAGATTGACATCGGAATCATGATCGAAGTCCCCTCGGCCGTGGTACTGGCCGATCTGCTGGCCGAAAAAGCTGATTTTTTCAGCATCGGCACCAACGATCTAATCCAGTATGCCCTGGCCATCGACCGGGGTAACCGCAATGTGGCCCATCTTTATCAGCCCCTGGACCCTGCAGTTCTGCGGCTGATCCAAAGAGTGGCGGATGTATCCAGGGAGAAAGGAATAGAGGTTTATATGTGCGGTGAAATGGCGGCAACCGCCCATCATATCCCGCTGCTGCTTGGCCTGGGAATGGATGAACTGAGTATGAATCCACAATCTATGCCCCGGGCCAAACGGGTCATTCGATCCCTGAGCGTCAGCGATGCCCGATCCCTTACCCGAAAAGCCCTCAAAAAGAAAACCGCCAGAGGCGTCTTCAAAATCGTCCAGTCCGCCTACGGAGACATAATATCGGAACTGGAATACCATTGATACGGGTTGCGCGTTTCGGGTTGCGGGTCGGTCGGCACGGAGGCCGACCCTATTTTTTAGCTAAAAGATGATCGATGTAAACTTGCTATATTCTTAAAATGCCAAAGAGCTCAATAAAGATAATTGCCCTCAACCGCAAAGCCCGGTTTGACTACTTCATTGAAGACGAATACGAAGCCGGACTGGTCCTTAAAGGAACCGAGGTGAAGTCGCTGAGGCTCGGCAAGGCCAACATCAAAGACGCCTATGCCAGGGTTCAAAACGGTGAGGTGTTTGTCTATCAGATGCACATCGGTCCCTACCCCTTTGCCTACTACGAAAATCACGACCCGCTCAGAGTTCGCAAGCTTCTGTTGCACAAACAGGAAATCAAGCGGCTTTACGCCAAGGTCAACGAGAAAGGCCATTCCCTCATACCGCTGAAACTGTTTTTTAAGGACGGCAGGGCCAAATTGACCATCGCCCTGGCCAAAGGCAAGCGCAGATACGACAAGCGCGATGCCATCAAACGCCGCGATGAGCAGAGGGACCTGGACCGGGATTTAAAAAGATATTCATAGAATTCGGAATCCGGAGTTATAAGATGCAGGCCGAACCCCAACCTCACCCAGATTTCATGAAATGGAAGGAACTGACCTCACTGGTTGGCTCCATCCGAACGCGTTCCCTGGTCGCCCGCCCAACGACAGTGAAACAGTGCCGCGAGACGCTGGCTTACTGCCGGCGGCACGGCATGACCATCTGCGCGCGAGGGGCCGGACGAGGGTACGGAGACCTGGCGCTCAACGACGGCCAGGCCCTCCTGGACATGAGCGCCATGAACCGAATCATAGCGTTCGACGAAGAAGCCGCACAGATCACCGTCGAGGCCGGCATGCGAATCATCGATATCTACCAGGCGGTCCACCACCGCCTGCTTACCCTACCCGCCAGCCCGACCGAATCGCACTCCAGTGTCGCCGGTGCCATCTGTGCCAATGTCAACGGCAAGGAAGCTTGGCGCAACGGTAGCTTCGCTCACCAGGTCGTCCGCCTCAAACTGCTGCTCGCCAACGGTGAAACGCTCACCATCGACCGGTCGCACGAGCTTTTCAACGCTGTCGTGGGTGGCATCGGATTGCTCGGGATCATTGTTGAAGCGACGCTCCAGCTCAAAGCGATCCCATCGCCTTTCGTCGAAATCGACCGCATTCCGGTGTCGAATGTTGATGAACTGCTCGAGGTAATGGCCCGGGTCGAGCAATCGTACGACGCAGCTGTCGTGTGGGTAGATGCCTATGCCCGTGGCCGCAGGACCGGACGCTCTGTAATCCATACAGCGAAGTGGATTGAAAGCAATGAGACTGAATCACAACGCCGCAAAATATTGGAGGCCGGTTACAAACGCCTTGACAACCACCGGCAATTCGGTCTCGCCCTTCACGAAAAATTCGGTCCCGTCCTGTCGCTCATGCTGCACGCTCAGCGCCCCATGATGAATTTATTCAACCGGCTCTACTACGCCGGGGGCCGGGTGTTGGCGCGAATGGGTCGTTCTTCGAACACCGAGCTCTTCCTCAGATTCGCATTCGAAGCCAGCTTTACGGTGCCGCCTGCTCACCTCGTCTGCGGGCCGCACGGTTACACCGTCCAGCTCACTTTTCCGCGATCCAGTGCGCGCGAGGCAATCGTGGAGTTGCTGGGCATCTGCCAGTCGTCGCCCTGCCCGCCGGTCACGACCATCCTGCGCGCACACAAGCCGGACGACTGCCTGATCTCGTTCTCCGAGGACGGCTACAGTCTCAACTTCGAGTTCCACCCCAAGGCCAGCAACGAGGCTGCCAGTCGCGAAGCCGTCGACCGCCTCATCGATGCGACGGCCCACCGCGGCGGCAAGATTCACCTCGCCAAGGACCAGGTCCTGAGGCCCGAGCAGTTTTACCGTATCTTTCCCCGCTACAAAGATCTTCTGGCCATCAAGCGACAACTCGATCCGGACGGCCTGTTCACCTCCGACCTGGCACGCCGCGTCGGTATCGATCCTGTCCTCAACAAGCAATGGCAGCAGTAAAGATTGTTCACAACCATATTAAACCCTCGTCCGCCGCAGGCGGATTAAATTAGAATTTATCGGTCTGCCTGCCAGCATTCATAAAACAGAGGTAATCTATGAGACTGATTCGTCTGACTAAAAAAATTGGTAAACCCAAAGTATTAGGGGACAACCCTGAATTGGATATCCATTGGGCTTCAGGCGCCGGTTTCAGAAACGGTCCTGAAGATTATTTTTGTGTTAAAGTTGAGGCCGATAGTCACGATTTTGCGATAGAGTTTAATGTTGACGAATCCCGTCGCCTTAAGGAGCAGGTGGATAAATTTTTAGGATTCATTGATGACGGCAAGCAAATGTGGGAACCCGGCAACTATTTTAAGAATCTAAAAAAGGATTGAATGCCGCCTAATTGATAGATAGCCTCCCTTTAACGGGAGAATCTCTACTTCCATTCTTGGCGCCTAAAAGCTAAAAAAACCATTGAAACCTTGGTTAAATGGAACTTGACAATGAGGTTTTTGAATAAACTTTTATACCTGGCCGAAAGCGGGGGCGGTAAATAATGACCATCTGGCTGGTGACCCTTATTTTAGTTGGAGCGATGATTTTGCTGATCACCGAGAAGGTACCGGTGGATTTGACGTCTATCGGTATCATCGTCGTATTGGCAATCAGCGGGATTTTAGCACCCACCGAAGCCATCGCCGGTTTTGCCAGCCCGGCCGTCATAACCGTTGCGGCCATGTTTCTGATCAGCCAAGGCATGATCCGCACCGGTGCCGTCCGCTTTATCAGTCAAATGGTAACTGATTTTTCCCGGGGCCGTCCGAGCCTGGCCATATTTTTAATTCTGGTTATCGTGGGCGCCGCATCGGCATTTATTAATAACACCCCTGTGGTGGTACTTTTTATCCCCATTATTTTAAGTCTTGGCTGCGAGTTGGACTTCAGCCCGTCCAAAGTTTTGATTCCGGTTTCCTACGCCTCCATTCTAGCCGGCACCTGCACCTTGATTGGGACTTCGACCAATATCATTATCAGTGATTTGAGTGCCAGACATGGCTTAGGGCCTTTAGGCATGTTTGAGCTTTCGCCGTTAGGTGTGCCCATCGCCCTGCTGGGTCTTTTGTTTCTAGTTTTCGCCGCTCCGAAGCTGATGCCCAGCATGCACAGTCCGGTATGCGAGCTAAAGGATGCTGAGCACCGTCGGTATCTGGCCGAATTGCAGGTTCCACGCGACAGCCGGATCATTGGCGAAAACCCCAAATCGTATTTTTCACAAAAATATCCGGGCATGGAAGTACTTGAGCTTATCCGCTACTCCCATGTGTATTACCCGGACCGTGATTCAGTGAATATTTCGCCGGATGATCTTTTACTGGTGAAAGGATCGGCCGAGGATCTGGTTGAAATACTTCACGATGATTTGGTGGAATTGCCGATGGCTGAACAGGGCCTGGATTTCGAGGCCGAAAAAAAGCAAGCGCTCATCGTGGAGCTGATCATACCGCCCCAATCATCGCTGTTGGGTGAACGCCTGGCGGCAAGCCGACTGCGGCGGGACCCGGATATCCATATCATCGCCATTAAGCGCAGAGAGCTTCATTACGCCGAGCCACAAGTCAAAGACATCCGGTTACAGATCGGCGACATACTCCTGGCTCATCTGCCGGAGTCATCCCTCGACAGACTTCGCGGTGGCGCTGATTTCATTATCGTCGAGGATGTCCATCATGAACTGGTGCATAAAAGACTGGCGCGTCGCGCCTTTTTAATATTCGGCGCAATGGTTGTGGCTGCCAGTACGGGAATGGCGGATATATTAGTTTGTGCTCTGGCGGCTGCCTTGCTGATGATTTTAACCGGATGTCTGCAGCTGCGCGATGCCTATCGGGCCATGGACGGCCGGATCCTTTTAATTATTATTGCCATGATCGCCATGAGTGCCGCACTGGAAAAAACGGGTGCCTCGGAATTTTATGCAAGGGCATTTCTCGGCCTCTTCAGCGGGCTGAGTCCGGCCTTTGTTCTAAGCGGGTTGATCATACTGACCAGTATCAGCACCCATTTATTAAGCAACAACGCCACTGCCATCCTGCTGCTACCCATTGCGATTTCGGCCGCCCAGGGCCTGGGGGTCGACCCCAGACCGTTTATCATCGCGGTCTGCTTCGGTGCCAGCGCCTGTTTCGCCACGCCCATCGGCTATCAAACCAATTTGCTGGTTTACGGACCCGGCGGGTATCGCTTCAGCGATTACTTAAAGCTGGGCATACCCCTAAATTTACTGGTCCTGACAATGGGTTCGCTGTTCATTCCAATGATATGGCCGTTTTAATAATTTTCCGGTTCGCTTTTTGTGGCTTCAGCGGTTTGCCTTACCATGGAGGAAACGATGAAAGCCTTGCATTTCAGTGTATTTGCGAGGATCTGACCCACGTGTGACCCACGCTGGGTTTTACGGGCTATTCTGAACCGTACAATTCTTCTGCGGTTATTTTAAGCCAATAAAGAAGACGCTTTCGCAACTGTTCTTTCACATCAAGTACGCTGATCCTATCCGTAAGGAGGTTTGCATCAATCATTTTCTCGATAAGAAGCAGACGGACAAATTCTCTATCCTTTTCCCTGTAGGCTGCAAGCTTGCTGGCAGCAAGATCGTGCGCCTCAACACATAAACCGGTCTTGCCCCGTGTCGAGATCGGATCACTGACTGATACCGTTCTCTGTTCCCAATTTTCTATGCCTTGTCAACAACATCCCCGATCGGTAACATGCTGTTTACGTCTTGATGAATGCGTTGATGGTTTCTTGTTGTGGCAATAAAAAACCCCGTATTTTGGCCAAATTCCAGAATACGGGGTTTTTAAATGAATTCTGTATTATTTTTTAGTTTGGTAAAGGAATGGTGAAAAGGTGACACGCACCTATCCATTAAGAAGTCTCAATTTCGTACGGAGGCAGTGCACAATAAAAAACTTGATTCCATAGTGAAACAGCCTCTTTAAGGCTATCACATTTGGGGGTGCGGTTGTCACAATACGTGCAAACTACGACAAAATCGCTATGCTCATTAATTTTGTATGTGATCTGTGGTATTCCGCCACAACAACAATCATGAAGTTTCATATCCACCTGCTGTTTGAGTTGGGTGGCTCAGGTTTACGGGCCTCGACTGTGAAAGGAGGGCTAATCCCATCAAGGCCTGCCCCGAACCACCACGTTAGGAGGAGGATAGGATGAAGAAACCAGATACCAGGTACCTGTGTTTCAAGTATAATGAGACAAAATTGGGATAAAAGGTTACAAAGATATGGATTTTGATGCGTTGATTTCCGAAGCCCGAAGACAGGCAAAGAAAGCCGGTATGAAACAGTCAGACATCACAAATGCCATAGCCAAGACGAGAAGCAAAAATTGAAAATCGTTCTCGATACGAATGTATTCATTTCAGGAGTCTTTTTCCAGGTCCACCTTATCAAGGCTTGAGGAACATAAGATTATAATTTCACGAATATTCCAAAAGGATTTGAGTTAGTTTCTAAATAACCATGGAGGAATAAATGCCCCAAGAAATAATGCATATTCACAGTTAGCCGGATAGAAACTTATAACCTGGATTTTGCACGAGTCGGAGGCTTTCATATGCAAGGCACTTAAGGGCGAAGCTATAGTGGACTATG
>JBATKU010000218.1:0-20554 GCA_049669725.1 Desulfobacterales bacterium
CACGGGTTAAAAAACTCTTTTGCATAAGCGGAAGCAAAAAGAGCAATCCCCAAATTCCTCCCCAGACGATGCGGGGATAAAGCCAGGGTGCGCTCAACTGCGGCGCTATTTTCACACCGAATGCCGCAGTAATACCATAAAAACCAAATATCCACACCGCCAGGCTGTTTAACAGAGCGCCCAGACAACCTGCGCCGAACACCATCGTAATCTTTTTTGCCAGATTGCCCATATAAATTCCCTCCCGGGTTAAAGCCCCAATTGATACCGTGCGCCGGTATTCAATTAATGTGAATCCGGGAAATACCATCAGGTATGTTTATATTCTTTGAGTTGAAAGAACTTACCTGACAGTAATCATCCTGCAGCTAAAAACAAGAAAATGGTTACCTCGCCCACTTTCTTCCAGTCAGCAATTAAAGGCAGTGTATGGGCTTTGTTCTTTACGTAATCGGTAATGCGGTACAATTTCTGGTGGAAGGCCGTATCCGGCTGGTATTAGGGAGGCACAAATTGGACAAGCAAATAGACCGGTTAAATAATCATTTTATTGTTTGTGGATGAGGACACGGATATTCATATTGAAGAAATTGCGGTAGCCGACTCCTCGAAGTTGGTTGGTGTATCCCTGCAGGAATCAGGTATTCGTCCGGACTATAATCTGATGATTATATCGATCGTCAAGATTGATGGCAAAATGCTTTTTAACCCGGCGGCCGACACCACCATCAAAGCAGGCGAAAAGGTCATCGCAGTTGGAAGCATTGATGACTTGGGCAGACTGGAAAAAGCCCTAAACCCCTGACCCGGAATTGACTATTGAATAATGAAAATTGAATAGTCAATCAGTTGAAGGGGTTTCAGGTCAGCAACAGTTTAAAGGCAATCAGAATCAAAATCAGGCCGCCGAAGATTTCCATGCGGTGGGAAAATCTTTGTGAGAGCCGGTTGCCGATTTTCATGGCCGACCAGGTCATGGCAGCGGCAACAAGGCCGATCCAGGCCGCCACCATAAACAGGTTCTGATTTAAGACTCCCAGGCTGAAACCCACTCCCAGCGCATCAATGCTGGTAGCCACCGACAACATCACCAGGCTGAATCCTCTGGTAGGATCGGCGCATTCTTCTTTTTCCTCGGCAGGCTTTAAACCTTCGTACACCATCCGGATCCCGATATACAAAAGCAGGCCAAAAGCGATCCAGGGTCCCCAGGTTTTGGTCCAGGCCAGAATATATTTGCCCAGCAGCCACCCGATAAGGGGCATCATAAACTGGAACAATCCGAAGTGAAAGGCCAGGCGAAAGATCTGCCGGGGCGCACAGTATTGGCAGCCGACCCCCAGACCCACTGCAAACGCATCACAGCCAAGGGCCACGGCAATTAAGACAATTTCATAGTAATTTAAATCCAATCCAACATTCCTGCTCTGGAGTTTCTCGGTCTTCGATACCGCAGATGTATTCCGTTTGATATAGGTTTTAAATCCCCCTGTCCCCCTTTACAAAAAAGGGACAGGGGGATTATTGCTGACGCAGGCTCCATCGCCCATCGGAACATATTTATGACAATAGCTATAACGCCAATAGCCCAAAAAAATTCAATCAAAGTTAACCATCGATTATTGATTGGCAAGTTTTAGGAGATCGGGAAAACCGTTTGCCTGTCAGGGGCTTCCAGCCCCAGGTCGATCATCCGGGCCGGCAGTTCAGGATTGCGGGTCAGCGTTCGCCGGCGAAAAGGGCTGGAGAGCAGCTTAAGGATGTCAGATGCCTTCATATAGCGACCAAAGGTTCGCACCAGCCGGTAGGTCTGGATCGGGCGCCCGAAGATCCGGCGGAAAAACAGCAGGGCGTATCCTTTCATACGCGCACGGTTTACGACTTCGCTGGGCAGGATGGTCGGATCGATGTCGGAGCATTTAAACCATTTAAACCAGTCGCGTTCATCATCGATGATCCCGCGTTCAATGTATTCCTGCCACAGAGGCGTGCCCCGGTAAACGCATAGGCGATTAAAGCCGAAAGTGTCCAGTTCCAGGCGGGCTGCAAACCGAAAGCTTTCCTTGATGTCTTCCTCTGTCTCACCGGGGGAGCCCACCAGAAAAAATCCGTGGGCCCTTTCGATCCCCTGTCGCTTGGCTTCACTGACCGCATACTCGATCTGCTCCAGGGTCAGGTTTTTGTTCAGACGATCCAGAATCTTCTGGGTGCCGGCTTCGACACCGTAGGCCAGGAAGGTGCAGTTGGCCCTGCTCATAATGGGCAGCTGATCAACGGCAACCGAATCAACCCGCCCTTCGCAGCCCCAGGTGAACTCGAGACCGCGCTCGATGATGCCGCTGCAGATATCGTGAATCCGCTTGCGCTTTAACAGAAAATGATCATCGGTTAGATAAATTGAGCGGTAACCCGCATCGTTGAGCTGCTGCATTTCTTCCAGGACATGTTCGGCCGAACGGTGACGCCATTTGCCATTGGACAATGATGGTATGTCGCAGTAGATACAGCCGTAAGGGCAGCCCCGGGAGGTCTGAAGGGTACAAAATTTTTCCAGCGAGAGTACCGCCGGGACGTCCAGGGGTAATGATTCGATATAATCAATCGGCAAACTGGTCCGGTCAGGGCAGGGGAACTGATCCAGGTCCTTGATAATGGGTCGCGGAGGATTGGAAATTACCCGGTTTCCGTCGCGCCACACCAGGCCTGCCACCGAGCCGGGGTTTGCCATATTGTCCAGATAATCCGGTAAAAGCTCTTCTCCTTCTCCGACGCCGATGCAGTCGGCATGGGGGCAGTCCTTTAAGATATACTCGGCGTTCATGGAGGCGAAGACGCCCCCCAGGATTATGGGGGTACCGGGTGCTGCTGATTTAAGCCCCTCGGCCACAATTTTGGTGGTCGGGTAGGTGGTCGTAGAAAGAAATGACAGGGCAATGACATCCGGCGCCTGCTCTTTAACCGCCCGGATTATATCCTCCATCTTCATTTGGGGGTGACAGGTGTCGAACATCCGCACCCTGTGGCCATGCCGGCGCACCACCGGAGCCAGGGTTTCGATCCCGAGCGGCGGAAACGCCATCACCTTTAAGCGCTCATCGCCGGGTTTGGATCCACCTAGTTCAGGGGGCAGCATCCGGAAGTAATCCTCATCCCGGACATATATCATGAAAATATTCACAGGAAGATCCTTTGCATTCCCTCACAAAAAAACACCGCCAAAGACTAATCCTTAATTTGGCAGGAACCTCCGCAATGATCCAGTTCCGGACAGCGCTCCCCCTGAATGGTAATATGCTCGATCCCGAATTTTTAAAACCGGAAAACTGTAATCAAGCAGCAGAGGTCTTATCTTCGACCAGATAATTGCGCATCATTCCCATATCTTCATGTTCCAGGTTGTGGCAGTGATACAGGAAGATTCCCGGATAGTCTCCGAACCGCACCAGCAACCTAACACGCTCACCGGGCATTAGCAATACGGTATCCTTCCAGCCTTCATCCACATAGCCTTCATGCAGGACGCCCTGTCGCTGCAAAACCTGAAACTGCATTCCATGCAGGTGGATGGGGTGGGGCATTTCCATCCCGCCCATCATACCCATACCGCCGCCCTCATTGATAAAGTCCCATACTTCCAGGGAGTTCATGGCAACCCTTTCGTCAGGTGCCACCTGCTCCATTTGGAAGGTCCGGCCGTTGATGGTCCAGGACATGTGGCGCATGACAAGATGAAACTGCTTCGGGTCTTCCCGATTCACAGCGTCCGCCGGATTATAGCGCTTAATGGTGGAAAGCCGCTGCGGCAGTGCTGAAGTTGTTTTTTCCCGGCGATTGACCCTAACTTTGAAAATTGGGAATTTTGCTCCGTTGGGAAGAGCATAGCCACCACCACCCATCATGCTGCGGCCCATGCGGCCGCCTCCCAGCATGCCGCCATCAAAGGGCAGGCTTATAAGGGCGGTCTCGGAACCAACGGCATGGCTACTGAAGTCGGCCCACAGCTCCAGTCTTTCTCCCGGACCCAGCATGACGTAACGGCGTTGAACCGGTCTTTCAAGCAGCCCCCCGTCGTTTCCAATGACGGTCAATAGACTGCCGTCTTGCCAGGCCAGTCTGTAAATCCGTGAATTGGAACCGTTGAGAAGGCGCAATCTGTATGAGCGGGTGGCCACCGGCAGGCTGAAATCCGGATGTCCGTTAACCATAATCCAGTCACCCAGAAAGCCGTTCATCTGCTCCATACGGTGGCCGGACAGGTAAATCAATTGATTGCTTTTATCAAATGCGCGATCCTGCAAGACCAGCGCAACGTCGTATGGGCCGGAGGGCAGTCCTGCAGCCTCTTCTTCCTCATCGGAAACCAGAAAAAGTCCCGCCAGACCGCCATATACCTGGGGGCCGGTCAGACCGTGGGGATGGGGATGGTACCAGTAGGTCCCGGCCCGGTTGCGGATTTCGAATTCATAAACATAGGTTTCACCCCTGGGGATAACCAGCCGGGGATGACCGTCCATATCGGCGGGCACATGCAATCCGTGCCAGTGAACGATGGTTTGGTCGGCAATCTCATTGGTAAAGCGAATGCGAACCTTCTGCCCTGTGCGCGCCCGGATGGTGGGTCCCAGATAGCTTCTTTCAAGATTCACTAGACTTGCCGGGTCTCCCTCGAGCAACTGTCCCTGGAAACGCCACACGCCGGTGGGATCTCCCGGCAGTATCGGGACCTCGTCAGCAGCTGCTTTCAGGGCAATATCCAGGTCCGGTTTAAATCCCCTGCTCCCGTGCTCGGCAGCATCGGCCCCCCCGGCGCTTAACAATGATGTCATGCTGCCGGTTATCAGGCCCACCGCTCCCGCCCCGGTGATCTGTAAAAATTGACGTCTGTTAATCATGCCAGAACCCTTTTTTTCTCTTCAAATTCGGCTGTATCGATTTCACCGCGAGCGTAGCGATCTTTAAGGATTTCCAGCGCGCTGTTGGCCCTGCCGGCATCTGATTTGGCCCGGTTCGTGGATTGGATCAACCATTTGATGAGGAAAATCAATCCCACCAGAATAAGAACCCAGAATATCATCATGAATATGCCTCCAAACCAACCCATGCCCCATCCGCCCATCATACCGGAGCCCATGTGCCAGCCCTGATTATCGCCCCATTGGGCCAGGGCTTCGGTTGATGGGAAGAAGACAATGGATAGGGCCATGGCTGATATAATCCCTGCCGTAAATGAGTTAATGTATTTCATTTTGTTTAACCTCATATCTGTATTACTTAGATCGCCTGATTCCGCCGGCATTTTATTCTGCCATGGACCCTGACCCCATGTTGTATTGACGGGAATCATCGCGATCCCTACCTCCGGGGCCCATCATTCCGGGGCCTTTGCCATAACCGCCGCCTAAACCGTCATAGGGACAGTCGGGATTACCCTGGTAGCCATATCCGCCCGGCCCCATCATTCCGGGGTGCATCATACCAAAGCCCATATGGCCTCCGCCCCAGAATCCCATTCCCAGATCAGGGTTGATCTTGCGAACCCGAAACAAATGGTCCAGATGCTTCTGGGCCAGTTGGGCTTTGGCATTCGAAATATCTTTCTGGATAGCGGCCGCTCTGGTGGCGTCCGGATTTTGCCTGGCCATCTCACTGGCCAACTCGAGACGCTTTTGAAAGACTTCCCGGCGCAGATCTTTGGTGTCCTCAAAAAAAGCTTTGTGCTCTTCGTCCAGTTTTTGGATATCATCCTCGCTCAAATCGCCGAAAGCTCCCGATCCGGGAGCGCCAGACCCGCGATGTTGCCAGCCGGATCCCCGGTGCATCTGACCGTGATAGCCGTAGCCCCGACCCATGTCGGCAGAGGCACCGACAGCAAATGTAGTAATAAAAAAAGCAGCCATCGTCCATATTTTCCAGTTCTTAAAAGGTGTGTTCATTTTTCTTCTCCTTTGCATCCCAATTTAACTGAGGATAATGAGATGGTAATCACGATTTGTGATTTTGTAATTATTTAATTACAAGCAGCGTGCCAACACATCACCTATAAATTGAATCAGTAAGTAAGCATATGATAACAATAGGCATATTATTTAAATTAATAATTAAACGATTCGAGAACCGAAATACCCTGATGATTTAAAACCAAAAAGTGTATAAAAAGTATCCAGCTCGATATGTTAAATGCCATGAGTAGAGTATAAATTAACCATCTGTTATAGCGGTTGTAAAAAAACATTCGTTATTCGAACGTTTTTTTCTGCAACCACTGATACCAACCTTCCGTATTTCGGGACTTATTTTTGAAAAGCGGTATAACCTTGATTTAATGAAGCGAACCCAATATAGGTTTTGTAAGGAACCATTGGGCCATGATTCGAGACATCATGGTGTGTCAGTCGATTTAATCCGCCTGCGGCGAACGAGGGTTTAATTCCCCGCCCCTTGGGGCGTTTAAAATTTTCCGTTTGATACCCCGTTGCTTGCGGCGGGGCTGTTCATTCAATACCTGAACTTAGCACGAGCAGGAGGGGCCGATATGAAAACAAAACTAGGCGGTATGAATGTCCTTTATCCCACACCAACGGTGCTGGTGGGTGCAATCGTGGACGGCAAACCAAATTTTCTCACCATCGCCCACATCGGCATTGTCAATCACGCCAAACCCTTTCTAATATCAACGAGTCTGGGAAAGGTTCACTATACCAATGCGGGTATCAAGGAAAACAAGGCCTTCAGCGTTAACCTGCCCTCTGAAAACCTGGTGGTGAAAACCGATTATGTCGGCATGGTCAGCGGCAAAAAAACCGATAAATCAGGCGTTTTCGAAATATTTTATGGTAAACTGGCCAATGCACCGATGATTGAAGATTGTTCGCTAAATATGGAGTGCAAACTCTATGACGTCTACGACACCCCCACCCACGATCTGTTTATCGGCGAAATCGTCGAAACTTACGCCGAGGAATCCATTCTGACCGAGGGCAAAGTCGATATCGCCAAGGTCAAACCTCTGTTGTTTGACATGAGCAGCATAAAATACTGGTCGCTGGGGGAACCGATTGCCGACTGCTGGAATGTGGGCAAGCAGATGAAAAAGTAGTCGCTGGCCTCTGGCTGCTTGTCGCTGGCTGCTGGTATCTTGCCACCGGTGGTCTGGTTGGTATTACCACTTGATACTGGATACTCGATACTTGATTCTCGATGATGTTCTGACTGGTCCGAAATTGCATCATCGAGTATCAAGCATCCCGCATCGAGCATCATGGCTTGCCAGCTACCATTGACGTACCGCAGATGACCAGCGGCCCGAAACCAGCAGCCAGCGACCAGCCTTGCTTGACTGAATACTATGATTTCGATATAGGTTTGAACAAATGCTTCTCGAATTCAAGGACATAAGCTACAAGTATCCCAGATCCATCAACGATGTATTCAAAAATCTATCCTGTAGAATTTCCTCACCGGGTTTTCATGCCCTGTTCGGACCGTCCGGTGTCGGCAAGACCACCCTGGCCAAAATGATGATCGGAAGCGTCAAGGGCTTTAGCGGTGAAATCTCAACCAGCGGCATTCGTCATATCTTATACACCTACAATCTTGAAAGGCTGCCGGGGTGGTCCAGCGTTCGCGAACATCTGCTATCCACTACCCCTGATTCCGGCAAAAATCGAATTGATGACCTGGTGAACGCCTTCGGCCTTGAACAATGTGTGCAATCACGCTTTGCCCAGCTTTCGCTCGGCCAGCAAAACCGCACCAACCTGGCCCGTTACCTGCTGCAGGATTTCGACCTGTTGATCATGGATGAAAGCCTGGCTAATGTTGATGAAATCACCAAAGAAAAAATAATCCTGTCGATGAAAACCATATTTCCGGACCGGTGTTTTCTTTATATTTCTCACAGTGTGGTAGAAATAGCCAAATTCTGCCGGCAAATACTGGTCCTGCGCGGGCAACATAAAAATCCCCAGACGGTATCAATCCTTGGACAGGATCACATGGATGACAAAGCGCTTATAAATAAAGACCTCGAGCAGACCATGCTGGAAATTGTCAATGCTGCATAGACGGATTTATCAATTCTTTATTATTTATTTTCTGGGCATCGCGACCCTGTTTCTGGTCAAGTATGTCCTGAACCTCTCCGACTATGTAATCCCCAGCCCGTTGGAAATCTGGCAAACCAGCCGGAGCGTATTCATTCGGTATTTTTTCAATGTAGTTGACACCTTGACCGTAGCCATTTTCGGTCATCTTTTATCGATTTGTCTGGCAACCATTGTGGGCATCGTTGGGCGCCTGACCCTCTGGATCGGCTCCTTTATTCGGGTAGCGGCCTACAATATTCAGGCTTATCCCATCGTAGCGGTTGCGCCTATCATTTTTATACTCTTGGGAGACGGTCTGTCTTCCCGGTTGCTGATCACTGCAATGATCTGTTATTTTCCCCTGCTGCTCTCGTTTATCGGCATTTTATCAGAACCTGTCACCGAAATAGAGCATTTTTATGAAACCACCCTGAGAATGAACTGGCGCTTGCAGGTCAAGATCCGGGCCTTTGAAAATGTCAACAAAATCACCACCGTCATTGTGGGTAGCGGAACCCTGGCCATGGTGGGAACCATCGTATCTGAATTTATCGCCGCCAACGCCGGTATCGGTCACAGTATCCGCATGGCGCTATACCAGAGTGATCTGGCCAAGATTTTAGTTGCCTTGTTTTTAATAGGCATATGCACCTCCCTGTATCTGGTGTGCCTGGAGGCACTGGGGCAGTTGGTTCAAAAACGGTTACAGGGAAAATAGGAAAAAATCTGATAGCTCATGGCTGATAGCTGACAGTCTGAAGGATTGAAATCCTTTTTACTATGAGATATGAGGTTTAAATTGCTTTGCGGTGGGGGAGCGGCTTTCCAGCCGCGATCAGATTTTTACAGTTCGAGGATTGCGGCTGGAAAGCCGCTCCCACGATCTAAGAGGATATTGGCAAATTTTGATCGGCGGTCTAAAAATGATTTTTCAATTAATTGGGGTGGTCCATAATGAAACAGCGACTCCGAATAACATCAATCCTGATAGCAACTACACTTATTTTTCTTCTCTTCACCGCTTGCAGCGAAAAAGAGCAGCCCCTACAAGAAGTAAATTATCGGCTCAAATGGTTGTATAATATCAGTGTTGTCGGAGATCTGTGGGCGGATGTCCAGGGTAATTTCGAACGAAACGGCCTGAAAGTAAACGTTAAACCGGGAGGCCCTGAAAAGGATGCCATCAAGGAGCTTGAAATCGGCCATGCTCAATTCGGTGTGGCATCGGCGGATCAGGTCATCCGGGCAGTTGCCAAGGGATCGCCGATCGTTGTGCTGGCCCAGCTCTTTCAAGTCAATCCGCTGCATTGGATTTATCGGCCGGACCGGACGGTGCTGAAAACACCCCATGATCTTAAGGGCAAGATCATCGGCGTCACTTACGGCGGCAATGACGAAACCATCATGCGCGCCCTGCTGGCCAAATACAATATCTCCGAAAATGAGGTTAAGCTCTTCAGTGTGCGGTATGACTACACACCTTTTTTTAAGGGCCAAGTCGATCTCTGGCCCCTGTACCGTAATGCCCAGGCACCGATTATCGGCGACAAGCTCCGCAAGGCAGGGGAAAAATTTGATCTTATGAGTCCAAGCCGGCTGGGGATTCAATTCGTGGCCAATTCAGTGGTAACCACAACCAAAATGGTCGAAGAACGTCCGGAAACCGTCAAGCGTTTTATGCAGGCCTTGATGCAAGGCTGGACTGAGGCCCTGGACCCGGAAAACAAGGATAAGGCCATTGAAACCGTTTTGAAGTACAACCAGGAAACCCCGGAAGACATCGTACGCCAGCAGCTTCCGGCCACACGCATCCTGATGCTGCCGTCCGCCGGATTTCAATTCGGCAAAATTGATGTCGCCGCCTGGAAGCAGACCGAAGAGATCATGCTGGCCCAGAAGCTGATCGACAATCCTGTAAAAATCGAAAGTCGCCTGAAGCCGGCAATCGAGAAATGATAATATAAGGAATTACCATGAGCGATGCTGGATTTGAAAAAGTGTCCCCATCGGGCAAACCAATGTACGGTCCCCGCAAGCTTCTGATATGCGGGTTTTCTCCTGAAGTTCAGTCTAATTTTGTCAAGCTGCTGGAAATAATCGGCTTATCTGATATGCCGAAGATCTGGGTGACAGAGGCGCAGGCCGGCAGCCTGATTTCTGACGTGCTGGCCCTCGAGGACAACACGGGGTGGGGAGAATCGTCCGGGCTCCCGCGGGCCATCATTATGTGCGGGCTCACCCAGAACGAATTGCACCTGCTGATGTCCGGCAGCCGCCAGACAGGCATGAAACCGCCTTTGTGGGCCACCCTGACCCCCACCTCGGAAAACTGGGCCATGCAGGATTTATTGAAGGAACTGGCGGCCGAGCATGAGGCCATGCAGCAGAAAAAATCTTAAAAATGGTTTTATAACCTGTTTTACAGCCGCATAATTTCTTTGGTCTCCTCTTTGGTATCGCCCAGTTTGTAGGGGGTGAAAACCAGCAGCCCGATCAGGCAGGACAGCGCGCAAACCAGCCATATGACCCTGACGCCGAGCGGATTTTCGGCACTGTAGCCGAAGGCGGAAAAGACGGCCGCCAGAATCAGGGAACACATTGCCCAGCCTGTTTTGCGGACGATGCCGTATATGCCGTAGTAAATAGCCTCGCGTCGTTGTCCGGATTTCAACTGATCATAATCGGTCAAGTCAGCGATGATGCCCAATACGGCCGCAAACATGCCGCCCATGGGAATCGCGGCAACGGGAAAGATCAGCACGGCCTGTATCATCGGGGATACCGTTTTTGAAAAACCGACAAAAAAATTGAGTATAAAGCCAAACATCATGGCCAGGATAATACCTTTGAAAACCTTTCTTTTGGGAAATTTTTTCAACAGCCAGTACCACATTGGCGTTGAAGCGGCCATCAAAATGATCACCTCTCCCATCAGCAGGGAGGCATCTGCTTCTTTGCGACCCAGAATCAGGGTCGTGGTGTAGGGAACGTTCATCAGCATGAGCTGGTAGGTCAGCTGGACGAACATGACCATCAGCGAAAAAGATAAAACCTGTCGATCCGCAAAGACTTCTTTTACGACCTTAAAGAAGCCCACAGATTGAGCCTCGGATGACATTGGAAAGCGCTCTTTGATACCGAAGAGGGTCAGCTCCCCGGTGATGAATGCGGCCCCTCCCAGAATCAGGGCCATGGGAAATGCCCCCAAAGTTTGAAACAGCGGACCGGACAACCCGCCGCCTGCAAGAGCGCCGAACACGCCAATGGCCACCCCGATGGAAGCAATTTTGACCCGTTCATGGTTTTGATCACTCATTTCCGGCAAAACCGCGAACCACGGTATCAGGACCCCGGTGTAACCCCAGTAATAGAAAAAAAGCACGACGGCCAATGACACAACATTCACCGGGCTGTTGCCGGCTACGGGCGGCAACCAGATAAAAATAAAGGCCAGAAAAAGAATTGGCGTCGAAATAAAGATATAGGGCTTTCTTCTACCCCATCGGGAACGGGTGCGATCGCTCAGATACCCGATCAGGACATCGGTAACAGCGTCTAAAATCCTTCCACCGGCCAAAATGATACCGATGGCGGCCAGGGGAACATACTGCGTTAGACCAGAATCTTGCGGTGGCGCATAAAAATAGGGTAACCAGGCATACAGAATCGTGTCATAAACATTAAATGAGAATCCTGCCATATTATACAGGATGATCTCTTTTAGCGTCACATCTGCTTTCGATTTAGCATCAGGTTGCTTTTGCATCAATTTTCCCACTCCGCCGCATAAAAATCATCCAGTGACCGTGCTGCCGCCAGTCTTACATAGGCATCCAATTCCTTTAATAGCTTTGGGTCGAGTGCTATCTCCTGGTGATTTGCCAGGATATTCCGCGCTTCTTGCCGGGCTCTTTCCAGCATTCCTTTCCGGCCGCCTTTTTCCCAGGTTTCCCGCTTGTCCTGATCAACAATCTTAGAATAAAACAGCTCCTGCTTAAAATGTTCCAGGGTGTGCGATTCCATAATATAGGTGCCGTTCGGTCCGACCTTTTTGATAACATCGAGGGCCAGGGTATCATCTGTTATCTCAATCCCGCTTAAAGCCCGCTTGACCGTTCCGATCAAATCATTGTCGATGACTGCCAGCTCATGCCCGCCCGCCATGCTGGATTCTGTCGTGCCGACGCAGGTAATGTAGTTGGCGCCGGCCATGGCCGCCATCATTATGGTGCGCATCCTTTCAACCCCGCATTGGATATCGAAGGATTTCGATTCCGTACCGCCGGCCACAACGCGGCAAGGAATATCATAGGAATGTGCCAGCTGGGTGCAGGCCGCACTGATCAAACCTGTTTCCACCGCCCCCAGGGTGGTGGTGCCAGCCTTCATTTCGGCCACTGTTGAAACGCTGCCGTAAAGGACCGGCGTTCCCGGGTTAACCGCCTGGGCCATGATGATGTGCGCCAGAACTTCGGCATTATGCTGCACCAGCAAACCGGCCAGGGTAACGGGGGCCGTGGTGCCGGCCATAGCTTCGGGTGAAACAAGGGCCGGTTGCCCGTATTCGGCCAGTATCATCAACCCTTCCAGCTGGGCCTGGATCGATGCCAGCGGGCTTTGAATGCTGACAATCGTCGCAAACGGATGTTGACTCTTGACTGCTTCACGCCCTCCGGCCACCAGCAGCATCATTTCCATCATGTCGCGGGTTGCCATCACACCATAGGCTCCCATGCCGAAAGACTTGCGGCAGTTTTTGGCCCAAGAGCGGATCGCTTCCACATGAATGGTGTGCATGGGAATATCATTGGGCCAGATATCCATCTGGTTGGACACAATATGGTCCAGATTTTCAAAGAGAATCAGATGATTGGTCATATCTTGAAACGTTGTCGGCCGGTATTCCCCGGTCTCAAGATCGCTAATGTTGATCAGGGTTCCCAGCCCTCCGAAGATCTGGGTCTCAGGGTTGATTTCCCACTGCAGACCCGGATCTGCGCCGCAGAGAATGAATTCCCTGGGAGCCTTTTTGACATATTCTGCAACAAAATCCGGTTTGAATTTGACCCGTTTTTCGGTTTCATTGACTTTACATCCAAGGTCTGCCAGCAGTTGACGCATCTTTTTCAATTCAACCTTGATGCCGACCTCCGCAAGCACTTCAAGCGAATGCCGGTGAATGATCTTTATCTCCTGCGCGTCCAACACCTCCAGCTTGCTGATTTTCATTGTCACCTCCTGCACACATGCTGTAGAAAGATGATAACCAAAAACTTTGGTCAATTTGTATTAGATTGGATCTAAATGTCAATAAAAAGGGGGCTATGGTGAAAGAAAATATTGATAAGCAGTGGAGTTTCGATACCTTGTGCGTCCATGCCGGTGAAGGGATCGACACCGATACAAAGGCCATCCGCCGGCCGATTCACATGGCCAATTCCTATGAGTATCCAGTAGATTTAACCGAACTGCTGGAAACGCTTTCGTGGGAGCATCTGGATAAATTTCAGTATACCCGGGAGCACAGTCCAACCCCCAGGCACCTAGAAGAGCGCCTGGCCATTCTCGAAGGTGGCGAAGATTGTATTGTGTCAGCCAGCGGAATGGGCGCCATCGCCGCCACATTTTTTACTCTGCTTAATGCCGGCGACCATATTGTCGCATCAGAAGTCAGCTATACCGGAACCCAGAAACTGCTTGGCTTTCACCTGCCAAGATTCGGGGTTGACGTCAGCCTGGTGGATACCACCAATCCGCAGGAAGTCAGCAATTCCATCAGAAAGGATACCAAGGTTGTTTATGTCGAGACCCCCGGCAATCCGGTGGTCGGTATCAGCGATATTAAAAAAATATCAAAGATGGCCCATGGGGTCGGCGCCACAATGATCGTGGACAGTACCTGGTCCGGCCTGCTAAACCAGCAGCCGCTTTCTCTCGGTGCTGATCTGGTGGTCCATAGCGCCACCAAATATATTAACGGTCACGGGGATGCGCTGGGCGGTGCAGTAATCGGACCCCAAAAAGTGCTGGCCGACATCAGAGAATACGGCATCGTCCATCTGGGGGCCTGCATCAGCCCGTTCAATGCCTGGTTGATCCTCAGGGGTTCGGTGACGCTGCCGATGCGGATGGAAAAGCACTCTAAAAATGCGCTGGCCGTGGCCTCATTTTTGGAATCGCACCCCAAGGTAAAATCCGTCACTTACCCCGGCTTGAAAAGCCATCCCGGCTATGAAGTCGCCCAAAAGCAGATGAAGGCGCCCTCCGGCATGCTGAATTTTAATCTTAAGGCGGATATGATGGCCCATTTCGATTTTCTCAAAGTACTGGAGCTCATCACCCATGCCGTCTCACTGGGTCATGACCAGAGCCTGATGGTATATATCCCCACCGAATTTTTTTTCGAGGATATGGTCGTATTTAACGATGCTCAAAAAGAAAAGTATGCCGCGCTGATGGGCGAAGGAATTTTTCGTTTCAGTGTCGGGATCGAAAATTCAGAGGATATCATCACGGATTTGAAACAGGCCCTGGATAAGTTGCCCTAAGGCACCGGCAAAAAGGAAAGCAGGCGGAACTCAGCATTTCGAATTCAACTTCCTTTTTAGAATCTTGAGTGTATTTTTTCTTGTTTGGTTCTCCGTCTTCAGCGGATCAGGGGTTTGCCGCTAATTTTGCAGGTTGCACAACAGGAAGCGCTCGTCAAAAACGGATCCGATGAGCAGGGTGTCTTCAAAAACGGCTGCCACACTGGAGCCTGACATTTGTTGGCCATTGTTCAGATAGATCTCCCTGACATTATATTGACCGGCAGCCTTCTTCTCCACCTTTATCACCTGGGATGGTGAGAGCACGCCGGTGTCTTTCGAATATTTGACAAAAGTCAGAAGCTTGGGGTGGGAACCGACCCACAAATCACCCTTTTGATCAATTTCGATATTGTCCACGCCGGTCTCGGCCTCAATCGTGCTGCGCAAGGACAGGTCCCCGGTCTTCCCGTCTCGATCATATACATATATTTTTTGCCCCACTGTGGCTGCAACATAAACTGTTTGGCCATCTGAACTCATATTAATACCGTTGGCGTAGGCAAGCCCTTCGGCAACTTTACGAAAATTTTTGCCATCGTAGTATAGAACATAGGACCGCGCCAATTGCAGATACTCTTCCGCCATACGCCCAAAGCCTGTGGAGTTGCCATGATCGTTGCTGACATAGAAGCTGTCGGGTCCAACCGGCAGCACATCATTGGGGCTGTGCATCAATTCACCTGAAACCGACCGCCGGTGGACCAGTTTGCCGCCCCGGTAATCAAATATTTCAACAAGATGGCCACCCCGGGGATGATTCACCACAAAAATAGATAGATCTCCATTTTCCGCCATCCACCAACCGATACCATGGGGATTTAATTCTTTGGAAAAATCGGCCGTCAGATTCACCAGCCTCGGATTGGCCGAATTCAGATCAAATCCGTATATAGCCCCTTGCCGGGTCTGGCTGTTCCCGGCCCAGTGGGCTCGGCGGTCATCAGAGGAAATGAAAGCCATTGCCGTTGGTGGATGAATCGTGATGTCCTCAGAGCTAAGAACCCCGGCAATTATTTTAACCTCTCCGTCAAAATGCGGCTTGATGGCCTTGAATTCTCCGGCATCATAGAAGGTTTTTGCCCCAAGACCGGCCAGGATAACCATTAGAATCAGAACGCTGATCATCGCCTTTTTAAAAAACTTCATGCCCGAATCCTCCCAGAGTTCTGCAGTAGTTATATACGCTGCATGCCAATCAATAGTTTTTATCGTTTTCAGAAGCAAGCTAAATTTAGATTGACATATTTAGTTAGCTCCCGTACTATTTTAGATTGGACACTTATCCCAAAGGAGCAGCTGATATGTTTTTCCTGAAAGATCTTCCGACAGATATGCCTCTGCAGGAATTTTCTAAACGCTTTCCCAACATGAATCCGTCGGCCCTCAAAATCTGTGCCGAACTGATGCGCACCGGAAGTGGTTTGCTGGCGACCTTTGATACCGTTTTAGGCAAATACGGTTTGTCCCAGGGACGCTTTCTGACACTGATTGTTATGAGCCGCACATCGGGAAAAGAGATCTATCCGTCATCACTGGCCGGAAAATTAGGTGTAAAAAAGGCCACGATGACCGGTCTTTTGGATGGCCTGGAAAAAGACAACCTTGTTGAGCGCGTGGCTGATCCCCGGGATCGCCGAAAGATAGGCATTCGGCTGACCGCCGGTGGACGACAGCTGCTGGATGAAATGCTGCCGGATTATTACCGACACATGGCCAAACTCACGGCTAACCTGAGCGAAAATGAGCGCCAAACGATGATATCCCTTCTTGGAAAAGTTAACCAGAAACTCTTGTCGATTTTTAGTTAGCCTCCTAACTATTAACTCTGGAGATATGATTCCGGCCAAAAATATGTTCGATTGACGACCGGGCTTTTTTGATTTCGATAGATTATGATCTTACAAACCAGCTCACCGGCCTGCGGAGGCTGACCGGATCCGGATAATTTTTTAAATAGCCGACACGCAATACAAATTGCGGAATAACACTGGCGGCGTGATCGGCGGCGATTTGCTCCAGGCCTTCTTTTTCCTCCAGGTACTGGGTCATGGGATGAAGGGCCAGATTTCGCTCCCGGGCCAGCAATGCCATGCGTTCAAATCGCCGGCCGCTGTCGATCAGGTCGGCCACTGTTTGCCCCTCACTGGTAATGATCAGCCAGCCTCCGCCCTGCCGGGCAAGTTTGGCTGTCATGTCAATGCTTTGTTTGCGGAAACTCGGTTTCATAAAATCCTGGGGCTTGATAAAATTTCTGACGAACCAGCCTTTGAGACCACGGATTTCCATGCCCTCCACCGTCAAACCGTCACGGTAGCTCTCGGCATCCTTGTTGCTGAGCCTGACCCAGCGAACCAGCTCCTGCTGGGCGTTGTCCCGGTTTGCCTGGATCCGGAAGTTTTCAATGGCCCCCTCTTCAATGCAGTTGGCATGCTCGGTGCCCTTCGGGAAGTAGAACTGCCGGCCTTTTAAAGGCTCGGACAAGGCATGGATATCCTCTTTTTTAATCTCATCGGCTAGATAGCCTTGTTTAACGGTCATGCGCTGTTTAAGGCGTTCGAGGGGATAGTTGACGGTTCCGGTATTATTTAAGGTAACCTTAATTATATCCTGCTCAAACGGATTCCCGGCGATGATCTCCATCTCTGCCTCATAGCCGTAAGTACCGGCAGCAAGCGCAAGGTTTTCTGCAAAGGCACCGATTGACAGAAGGGCTTCCCGGTTGTCGGGGTCTACTTCAGGCAGCCTGCGTTGGGGGTCCAGACCAATGACCCATTCATTTTTTTTGGCTATCCTGACAAACCATGGCTGGGCATTGTGACCGCTGGGCGCCAGGGAAGCATGATACAAAATATCACCGCCGATGGGATCCAGTTGAGCGCTTATGGGTTTTGATAGATCCTGATCCGGGAGATCAGCACGGCGCAGGCTCGAGCAAGCTGAAAGCAATGAACCGGTTCCAACGGCCAGGGATCCGGCGGCCAGGGTTCTTTTTAAAAAACTTCTTCGATTTATTTTCATTTTGACCTCCAGAAGATAAGAAAATAGTTGATTGGTTAATTCGGAATATCCGCAAAGCATCATGGATATATCCCGGTCTATATTGCGAAATTTTTATGAGTTTTTAACTGCAAAAATAGTCACCTTTCGGTGACATTTTGGACAAAAAATTTTCTCCGGTTAATTGATGCTGCCAGCATACAGGCCTTGAATCATGGTATCAATAGCACCTTCCAGCCTTTTCCAACCCTCTTTCGATTCCAGATCGACCCCATTATAAAAGCGAATCTGCCGTCCGCGGCTGACCAGATAACTGATACCGGCGCCGATAATGGCACCCATGGCAGCGATATCCGGCCCCTTGCGGGTTGCCGGAAAGAACATGTCAAAAAAATTCATCATCGTCGTTTCCCGGACCGTTTCCAGTTCAATGGTCAGATCGTTGCGTTCGACCATTTCCCAGGCCAGGATTTCCTGGGTAATTGGTCGACTGCGGATGGCCTGGATAAAATTTCTACCCAACTGAGACAATTGCTCGGTGACAGGTTGCCGACCAAAGGCCTCGATGTCACCGCCGGCAAGTTCCTTGATGGACGGCCAGAAATTCCCTTCACGCCCAAAGGCCGCCATAAGCTCGGGCATACCGCCGAAATAACGGTAGATTAAAACCTTATCAACCCCGGCCTCCCGGGCAACGGCATTGATCCCCAACCTCGTAAAGCCTTCCCGGGCCAGCAGGGTCCCAACGGCCTGGATCAACCGGGCGCGTGTGGCTTCCCGGTTACGGGCAGCGGCTGGTTTGGATAAACGCTTTTGCTTTGCGGAAGTCGCCATAAGACATGCTTATGTCACCTTAAAGTGACATTGTCAAGTTTTTTTTCGGTTGCCTGAATTTTTAACGCGTCGGAGGCTTGGATATTGATGATTCAGGTATCAATTGCTCGGCCGTTATCCAACATTAAATTTGCAATGCTGAAACCTGTATGCTAATTTTTGGTGCGATTTTATGAAAAGCCATTTTGATCTTTGGCCCACCCTGCATTATGATACGAGAGGGCCCGTTACAGCAAACATAATAAAAAGTGTTTCCATCATCGAATCGATCCTTGCCACCTGAGCACTTGAGGAAGGTTAAAAATGACGACCAACCCAGCTGTTACGATTCATAAAAATATCACCAGGCCCACCGCCGACATCGTCAAACATTTTGAAGTTCCAACGGGTTATATCGCAGACGTCCAGGGGCGGCGTGGGGCGCTTGACTGCGGCATCAAACCCTTATTTGAGTTTCCCGCCTTCGCGGGACCGGCCGTCACGGTGAAAACGGTTCCCGATGACAATCTGGCCGTTTTTGCGGCCATGGGTGTTGTCCGGGCCGGAGATGTGCTGGTTGTCGCCGCTGACAATTGGACCGGCTCAGCCTTACTCGGGGATCTGGTTGCTGCCATGTTTAACAATATCGGGCTCGCCGGGGTGGTCACCGACGGTGCGGTCCGCGATCTGACCGGCATCCGCAAGGTCGGTCTACCGGTTTATGCCCGGGGATTGACGGCTAATTCGTCCCAAAAAAACGGGCCCGGCACGATCGGAGCCGAAATCAGCATCGGTGGAGTCATCATTCGCTCCGGAGATGTTATGGTCGGTGACCGCGACGGGGTCGCCGTTCTGCCCCAGGATAAAATCCCCAAGGCTCTTGAAGGAATACAAGCGCTACGCGATCGGGAGCGCAACCTCGAGGAGCGGATAGCCGCAGGGATGACCATGCCCGATTGGGTCAAATCGATTTTGGCCGGTGACCGGGTGAAATACATTGAATGAACAGGAGGAAATATGGAAATTTGCATCAACGTCGATAGTTTATCCTGGGCACCTCATCCCATCGCAGAAGGAGTCGAAATCAAACCGCTGGTTACCAAAAAAGATGGTGGTCTGGACGTTACCTGCGTTCTGGTAAAAATACCGGCCGGAGTAGAGATTTCCGAGCATATCCATGAAACCCAGGCCGATATACTATACCCGTTGAAGGGGAACGCCGAGATGTGTGTTGAAGGCGCCGGAAACTTTCCGCTAAAGCCGGGCGTCGTCGTCCGGGTCCCCATCGGTGCCAAACATAAAATTTTTAATGTGACTGAAGAGCTCCTGGTATATGATGTTTTTCAGCCTGCTACCACAGAAAGGAAGAAAACCATGATTAAGGGAATCGGACATCTGGGTATCGTCGTCGAAGATATCGAAAAGAGCCTGGATGCTTTATCAAAAATTATGGGGTTTGAAAAACCCGCCATCAAAGAATTTCCGGAGAAGAAAATGCGCTGCACCCTATTGGATGTAAACGGACTGGCGCTGGAATTTCTCCAGGACGACAGCGAAGACGGCTTTCTGTCCAAATTCGGTAAAGAAAGAGGCAATGCCATTCATCATTTTTGTCTGTTATCCGATAACATCGAAGCGGACGTTGAGGGCCTTAAACAGCGCGGCGTCAAAATGATGGATCAAAAACCCCGGATCGGCTTAAGGGGAAAAAAGATCGCCATGACCAAACCCGAGGCCTTCAACGGCATTACCATTGAATTATCCGAACCCTAAACCCAGGAGAAATCTCAATGAAAAATTCAGGAAATGATCTTCATCAGCGGCTTCGGACGCTGGCACAAAATCTGTGGTGGACGTGGCACCCGGAAGTTATCCGGCTTTTTACGGATCTGGATCCGCATCTTTGGCGGGAGGTAGATCATAACCCGATGGCATTTTTGAACCGGATCAGTCCGGAGCAGATCGAACAGCGCGCATCGGAGCTGGTGCTTCACAGCCGTATAAACCACGCCTTTCGCCGGTTGAATGAATATTTAACAGCACCGCAGACCTGGGGCGCCATCCATTGCG
>JBATKU010000219.1:0-22879 GCA_049669725.1 Desulfobacterales bacterium
AGTCCTCCAGTACTCCAAGACGCCAAATTTCTCCTGAAATGAGGAAATAGTAAGCTAATCCAGACCTGAATCATGAGACGAGCACCACGCTCATGGCACCGATGCCCTCTCCTTTTCCGATGACGCCTAGTCCTTCGGTAGTCGTGGCTTTAATATTAACACAGCCGGGGGCGACTTCAACGGCGCGGGCAAGATTTTTTTGCATGGCTTCTCGATAGGGACTCATTTTAGGGGCTTCTGCAAAAATTATGGTGTCGATATTGCTTATGGTAAAACCCTTTTGGCGCACCATTGCATTGGTTTGGGTCAGCAGCTTTAGACTGGAGATATCTTTGTATTGGGGGTCGGTATCCGGAAAATGCAGGCCGATATCGCCCAATCCGACCGATCCCAGCAGGGCATCACAAACCGCATGCACCAGAACATCCGCATCCGAATGCCCCAGCAGCCCTTTCTCAAAGGGAATGACCGCACCGCCGAGTATCAGTTTGCGGCCCTTCACCAGTCGATGAACATCATAACCTATCCCGATCTGCATTGTGTAAATCCTTGTAATTTTAAATGATTATTCGGTATCTGTTTCACTTTTCATATCACAAACTGATATCAGCGTAAAGTTAGAGTTGTTGCCGGTATTGAATATACTCTTAATCCTTATCGTCATCATTCATAAAACTTGACCTCCTTTGAGGGTTGGGTATATGTTTTAATAATACATTTATCTTACTGGAATTTCAATGAACTGCCCGCTGCAGGCAACAGGGTATCAATCGGAATACTGATAATCGCCCCAAGGTACGGGGAATTTAACCTTTACCCGCCCGCCATCGGCGGGGAACCCTCAGGAGGGCTTGTCCGACGGCGGATTAAAAACCGCCACTTGAGAAGGGAAGATACGCTTTGGAGCAAAATACCGAGAAAATCGCTTTAACCGACAGCCAGGCTAAACTTCTTCTTGAAGAATTCGGCATTGCTTTGCCCCCTGAACGGTTTGTAGCGCGGCGAGAAGATGTTGTGCCGGCTGCCGACAGCATTGGATATCCGGTCGTATTGAAAGGCATCGGTGCAAAGTTGATGCACAAAACCGACCGGGGACTGGTGCACCTCAACCTCGCGGATTCCCGGGCCGTAGAGCACGCCGTACAGTCACTCATCGCCGGGGCCGGCAAGGATCTGGATGGATTTCTGCTGCAACCCCACATTAAAGGCCGCCGGGAATTTGTTGCCGGATTGTTTCAAGACCGCCAATTCGGTCCGGTGATCATGTTCGGCATTGGCGGGGTGTTCACCGAAGCTTTTGGGGATGTCGCTTTTCGCCTGGCACCACTGACTGAAAATGATGCCTCGGAAATGCTCAGGGAAATTCGAGGTAAAGCACTTCTGGGTGATTTCAGGGGCGAGAAAGCTGTCCGGCAAGATGAACTGATTCAAACATTGCAGGGATTATCCCGCATCGGAGAAACCCATCCGGAAATCTCCGAAATTGATATTAATCCCTTGCTGGTAACCCCGGAGGGCCGGGTGACGGCTGTGGATGCACTGGTGGTCACCGGTGGTGGAACCGAAGAAATCGAATTTCTGCCAGCGATATCCCCGGATGCCATCGGCTCGCTTTTTTATCCTAAAAGCGTAGCTATCGTGGGTGCTTCGGCTCAGATCGGGAAATGGGGTCACACCCTGATGGCCAATACCATCAGTGGTGGCTATAAAGGTCCGATTTACCCGGTAAACCCGAAAGGCGGCAGAATAGCTGAAAGAGAAGTCTTTCGATCTGTGGCCGAGATACCGGGAAAGGTTGGCCTGGCGGCCGTAACCATACCGGCCGAAAGGGTGCTGGATCTCATACCTGAATTCAGGAAAAAAGGGATTCAAAATATGCTCCTGATTACCTCCGGTTTTGGTGAAACCGGAGAGCGCGGCAAGCACCTGGAAGAAGAATTGGTTAAAGCCGCCCGCCAGGCGGGTGTCCTGGTGCTGGGTCCCAACACCATGGGTATATGCAACCCCCATAATAATCTCTACTGTACCGGCTCACCGGTCATGCCCCGGCCCGGCTCGACTGCCATGGTGGCACAATCCGGGAATATGGGAATCCAGCTGCTGGCCTTTGCCGAACAGCAGGGTATCGGTATTCGGGCCTTTTGCGGTTCAGGCAATGAAGCCATGATGACGATTGAAGATTATCTGGATGGCTTTGAAGTGGATACCCTGACCCGTACGGTGATTCTTTATGTCGAGAGTGTTAAAAATGGTCGACGCTTTTTTGAAAGCGCCCGCCGTGTCGGCCAAAAGAAGCCAATCGTGCTTTTGAAGGGGGGCAGAAGCGATGCCGGCAATCGGGCTGCGGCCAGTCACACCGGTGCCATGACATCCGATATCAAAATATTCGAAGCTGTTTGTCGGCAGGCCGGTATCGTATTGGCCCAAAAGCCCATGGACCTTCTTGATTTAGCGGCGGCTTTCTCTTCACTGCCGTTACCCGAAGGCCGACGGGCCGCCATCGTAACCCTGGGCGGCGGATGGGGGGTTGTCACGGCTGATTTGTGTGCGGATTACGGCCTGGTGGTACCGGAACTTTCAGCCAAGCTGATAGACAAAATGGATCGGATGCTGCCGGCCTACTGGAGCCGATCCAATCCCATCGATCTTGTGGGAGACCGCGATCCCTCCGTACCCTTGACTGCTCTGGAAGAACTTATGAAGTGGGATGGCTGCGACGCCGTTATCAATCTCGGCATAATGGGCCGCAGGATCATGGTTAAAAGATTCGGCGAATCGGTACTGAAGGCCGATCCCCAATATGACCAAGGGTTTGTTGATCAGATGAATCAGCAGTTTCTCAATTTTGAAAAGCAATATATCGAGCATATCGTCAACTTAATGGAAAAATACCATAAACCCATATTTGGCGTCAGCCTGCTGCCGGATGAGAAGAATCAGACCCTTTACCGGGTGACCGGCAGTGAATTTAAAGGAGTTTTCTATCCGACCCCGGAACGGGCAGTGAAATCCTTTGCCAAAATGGTCGACTACAATCGGTTTTTAAGCAGGCTGGGTCACAATTGAAAAAAACTATTATTTTCTGACCGTCATGCCGGACTTGATCCGGCATCCAAAAACCTGATATGATTGAAAAAGTACTGGATTCCGGATCAAGTCCGGATTGACAAGAGAGCAATATTTGCAGTTTTGTCAATTGCGACACAGTATCGTTTGTCTGGCTGATCTGGATGTTCGCCTACGTAAGCATGACAGGAAAACTCCCCGGCTGCCAAAAATTGCCTTGTGGGACGCTGGATCCTGTGATAGGAAGTCTGCCCTTATGACCAAAAAGCCATTTAAATATAAATACGATTTTGAAATCGGATATCTCGTAAAGAGTCCCTGCAAGAAATGCGTTCAGAAAAAGACCTTCCCTAAATGTGCGCCAAAATGCATCCTGCTGGATAAAATCCATACGACCTTATCCGAAGCCATATCCTGCACCCGGCGAACCTGATCAATATCCCGACCGAAAATTGAATATCAAAACAATAAGTCGGCATGTTGTTTGAAAAAGCAAGGGCACGTTCCGACCTGAACGTGCCCCATTTTAGTCATATTCACTGAATAAGTGGTCTATGTCCGTCCAATGTATACACGCCTGGCTTTCTCTATCAGTCCGCCTCATCCGTGATGTCCGGCCCAATCGCAATCGTCAGTTTTAAGCGACAGTTTCTTCTAACACGCTTTTCAAATTGTTCAACAACGACGTCGAAGGGATGACCACGACTTCACGATCACTTATTCTGGTCACATACCGGGGTTTGTCCTGGTGTGCGATGTAGGCTTTCCTGAGTTTTTCGCTCAGGTTTTGGAGCCTGTCCTCCGTAAGCCCCTTTTCATCTACCAGAGATTTGAAGTTGACGATTTTATCGCCATCTTCGATCCATGCGATCCCAAATTTCTTCGGAGGCTTCCCGACGAAGACGTAAACAGAATCTTCAGCTGGCACAACCTCCAGCGGATCTTTGGTCTCGCTTGCCAGTTTTTCAAGTGGGGGACGCACGGCTTCTAACTGCCTGGCAGCCGGGGCTGACGAATCAAGTGAGGGATAATCACGCTTGCCGCCAAAAAACTGTCCCAAGATACCCATAGCTCCTCCTTTCGAGTTACGGCGAGCCAAGGAAATCGAGAACGATGAACATCAGCAGTCACAGT
Source organism: Desulfobacterales bacterium (assembly GCA_049669725.1). Taxonomy (GTDB): domain Bacteria; phylum Desulfobacterota; class Desulfobacteria; order Desulfobacterales; family JAFDCJ01; genus JAFDCJ01. The sequence goes on from JBATKU010000219.1 coordinate 4,201, forward strand.
TGTTCGGGGATGACATGGCTGCGCCTGGTTTTTCCCCCGGACCGAACTGTTTTTCTATTCCGTACCACCTGTACGAACCCCTGTCAACCTGGGTTCAATCGAACTTTAACCGACCAGTTTTGAAATAACGGCTCCCCAGGTTACGCCGGCGCCGAGGCCCAGGAACATAACGGTGCTGCCATCACCGATAATTCCCATTTCCAGGGCTTCATCAAAGGCAATGGGGATGCTGGCCGCGGTAGTGTTGCCGTAGCGTTGGATGTTGTGAAACACCTTGGCTTCAGGCAATTTCATCGACTGCTGAAAAAACTGGTTGATGCGCAGATTGGCCTGATGGGGAATAAACAGATCAATATCCTCGAGAGCAAGTTCGGCTTTTGCCAGGGTTTCAGCGACCACTTCGGGAAGTTTCTGAACCGCCAATTTAAAGATGGTCTTGCCGTCCATTTTGGGATAATGCCGTCCCTCGTCGATAGCTTCTTTGCTCATGCGGGGGTTGTTGCGGGAGGCCCCCAGTTCAACCGACAGGCTTTCGGCAAACTTGCCGTTGGCGTGCAGGGCTGATGCCAGAACCCCAACCGGTTCATCCGATTCAACACCTTCCAGGCAGACCGCTCCGGCGCCGTCACCGAATATCACCGCCACATCCCTGCCCCTGGTGGAAATATCCAGTCCGGTACTATGAACCTCGGCACCCACCAGAAGAATTCTGTTGGCCAGATTACTGCGGATATAAGCATCAGCGGTGGTGATGCCATAAAGAAAACCGGTGCATTGCTGTCGAATGTCTAGGGCCGGCGTTGCGTCCAGTCCCAGTTTATGCTGCATCAAGCATCCGGGCCCTGGGAAAAAAATATCCGGACTCAGGGTTGCAAAAATGATCAAATCAATGTCTTGCGGCTTCCAGCCGGCGCGTTGCATGGCGATCTGCGAGGCTGCCAACCCGAGATCGGATGATCCCACTCCACCTTCTTCGGGCACCCAATGGCGCTGCTTGATGCCGGTTCGCTGCTGGATCCATTCATCCGATGTGTCCATCCATTGGGTCATATCTTCATTGGTTACCACCCGGGGCGGGAGGAAACGCCCGGTCCCTCGAATAACTGTTCTTTTCATCTGTATGGCTCCGTTCTTAGGTTTCAGGTTTCAGGTGTCAGTAACTCAATGGTTTAGGGATTCAGGAATTGAGGAATTCTTGTATCGGTGAATTTAAACGACAGAATACCAATAATACCTAAATACCCAAATTCGCAATTCCTCAATCAAAGGATTGCTGACACCTGAAACCTGACACCTGAACACTTATTATTCCCACAACGCCTCGCGCAATCCGGAGGATCGTTCGATTTTGCGTGAAATAGCGGTCGTGAGCACCGGTTCAGTTCCCCAGACAGACACTTTCTGCCGGGCTCTTGTCAGTGCGGTATAGATCAATTCCCGGGTCATCAGCGGGTAATCCTTATCCGGCAGGATGAGGATTACGTGATTAAATTCCGAACCCTGACTCTTGTGCACTGTCATGGCATAGACCGTCTCATGCCCCGGGAGTCTGTGGGGAAGAAACCGACGGACACCGCCTGAGGCATCCTGGAAATAGACATGCAATTGATCGTCGGAGGCATCCGGGTCCGGCAGGGTGATGCCGATATCCCCATTATAAAGTCCGAGGCTGTAATCATTCCTGGTTATCATTACCGGCCGGCCCTTGTACCACGGATGACTTCCCGCTGGATGGTCTCCAATGAGATTTTCACGGATCAGGACTTGCTCGGCCAGCTTATTGACTGACGTTACACCAAACGGGCCAATTTTAAGCGCGCACAGGATTTTAAACTCATTAAACGCATCCATAGCTAACATGGGGTCCTTGATTGTCAAGTATTTTCTGTATCCATCAATTATCATCTGAGCCAGTTGACTGCTTAACTTGTTTTGGGAGCCAATTTCTGACCACCTGGCGGCAGTTTCCAACGGATTTTTTAGCAATGCCATTGATTTTTCAATATCGCCGAGATTGATGGCCCGGCTGATTGCCCCGATACCAGTTTGGGACGAAAACCGGTAGTTTTTCTGCAACACGCTAATGCAATTTTGCAACGCTGCGCTGTTTTCAGGCGCCTGGGTGAAATATTTTCTAGCGCTGCCGGTAAATGCCTCAATATGTTTAAGAAAATCTTTAGAAAAGCCATGCATGACCTGGCGGTCACAAATATCGCCCAGGACCGAACCGGCTTCAACCGAGGCCAGCTGATCTTTGTCGCCCACGATCAACAGCCGGGCATCCGGTGCAACGGCCTGCAACAGCTTCGACATCAGGGCCAGATCCACCATAGAGGCTTCGTCAACCACGACGACATCGGCCGGTAATAGATTGTCGCTATTGTAACGGAAATATGGCGTGCCGGTAATGGGTCTTAGTAAACGGTGAATGGTAAAAACCTCGCCGGGGATGCCGTCTTTTACAGAGCGGCTGCAATTAAGATGTTCTTTGGCCTGCAGGATGGATTGTCCGAGTCTGGCCGCTGCCTTGCCGGTGGGAGCGGTCAAACTGATATTTAATTTGTCCCGGCCGGTGCATTCCAATATGAGTGCCAGTATGCCGGCAATGGCATGGGTTTTGCCGCTGCCGGGTCCCCCCGTGATGACACTAAAGCGCTTTATCAATCCAGTGACGGCGGCAACTTTTTGGTAGTCGATACCCGCATCGGTAGCCGGAAACAACCGGTCGAGACTGGCTTTAACTTTCCCGGGATTGAAATCTGCCAACTCCCCCGCGGCTCGATCATGAATGGCGGAAGACAGCTTTGTTTCATACTCCCAATAGCGGTAGAGGTACAAACGGTTATGATCATCCAGGACCAGCGGACACCGGTCACCAGGTTTGCCGACCGCGGTATGCGCCATTAATTTTTGGCGCCATTTCACGGACGGGGGACAGAAGACCGGGTCATGGCCCGCCTGCGCTTCTAAAAGGATGGTTTCGGCCACAGAATCGAGATTGAGACAGATGTCGCCATTGGCAGTTGCACGGCTTACCAGTGCTGCCGCCAGAAATATGTCCGGATCCGGATCAACGCCCAACCGCAAAATGAACCTGGCAAAATGAATATCCATCTCAGAAAATATTCCTGAATTATTTAGAGTCTCTATCGTATTTTTCTTCAATTTTGCCATTAAGTCGACCCTATTCAGGAGTGTGCGATGAACTGACTCCGACGGGCACGGAGGCCCGCCCTATGTTCTGTCTTTCCTTCAACTAATCAACTATTTAACCAATCAACTAATCAACCAAATATTGATATCCGGGAATAAGGGTTTGGCCCAGGGAATTAATCAGATCCGGATCAGGCAGGTCATAGAAAACACCGTATTCGGGACCTTTAAGCGCATTGATGCCTCGGATGAATATGTAAAAAACGCCGCCGAAATCCTTCTCGTAACAGTAATCCGGTTGTTGATATCGCAAATACTGGTGCAATGCCAGGGTGTAGATGTGGTATTGCAGGGTGTAGTAATTTGCTTCCATGGTTTTATGCAAAGATGGCTGATTATAGTGCTCAAAGGCCGGTCCAAGATAATTCGATTTCCAATCGAGCAGATAGAAACGCCCCTGATGGCGAAAAACCATATCGATATAGCCTTTCATGAACCCGAGAGAAGGGGCAAAGGACAGTCTTTCAAGGCGGGCGGGAAACTGCCCGTCTAAGTTGGGGCGATCGAATTTTTTAAATGCCTTTTTTAATTTGCCGGGCGTCACGGGGTTTAGTGGGAAATAAAATTCCATTTCATTTATCCGGTCTGCGGCTTTTAAAAACGACAGTCGGAACGGCGAGAGATCCGGATGCAATTCAAGCGCCAGGACTGCTGATATGGCCTTGCTAACAGTTGTCAGCCATTTGGCGTCATAGCCGTATTGCTGCAGTTTGCCGGTAACCAGCTGTTTCAGGTGGTCTGATTGGTTCCCGGCAAAATCATGATGCTCAAGGATGTCATGAAAAAAGCTGCCGGCCCTAGCGCCGCGCGGGAAGGCAAAAACCGACAGGCCGTTGTGAGCGCTTTGCGCTTCGAACTCATCGCCGGACGTCGTTCGGTCCGGTTCCAACCTGTCAAGGGAATCATCTCGATCCGGTAGGTCCACATCGGAAGCCCCGGCGGATACCAGGGAAGAATAACTTGAAATTTTCCAGGAACGATCTATTTTTCCGGTGAACCGGCGACAGAAAAGCGGTTCTTCGGCCGCCGGCCCTTGCCTAAGGACCCTATCTGAATCTGTTGATACGGGCAAGGGAACCACTTCAATGCTGTTTTGGGACCTTACCGCCAGTTGTCGTAAATCTTCAAAAAGTTCGGCGCTGGTTTTGGCCTTGAATTGGTTTTTTAAAAGGAGGGTCTGATCTTCTGCTGAAAATTCGGCCGGTTGATCGGTGCCGCCGTGCAGCAGGTAGGCCAGCGCGGATGTTTCCGCGCGGTTTATATGTCCCCATGCAAGGTAACAGCGGTGTTTGGCCCGGGTCAGGGCCACATAAAGCAGTCTTAGATTTTCAGACAACAGCTCGTTGCGGGCCAGGGCCAGATGCTGATCGCGAGATTCGGAGCCTAAATCAAACGTCAGTTGAAGGTTATCGGCAATATCATGGAAAGCAAATTCCTTGTCATTTATTAAAGAGCCTTCCCAGCCGAAGGGACAAAACACCACCGGGTATTCCAATCCTTTGCTTTTATGGATGGTAACAATCTTGACGGCATTCTCATCGCTTTCAAGACGCAGTTGATTTTCTTCCAGCCGGGGAGTTATCGGATCCTGCTGCTCAGCCAGCCATTTCAACAGGCCGGCAACACCGGACTTTCTTTCTGCGGAATGTCGGTGCAGCAATTCGACCAGATGCAAAACATTGGTGAGGCGTCGTTCACCGTCCGGAAAACTTAAAAGCCGATCCTTAACCCTCTCCCGGACTAAAAACAGCCGAAACATGCGAATAAATCCACTCTGCTCCCAGGTTTGAAGGTATTCACTGAACCGGGTTAGCCGGGATTCCCACCATCGGGATTCAAAATCACCGGAGACCAGTTCCTCGGCCCGGGTACCCATAATTTCCGTGGCCAATGCGGCTTTGAGATAGGAGGTATCGGCCGGATGGGCAATGCCGTTTAAGATTCGATCAATTTCCATGGCCTCCCGGGAATCAAAAATGTTGGCCGAAGTATAAAGAACCGATGGAATATCCCGGGCGGTCAGGATAGTTTTTATCAGTTGGGCCTGGTCATTTGTGCGGACCAGTACGGCGATTTTACCCGGCTCAACCGGCGGTGTTTTTGACAATAACCGATATATTTCACTCCCTACGGCATCCGCAATCAACCGGGTCGCCGCAGGTTTGTTAACGGGTTTGTCGGTTCCGGTAAATTTTTCTGAATCCAGATACCAGAGAATAAATGGCGGACCTTCAAATTCGGTATCTTTTAAGAATTGCCGGGCCGGTTTGCCGGCTTCAAAGGGGATCTCATCGAAAATAAACGGTTTATTCACCCCAGAAAACAGGGTGTTGACGGCCGTAAGCAACTGTGGTTCAGAGCGCCAGTTTTTTATCAGCGTAAATTTGGCATCGGTGCTGCGGGCGGCCTTCATATAAGAGAAGATGTCAGCCCCCCGGAAGCTGTAGATGGATTGCTTGGGATCGCCGATCATAAACAGCAGGCTGTCGTCGTGAGCGAACAGGCGGGTTAAAATATCATACTGGACACTGTCGGTATCTTGAAATTCATCTACCAGGGCAGCCTTGTATCGCTGACGAATACCGGCCGCCAGTTGATCGGCGTTTTCACTTTTAAGAACGTTTAACACCGTTATCAAAAGATCATCAAAATACTGGATGTTTTTTTCTTTTTTTCGTTTCCGCAGCTCAGACCCGGCAAAGCCAAACAGCCTGGTTTTTAGAAACATCAAGGATTGCTCAAATTCGGCCCTCAGAAGTTCGCCCCGGGTAAAGACAAGATCACAAAGATCAAAAAATTCATGCTCGGGCGGGCGGTAATTTTTTTTGGTGGCTCTGGTCAGTTTGGCGGCCGTGAAATTTTCGAATTTATCGAAGAGGGGAAATCCCGTGCTTCGGGGGTCGGCAAAATGGTCCATGGCCTCTGCCAGGGTGTTCACTTTGAGCGCCCTTAGGCTCATTTCCGGGTGATTGGCACCGGCTTTCATACTGCCGTAGATGGTGGCGTTCAGAGCCGGATCCATCATAGCCTGGATGACCGCCTCCCGGGAGGTCGGCCAGGTTTTTTTCAGGGCGTCCAGTGCGCTGCGAAAGGGCTGGAGAGTCTCCAGGGCAGGCTCAGAGGATTCGGGCACTATTTTCACATCAGGGATTTTGACTTTGTCCAGGAGCCGAATAAAATACTTCGGATTCTTAACCCGGTCCAGAGCAAAACCAATCCATTCCGTTGATGCCGTGTAAAAGGTCTTTCGCCAAAAATCATCGACGACTTCCTGGATGAGGTGGGATTGATTAGAAACCAGTTCGGTATCGAATAAATTATGGGTTTCAAAGGCATTCTCATGGATAATGCGCTGGCAAAACCCATGAATCGTATAAATAGCTGCCTGATCGAAATCGATCAGGGCTTCATGCAGTCGCAGACCCGCTGCTTTCTTATCGGGGTATGTGTTTACCAGTGATTCGATGAGGGGGTCGTTGCTGCCTCCAGCCGCAAATCTGCCCTTGGCCTGTAAAAGTTTGTTTCGGATTCGATCTTTAAGTTCTTCGGTGGCTGCGTTGGTGAATGTCAGGACCAGAATCTGATCGACCTGCAGCTGCATCTCCAAGACGAGCCGAATAAAGAGACCTTCAATATTGTAAGTCTTTCCCGTACCAGCGCTGGCTTCTATCAAATTGCTCCCTTCAAGGGGAGCATTTAGCAGGTCAAATGGTTGCATGTGTCGGGTTACGAGTTGCGAGTTTCGGGTTATAGGTTGAATTTTATGGACTTAAGTTGTAAATTGCCTGGCACTACCGGCGGTTTGTTGATCGATGGCAGTATTGAACCGCAGAACCGCAGAATATCCAACCGCAGAATGTCGAAGGATGGAATCGCTGCGCTCTGTCTTGTTTCAACAATCGATAGAATTCCTTGCTTCGACATTCGGCATTCATTATTCGATATTCGCTTTTTTATAATCGTGTCGGATGCAAAAAGGTGTACTATATATTTTATTAGTCTGATCGCTGTGATTATAACTTTCCATTAAGTCGGTAAATAAACGCCAGCACTTCGGCCACCGCCCGGTACAGCTCCGGTGGTATCTCAGTTTCCAGATCGAGGGCTTCCAGTATTTTGATCAGGTTTTTATCCTCGCACAGCGGCACGTTATGCGCCTTGGCGACTTCGATGATTTTCTCGGCAATCTCTCCCCTGCCCTTGGCGATGACTATAGGGGCATGGTCTTTTTTCCGGTCGTATTTCAAGGCGACGGCTTTTGGAGATTTATCCATGGCTAAATCCGCAGATCCACCTTCCGGTTGCCGGCCCTTTGAACATCCGGCCGATCAAAATCCTTGACTCTTTTCCGGGAAACTTTGACTTTTAGCTGTATCTGGTCAAAGTGATCGTGGAGCAAGGTTTCCAATTCCTGGTAATTTTCCTGTATCTCGATCATGGCCGACGGTTCTGTTACGTAGAAGGTTATGTTCAAATCCTTTCCCAATAGAGATAAATCCGTGCGGACGTCTCCCAATCGATTCATAGACAGCAGCAGGGAGATTTGAAACCCTTTTTTGGATCCTGATTGTTGTTTTTTTTCATAAAAGATCTTCAACCTGGCTGTCTGGTCTCCCTCTTTTAGCGGTAGGGTATACGTAAACACCTGAAACGGATCGGCTGATTCCAGCTGTCCTACCGCCCTGCCCTGTTGCTGGGTTATGTCGGACAACATGGCATCGATGGCCCCTTTGAGTACGGCCAGGGTTCTTGGCTCAAAGATTTTTTGCAGGGTTTCTTTTTCCTCGATGAAATGTTGAAGCAATAAAAGGTTGGGCTTGAGGTCTCGGTTTAAAACGGATTTGACTGCAGAAAGATCAGCCAGGCTTTTGGTCGATCCGCCGTGCTTTTCTTCAAGGACCTGAGAAATTATCCGTTCAAGGGATTTTTCAAAAAAAATACCTGAGTTTTCAAAGTGGGACTTGAGCCGGGGAAGTAATTCGGTAAATATATCTTTTAATTCAAAAGGTTCGAAATGAGCATTTAAACTCGCTAAAACATTGAATATCGATGGAGGAAGTTTTTTGCCGCCCGTCGGGCCTGCAGCCTGATCCAAAATCCGGGATAAATCATGTTGGACTTTATTTAGATTTTCAGCGGGTAGTGCTTCCAGGCGCTGTCCGGACAATTCAGCGGATATGGGATTCTTTAGATTCGTTTTGATGACAGCCAGTTTGAGCTGTTTGCCGGCTTCCAGCACCCGGACCGTCAATTCCTGGCCCAAAGTAACGGGGATCTTTATATCCGCGGTTGTGCGAAAACTTCCGAAATCAATCAGCGCACGGTCTCCTTGCAACCCAAGAATTTTTAGTTTCAGGGTGCTGCCGGGTTCGAGCGCATCCATCTTCATACTGGATTTATAAAAATCCGGCTTGACCGCAACCGTTATCTGGGAGGTAATGGCCATAACTGATAGTTTACTGCTTTGTATAAAATACGCCGGGAATCCAGCTTTTATGAATTTTAGCGGTTTGATCCGGGTCTGCTTTTGTTTCGTCTATGAATTTAAAGCTAACCCACCCCACCCGGATGACGTCCTCATGATTCAATTTTTGACGGGTGGTCTTTTCATCATTTAAAAATGTACCGTTGGTACTGTTCTGATCCTCTAAATAATATTCAAAAGCCCCTTTGGAATCAGGGCTTTCTATTTTTTCAATCACGGCATGCTCAGAACTGACGACAGCATCATCAATAAAAATGTCACATTCCGGGCTGCGGCCGATACGCAATCGGGGTTGGTCCAACGGACATTTGTTGATGGCTACGCCTTCATGTAGCTGTACGATCAAAGCCATGGAAGGTCTCCTTTATATAGTTGTTTGTTTCAAGCATCTGTAATCGATGTTTATCAAGCTTTGATAACGTTTTGGAAGAATTAAATTCGAACACCGAATATCAAAATTCGAAACAAACCCGAATTTTCAAAATTCAAATGAACCAAACAAATTACAAACTAATTTTAGAGTTAATAGTATCATTGTTTCGGTCATTAAATCATTCGAATTTAGTATTTGTTTCGAATTTCGTTTTTCGAGTTTCGAATTTTATGGGCTACTTTAAAGTAAAAATACAAATAGTTGGATATTGCATGTCTCTGTATGGTTAAAGTACAATTTCCTTACTATACGCAAATAGCGGCACAAACACCGTCAGGGCAATCTTTTTAAACTCATCATCCAGGGGGTCCATTCGGCGGAAACACAGATCGTAATAGGGATCATCAGATTCCACCTGGGAGTGTTTTTTGGGCGAATCTCCGCCCCGCCACTTCAGTTCGGCCTTAGCCAGCGCCGATTGATCAGATCCTGACTTATTTAGTTTGTGTTCGGCATATTCATGGGAAGTATCAGGATAAAAATGGATCGGTTCCTCCAATCCACACCGGAACAAGTTAAGAAGGTCCTCAAGAAAGGCTTTGCTTTCCGGTACCGGCCCGAACTGCACCGCTGAATCCCTGCATATGAGAAAGCTGGTCTGCGGGTATTCCGGCGGTGCCCCATGACACAGAACAAGATGGTAAATCCAGGATGTCAGGATATCCTTAACTCTTTTACGGGCGTAGCGGATGTTAACCAATCCGGATTCCGCAATTTCAGACACCCGTCCTCTCAGATCGAATCCTGAAATCTTAAAATCAATTTCGACCGGCTCCCGGGGTACTGTCCGGGTAAAGCGTTCTATTTTGGAAACAAAATTTTCAACTTCAATGCTCATTTCATTGTAGTGAAAATCCCCGACATGGCCGTGGGGGAGTTGCCCCAGCGCCTTTTGGACAGGTTTGAAGTCTTCGAGGGCTGATCCCGACATTCGGGCTTTAAGCAGATTTTGTTCAACCAGATATCTTTCCAGGGCGACCAGTACAAAATTTTCACGGTCGTCCGACAGGGAACTTTTATCCTCCAGCCATATCCCCAATCGTCTTTGCATGAAAAATCGGGCGGGGTTGCTGAAAAACCGGCAGATGGAATCGAGGTCGAGCTTTTGCCATTGCGCGACCTCTTCCGGTGACAGGGGAATCCCGGCCGGTACAAAGGGAAGCGGTTCTGCTTTTTCAGCCATACCGGCCAGCATATTTTCGATTGAATAACTGAAAAGCCCGGTGCCGCTGCGAAAATACCATGGCGAAAAAGGCTGCAGTCTGTGCCGGGTTACGATATTTTTAAGGAGGTTTTCGTCGGACACAGCAAAACTCTTTTTAATAGTGTCGAGCAACTCACTGACAAGCACAGACGGCGGCAGGATGGAGTTGTCCTGGATGCTTTGTCCCACATAACTGATATAAAGCTTTTTGCGGGCTGATATGATGGATTCAAGAAAGAGGTATTTATCATCGTTGCGGCGAGACCTGTCGCCGACCCGGGGATGTCTGGCCATGAGATCAAAGTTCAGCGGTTGAAAATCCCGGGGATAGGCGTCATTGTTCATGCCGACGAGACAGATGATATCAAATGGGATGCTTCGCATGGGCAGCATGGCACAAAAGGTAAGGCCCCCTGTTAAAAAGCCTGATCCATACCTGTTTTGCTCCAGTCGTGATTTCAGATATGATTTGACAACTGCCGGTTCTATATCATCATGAAGATCCGCGTAATTCTCAATGTCAGCCAGATCTTCCAGCAAATTACGTAAGATCTGGAGCTCCCTTTCTTCTTTTTCGTCAGGCTTGAAGAAGCTGTCGACAAGGGCGGTCAGGGTCATTTGCCATTTGCTCAGATTTCCGGGCTGCTTCAATTTTGTTGACCAAACAATCAGGCGGCCGATAAAATTTAAAAAATTGCCCAGGATTTGGGCATCGCTGCCTTCAATGTTGTCATAGGGTAAAATGCCGTTAAACATGTGCCGGTTTTCGCCCGGCATGGCATACCCGAGCACCAGCCTTTCCAGTCCGGCCTGCCAGGTGTTTTCTGAGAACCCGGAGAGTCCTGCCTTCAGGCGGCTATCGGCATCAATACCCCATCGAATTTGCGTATCTTTGACCCACCGCCCAATGACGTTTAGATCAGATTCCACCAGGTCGAACCGTTCTTTGATTCCGGGAAATTCCAATAAGGAGAGTACCTGAACGGCTCCGAACCGGCCTTCGTTGATGTCAAGCAAAGCCAAAAAACCCTCTATCATTCGGCTTTCAGTGCGCGGGCTCTGATCCGCAATACTGTATGGGATTCGCAATGATTTGTCGGTTTGAGAATCAAAGACGGCATGGATGTATGGTGCATAGGTTTCAATATCAGGCGTCATGACGATGATGTCTTTGGGCAATAACGCCGGATCTTCTTCGAACATAGCCAGCAGATTATCATGCAGCACTTCGATTTCCCGCATGGGACTGTGGCAGACATGGACCTGAATGGAGTTATCCCGATCAGATATGGGCAGTTGGCTGTCGGCGGTTGATCCAGCTGCTTCCCCGGCAGTGCTGCCGTCCCTGTCTCTCAGGTTTAAAATGTCCGACTGCAGGCAGCCGAGGATGGTGTCTGCCGTCGGCTCCTCAAATCCTTCGATAATTTCACAATCCAGATCGTTGATCAGGGCGAAGAATTCCCGGCCCAGGGCTCCCATGGCGGCCAGCAGCCGGTTTCCCTTATCAAAATGGTACCATTCAATATTTTCAGCGACCTGAGGGTTTTTACGGCGCATCCTTGTAATTTCCCGGTCCGAAATAATATCTGTCCAGTACTCCCGGCAGGGATCGATTAAAAATAAATTAACCTCAATAAGACGGGACAACTCTGCGAATGCCTGGAGGTGAAAAAGGGGTAGATGGGAAATGCCGAATAGTGCCACTCTCGCAGGCAAATGGGTTGAGTCCATCTGTCCGCTTCTGATCTGTTCCAGCAGGTTTTCCCGTAAGCGGGCGCGGTGCAGGCCCTCATGACCACGGGCCAGCTGACGCCAGAGTGCTGCCTGCCATAGATCGGGCGCCCCTTTTTCTTCCTTGGATTGCTCCCACTGGAAGAGCAATTGGGGCCGAAACACCTGATACTGATCAAAAAGATCGGCTATTTTACCTGCCAGTTGATACAATCTGAGTTGCTGGTTGTCCCCGGCCAGGTATGCCTTGAGGTCGTTGAATCCCTTCAGATTTATACTGCGTGATATGATGTGCATGAGCCGGAATGTTATTATATCGGGCTCAAAGGGCGAGACAGGGGATAGATCCGGCAGCATTGATTTAAAAATATCTTCCAGAAAGGCATTGGGAAAGGGAAAGGAGCCGTTGCCGCTGACCCCGTTAATCCGGGCAAGCTCCATGGAAATCCAGCGTTCCATCCCCCGGCTCTGGACCACAATGACTTCGCGGGTAAACGCTGTCGGCAAGGGCCTTTGAACAATTCCCGCAAGCTGCTTTACGAGAATTTCCAAGCGGTTGCTGGTATAAACACTGAGTCCGGCCATACAATCGATTTTTTTTTAAGTTTTCACGAAGCCCGCTCTTATCCCGGTTATTTAATCCGTAAGACGAGCCATAAAACGATGAAATCGCATTTGATAATAAGTTAAAGTGGCCTGTACAAATAATTTCGGATCAAAATTAGGGTTTTTGATTTTCGCCAAAGACGCTAAATAGTTGACATGTTGGGCAACGGACATCGGGCACCCTCTGGCATGGATATAGCGGGATGATTTATTTGCCAGGGAGTTAAATTGAGCTTTCAGAAATTTTACCATCATATCATTGGATTCCGTTTTGGTTTCATCGATTTCGCTGGCTGTTTTATAGCTGCTCTCAATCTTGACATGTTCTCCGTCGATCTCCCCTTCCCAGCTTGTACAACTGCCGGCGAAAATGACCCGTTCATTATCCTCCAGATTTAGGGGTTCCTCCACCTTCCCCACCACGTAACGAACTTTTTGCATTGCATTATCCACGTCCGGGTAGAAACCCCTGAATATGTGCATGGCTTCCTGAAGCGCACCCGGGCATCCTCCCCAGCAGTAGTCTGCTGAATGCTTCTCCGGAAAAGCTCCGACCGTGCAAGATAGGTTCGGGCTGTCGGAAAAATAGTCATCCACCCGCTCCAGGCAGAATTCAAAATTTTCAGTTTTCTTCTGGACTTCAGCGAGGGGATAATCACCGCCAACTTCAATTTGATCGAGGTCCATGGGGCCGAAGCCCCTTTCAGAAGCGTATCGTAAATGAATCAGATCATTGGGATCAACATTCACCATATGGCACCCGACCGTATCAACCGCACACGAATTCGTACCCATGACAATCGCACCCATATGGAATGGGGTTGGCGTCAGCATCATTTTTTGCCCGGCTGTAATGGCATCAATCGCTATAAATTTGGGCTGGATGACGGCCTGCAGGTCGGCAATTTTGTGTTCCAAAAACTGATTATGATCCACGAGACGGTGCCGATCATCCTGAATTCCGATGAAATTCTTCAAACTCAATGTCAGCCGGCACCAGGGATGGGCTTTAAATTTGGGCAAATTGATAAGAAAGTCACACTCGGCAATGGGCTTGGGCATAAATAACTGGTTTCGCAATACTTTTGCACCCTGTATCTTAACCGGCACCTGTTTGACCTCGTCGAAATAATGGGCTTTTATTCGGTGTCTTTTTATTACTTCAGGATAGCCGGCGTTGTTGAAATTATAGCGTGTCGGTATGGTGATGCCCGAGCGCTCACCCACGGAGATCTCTTTCACATCTTTGGCCAATTCTTTGGTTGCGGTTATGACACCATCAAGAAACTCTTTGCGCGTAAACGCATAGGGAAAAACCTCCGGATGAGCCAAAACGACATTGGGTTTAAGCAGAATGTTACCGGACGGTGTGACCCCCAGTTCCCGCATCCCTTCTTTGTCGATACCTGCAATATTGTCAGGATCATATTCATCACAACGCCTAATGAGAACTTTATGCTCTTTTTCCATTTGCATCTCCCTGAGATTATAAATTAAATGAAATGTTCGTTCGTTGATGCTTTCCGGTTCACCCACCACAACGGGTCAAAAACTGGTTGGTAGGGAATCCCCCTTTTTTAATCAGTTTCTGAAAAGGATTGATCATGGAGATAAAGAAGTTTATGCGCTGCAACAGTTGGTCCGGTTTTCCCCTTTTCAACCGATTTGGCGATTTTAGGTAGAGACTTTTTTACTTTCGAATTTTTATAAAAACGATCGATCAGCCCTTCTTCCACCAGAGCCCACATCCAGTCAAGAGCCTGTTTGCTGCGTTTTACGGCCAATTCACCCGAGGCCTCTATCTTTTTCCGGTGATCCAAAATGGTTTGCCAGATGTCATCAATTCCATCCATAGTCACTGCGCTGCAAATTAGCACCGGGGGAGACCAGGTTTGAGAGGAGGGCGTTAAAAGACTCAGTGCCTTTTTATACTCTATTTTGGCCTTTTTGGCATTTTCGATATTGTTGCCATCGGCTTTGTTAATGGCAACGGCATCGGCCAGTTCGAGAACGCCTTTTTTGATGCCCTGCAACTCGTCTCCTGCTCCGGCCAGCATCAGTACCAGAAAAAAATCGACCATGGATGCGACGGTGGTTTCTGATTGACCAACACCCACCGTTTCCACAATGATAACATCAAATCCGGCCGCTTCGCAGACAACAATTGTTTCTCTGGTTCGCCGGGCGACGCCGCCTAAGGTGCCGCCCGATGGTGAAGGCCGTATAAAGGCCTGTTGCTCCAGAGAAAGTTTTTCCATACGGGTCTTGTCTCCCATGATGCTGCCACCACTTTTTGAACTGCTGGGATCTACTGCAAGTACCGCCACCCGATGACCTTGCTTCACCAATTGCAGTCCAAAACTTTCGATATAAGTGCTTTTCCCGACGCCCGGCACACCCGTTATCCCGATACGCACCGCTTGGCCGGCATGGGGCAAGAGTGCATCGACGATGGCCTTAGCCATTTCTTGATGTGAGGGAAGCGAGCTTTCAATTAGAGTGATTGTTTTGGCAACGATGCGTCTGTTTTTCGCTAAAACACCGTCAATATACTCTTGAGTATCCATGCTATCGTCCGTTTTCGAATTATCCGAACAAGTCGAAAAGTCGGTTTACCGATGCCGCATCGATCAATGCTGAATTTAAAATTTGATCGACACCGGCGCCATAAAGAAAATCATAATCAGACTGGGGTATGTTACCGCCAATTACGATACCAATATTTTCAGCGTTCTCTGCCTTGAGGTCCTTGACCAGGTCCGTGACTAATTTTTTGTGATTGTTTTCGTTGCTTAAAAAGCAGATAAGGTGAACGTCATTTTCAATCGCCATCCGGGCTGTCCCCCGGGGCGTCTGATGCAGGGGACTAATATCAACATCAAACCCCGTTTCGGCAAACAAGGAAGCCAGCAGGTTAATATCCTTATCAGGGCTTCTTTTCGCCATGTTACTGACCAGGACCCTCGGCCTTCGCCCTTCTTTTCTGATAAACTGCTCAATTCTTTGTTTAATCTGCATCAGTGGTTTTTGTCTTTCCATGGCCCGCATAAATCAGCGGATATCCTCTCTCCCAGTGATTTTCAAGAAATTTCAGGGAAGAAATCAGGTCCTCATAGGAGAAGACTTCTATGGACACCACTCCGGAAAATCGTTTTAATACCCACAGCACAGTTTCAATTAATTTTGGCGACAAGCGCTTCAATGTCATATGATCGCGGTTGTTCTCAACTCCGTGCAAATGAAGGACGGATGTTTTATATGAATATTTCTTAAAGACTTCTTTTACATCATTGTCATATACCATCAGATGGCCCAAGTCCAGGCAGATCGCTAAATCCAGATCAACAATGACGGCTTCCAGCAGTTCGAGCGGATACTCCAGAGTTTCAATGGCGATGATTTTCTTATTTTCAACCACAGATAGTATTTTTTCAAGGTTTTTGTAAACTCTGTCCTGCCAGATAGAGAGGCTATCGTCTTTTAACGATCCGTCAATATAGGGGACATGAAGGATCAGGGCCGACGGGCAAAGTGGTTCGACAAGTTCTATCACCTGAACCATGGTTTCCACAGCACTTCTTTGCCGTTCAGTATTCATGTCACTGATGGATATATCCGTGGGAAGATGAATATTGTAACTTAAATCGAATTCAGCGGCCAGCCGGCCAAGCTCTGTGATTTCGAATCGGGAAGGAAGGACGTCGGGCCCCGTGCTTTCAAACAGCAACAGCTCGATTTCGTCCATATAAGGGCCGAGCATCTTCACATTGGGGATGTAGTGATCCGGATAAACAAATGAGGTGGTGCAGATTTTGAAGGGAAACATTCCTTTGTAGGATTTTGATAGAGCTGGGTATTCTGGTTGCTGCTTATTCATCATTTAGTGCAATGATCCTTTCAAGAGGGTTCAAAGGTTCAGGGTTCACCTTCAGGGTTGACTCTTTTCAACCTCTGAACCCTTGAACCTCTTGTACCTGAAACCTACTTATAGACCTGACACCTGGCGCCCGAAACCTCATTTTATTGCTAAGTTCGCCCCACACACCACCAACAGCCATAAAAGCGAGGACAGCATCATGATGTCGCAGGCTTTTTTAATATGTTCCGTCGATGTTTTGCCGAACCGCACGCCGATGTAGGGTTTATCCACCAGTTTTCCGTTGTAGTAATTGGGTCCGTTCAATCTCAACGCCAGGGCGCCGGCAAAGGCGGCCTCCGGATAGCCGGCATTGGGACTGGCGTGGGCGGCGCCCTCACAGATCGCCGTCTTTAATGACCGCTCTCCACAGCCGGCAAGGATCTGGGCTGCCAGTGCAATTAGCGGCACGGAAAGGCGGGCCGGTATGTAATTAAAAATATCATCAATTCTGGCCGATGCTTTTCCGAACTGTTGATAGGTTGGGTTTTTATATCCGACCATGGAATCCAGGGTATTGGTCATCTTATAGGCCAAAGCCAACGGGGCACCGCCGATGGCTGCGAAAAATAAAGGTGCGATGACCCCGTCAACCAGGTTCTCGGCAACGGTTTCAACGGTGGCCCGGGCCAGTCCATCTTCTTTATATTTATCTATATCCCGGCCAACGATCATGGCGACTTTTTCCCTGGCCGTTTGAACTTTCTTTTGTTGCAGGCATTGTTTTACTTCCATTGCGGCGTCATTTAAAGAACGAATCGAAATACAGTAATAAATCAAAACAATATCAAGCAAGGTTTCAAAAAAAGGATGCATTCTGTGGGCGGCTGTTAAAACCAAAAATGTCAGCAGCCAGGTCCCCAGGATCAATACGGCTGCATATAGCGCACCGGCAAAGGAAAGGTTAAAGCTGAAGCTGCGAAACGGCGGCTCAAGTTTTTCAATCGCTTTTCCCATCCAGCGCACCGGGTGAGGCAGATAGCGAGGATCCCCCAGCATGATATCCAGGGCAAAGGCCGCCGGGAGAATAACCCATGGGGTCAGCCATTCCATCATTCGAAATTAATTCCCCCTTTGTCCGTGAATCATCCAGCCCCTCCCATGGAAACCAGCAAAAACAGGCCCGATTCCAATATTTCCGCCATTGCACCGAGCATGTCGCCGGTGATACACCCCACCCTTCGTTTGTAATACCAGACCAAAACCGCAGTCAAAGCGACAAAGCCCAGGTTTAACCACAAGGCCGCCCATCCCAGAAACCCGGACAATACCACCGGAGCCGCTAAACCCCAGAAGGCCGACCATTCCAGCCTGCTTTTGAAAAAATCCACCCCTGTGCCGCCCTCCGGCCGTCCGTACTCCAGAAAACGCATTCCGAAAAGCATGCTGCCGCGTGCATAAGCCGGCACGATGATCAGCAATAAGGTGCGGTTGGTATCCAACCCGGCGATACCAGCCCACTTCAAGGCCAAACCGAACACGATGGCCACCAGTCCCATGGTCCCCAGGCGACTGTCCTTCATGATGGTCAATGCTTTTTCTCTGGACCGTTGTCCCAGTAAACCGTCAGCTGAATCACCCAATCCATCCAGATGAAAGGCACCGGTCAGCAAGGCCAAAAAAAGGATATCCAGCAGCGATGCCACCGGACGGCTCCATAATGCAGTTGCCAGTTGATCAAATACAGCCGTCAAAATGCCCAGAAAAAGACCTACAAGTGGAAAGTACGGTACCATTTTGGATGGTTCAAAGGTACCCGCGCGCCCTGCCGGAATGATGGTGATAAATTGTATGGCCGAAATGAAGTGTCGCATTTCTTGCTGTTACCTGTCAGGTCTGAATATTCCCCTGTTTGAGTCTTATTTTACTTTATAGATGGTACTTTTAACAGAAGACAGATTGATAATCAGCTTCTGCGCCTCCGGTTATCGGATCAGTCCTCTGTCTTCTGTCATCTGACCTCTATCTTCTGTCCTCTGCTATCCTTTTATAGTCACCGGTATGCCGGCCACCGTCCAGACCACCTGATCGGCACATTCGGCGACGGCCTGATTGGTCGATCCGACCAGATCTCTATATAGCCGGGCCAGT
>JBATKU010000220.1:0-1836 GCA_049669725.1 Desulfobacterales bacterium
TCTCCTCTCGTGGGCCGTCTTTAACGAAAAACCGGGGCTCATTATAAGCCCCGGTTTTTCTGAACAACTAACCTATGTCAATTAGAAAAACATTTATTCCGACATATGTTTTTTCACAAAGGCTTCCCGGCCCAGTTTCACAAACATATAGAAACCGACGAATGGTAGTGCAATAACGTATCCAAGCGCTATGAAAGGTGAAGCGAAAAACAGGCCCACGTTCTTGGCGATGCTGTTAATTGACCTTGGCGCCTCCGCAACTTTTGCGATTTCTACTTCGTTTTTAGCAACAACCTCAGATACCTCGTTCAACTCTTCGTCACCGCTTTCGGGTCGTCCTGCATCATTTACCGCTTTCAGGGTGATGCTCTCAATCATTTCAGGTGTCAGTGGCTTGCGAACGAAACCGCTTGCGCCCAAAACAGAGGCCCTGACTTCATTGGCCTGGGTGCCATAGCCGGTGATGACCACGACGGGAGTCCAGGGGCATTTGGCCTTGATACGTTCGGTTACTTCCAGGCCATCCATACCGGGCATTTTGATATCTGTGAACACAACATCAAAATTGGATTTATCCAGCGTCTCCAGGGCTTCCTCGCCACTCAGCGCAGTTTTAACGTCATAACCCTTATCGGAGAGAACCCGATCAAAACTACGACCCACAACCACATCATCGTCGATGACCAAAACTTGTAATTTAGCGTTCATGATTTGCTCCTAATCTAATTTGTTTAATTGATAGTAAATTCGTTGTTGCAGCGCAATGCCCATCTTTTCTGGATCACGGCGTCATTGGCTGCCTTGATAACTTCTTCCGGGCCCAAGGGTTTTGTCAGGTAATTGAAGGCCCCTAACCGGACGGCCTCCTTGGCAGATTCAATGCTCGGATAACCGGTGATAACAACTACTTCGCTATCCGGCCACCGTTGTTTTATCGTTTTTAGCACTTCCATGCCATCCAGACCCGGCATACGGAGATCAAGCAGCACGACGTCAAATGGCTGCTGCTCCATGACCTGTATCGCTTGCCTTCCATCTTCTGCTGCCCGGGCGTTACAATCGGTGCCTTTGAGGCTTCTTAAATGGCTGAGGCGAACCACCTCTTCATCATCTACGATGAGTATGTTGGCTTTGTTGTTCATTTGAGCACCTCGTTCAGTTTGTTTCATACTGGATAAATGCAAATTATGTGCCAGTTAATGCGTAAACATGGAAACGGTTCATCAACCATATAAATTTCAATCACATAGAGATTTTTACTTGCTAATTAAGAGGATCTGATTAACAGGATTTAGGGCCGAAAAGTATATTTTATTTATACTAAAAAACCTGAACTTAAAAAATTAATCTATATATTTCATAAAGATAAAGCATTACCAAGTATGTATATATTTTTTATACAGACATTTATTTACAGTATTTCAACTATATACAGCAATGTTGATCTGGGTCATCATTAACATGTTTATGCCGTCCTATATTGCGGTTTGTTATTGATATTGCTCATGTCTCATACATGGGCTTGCTGCATTGGCTGCAGTTTGAAAAAAAACCTCGTGTCCAGACTGATAATAAGGATTTTTGTCCAATGGCGTGTTTGAATAAAACCCTCACCTCCCACAATTTTAAAGCCGGTCTGTTTTCTCACTTGAAAGTACTGCTCGTCATCTTCCTGTTGACAGCCATGCAGGTTCCGCTGAGTGGTCCGGCTTTTGCCGAACCGGAAAACCCCAAGCTGGCCAATGACAGATGCATCAAGTGTCATGGCAAGGAAAATTTTTCCAGGGAAACAGCCTCCGGAGAACAGCGTCTTTTACATGTGGATGCAGAAAAATT
>JBATKU010000221.1:0-6909 GCA_049669725.1 Desulfobacterales bacterium
ATGACAATGGAAGAAAGAAATTTTTTTGAAAGACTGGTGGATGTTAGCCCCGGTATGGAGATTTGGTGGGATTCGTCCCCGCTTATTTTCGAGAATTGGTGCAAAAACCTGCTCGATAAAGCAGATCCTGCTGATCAAGATCTGCTGCAAAAACAATTCGATAGAATGTACAATAAAGAAAATCCTCAAAATCAGTTATTTCGAGGTGTAACGACCAATCCGCCTCTATCACTGCAGGCGATTCAGAATGATCCGGCCTACTGGGGAAAAGTGGCCAAAGATATTCTGGCAGAAAATCAGGGGTTGGACAAGGAAGGTCTTTTCTGGGAGCTTTACAAGACAGTTGTAAAGCGCGGCTCGGAGATGTACCTGCCGTTATTTGAAGCCAGCAATTACAAGGAAGGCTTTCTTTCCGGACAGGTGGATCCGCGCAGCGTGTTCGATAAGGAGGCCATGCTCCGTCAGGCCGAAGAGATTGCAGCGATTAATCCCAATGTCATGATTAAGGTTCCCGGTTCCAAGCAGGGCTACGAGGTAATTGAACACCTGACAGCCAAAGGGATTCCCACCAATAACACCTTGACCTTTGTTTATCCCCAGTTGAAGGATTGTGCCGACACCGTCAAACGCGGCCTTGCAACCGCCCGAAAAAACGGTGTGGACTTGAGCAAATGGCGGTCGGTCATCACCCATATGGAAGGCCGCTTTGGCAACCTCGGCGGTTTAAAGGACTTTGCAGCTGAAGCAGGTGTTGAACTATCCGACGGTGAAATCCGTCTGGCTGAACTGGCAATTTTCAAAAAGGCCTATAAATATTTGAAAGATAATGATTTGCCGAGTAAGATGCTGTCCTGCTCCCTGATCACCGGGCCGACTGTTGGCGGCTATGATCGTATCTGGCACCTGGAAGAAAAAGCCGGCGCCAATACAGTTGTAACCTGTCCACCTTCGTTTATTGATAAGGTTCTTTTTCTGCCCGGTGTTGAAAAAATTACATTCGAAAAAGATCGCATCCTGGAAGACATTCCCAGGGACTTAATGGATAAGCTCATGCGGGTGCCTTATTTTGAAAAGGGTTATGCCGAGGACGGCTACACCCGTGATGAATACAGCACCATAATACCGCTTCAGAAAACCGCCGAGCAGTTCTCCAATGCAACCGAGGAAATGGTGGCATTCGCTGGTAAATGCCTTGAAGCCTGATTTTTTTTAACGCTTTAAGAAAGGAAAATAAAATGATTGTTGGCATTTTAAAAGAAATCAAGGCCGAAGAAAATCGTGTGTGTATGAGTCCGGGGGGTGTTGAATTCATGCGGCAGCATGGGCATCAGATTCTTGTCGAGAGAAATGCCGGCAAGGCCAGCGCATTCACCGATGCCACCTATAAGAAAGCCGGGGCCGAAATCGTTGATGCTCCCAAGGATATTTTTAAACGGGCCAAAATGATCATGCGTGTAAAGGAGCCCCAGCCATTTGAGTTGGAGTTGATTCGGAAGGGCCAGATCTATTTTTCCTATCTCCATCTGGCGGCTTCGGAAGAATTAACCCGGACGCTGATTAAAAGAAAGGCTGTTTGTATTGCCTATGAAACCATCCAAAAAGCTGACGGAACGTTGCCGCTGCTGACTCCCATGAGTGAAGTGGCCGGTCCCATGGCCATTCAACAGGGAGCCAAATACCTGGAGATGGCGCAAGGCGGCCACGGGGTTTTGCTAGGGGGGGTGCCCGGCGTCGACCCGGGAACAGTCGTCATTATCGGTGGCGGCGTGGTTGGTATTAACGCGGCCAAAATTGCTTGCGGACTGGGGGCCAAGGTCTATATCCTTGATATCGATCTGGATCGGTTGCGTTATCTGAGCGATGTGATGTCCGGCCAGTGTATCACCCTGATGTCCAGTCCGGCGGCCATCCGTGATGTCCTGCCCAAGGCGGACCTGGTGGTGGGGGCCGTGCTCGTTCCGGGCAGCAAGACACCGAAACTGGTGACCCGGGAAATGCTCGGCACGATGAAAAAAGGTACGGTGCTGGTGGATGTTTCCATTGATCAGGGCGGATGCTTCGAGACTTCCAGGGAGACGACCCATGCCGATCCGATCTATAAAATAGACGGCATTGTTCATTATGCCGTCAGCAACATGCCCGGAGCCCTGCCCCGGACTTCTACTCTGGCATTGAATAATGCCACCCTGCCGTATGCGGCGGAGATAGCAAGTAAAGGCTGGCAAAAGGCGATGAAGCAAAATCCTGAAATCAGGGCCGGGGCCAATGTGGTCGAGGGCAAGGTGACCTATAAGGGGGTTGCCGAGGCGTTTGGCCTTAAGTATGAGCCGATTAATAAGTTGTTGTAAACTGAAAGGTTTCAGGTGTCAGGTTTCAGGTGTCAGGATAGGGCGCAGGGCGCCAGCCTTCGCTCAAAAAAGCTACGGCTTGACAAGCAAGGCATCGGAATTCATTTTATTTTTTATATTGAAGGAGATCATCATGATTATTGGTGTTTTGAAGGAAATCAAGACTGAAGAAAATCGAGTGTGCATGACCCCTGCCGGCGTGGAGATCATGAGACAAAACGGTCATACGGTACTTGTGGAGAAAAATGCCGGCACGGGCAGCGGGTTCAACAACAAGGCATATGCAGACGCCGGTGCTGAGATCGTTGAAACTCCGAAGGAAATTTTTAAACGGTCCAAGATGGTGATGCATGTCAAAGAACCGTTGCCGGCCGAATATGATCTTATCCGCAAGGACCAGATTATCTTTACCTACCTGCATCTGGCTGCGGCGGAAGAGTTGACCAAAGTCCTCATCAAAAGCGGATCGATCGGCATTGCCTATGAGACCATTCAAAAGGCAGA
Source organism: Desulfobacterales bacterium (assembly GCA_049669725.1). Taxonomy (GTDB): domain Bacteria; phylum Desulfobacterota; class Desulfobacteria; order Desulfobacterales; family JAFDCJ01; genus JAFDCJ01. The sequence goes on from JBATKU010000221.1 coordinate 2,853, forward strand.
TGGATCCCTGCCGTTGCTGACGCCCATGAGTGAGGTGGCCGGCCGTATGGCTATTCAGCAGGGCGCCAAGTATCTGGAAATGGCCCAGGGCGGTCATGGTATCCTGCTGGGCGGTGTGCCCGGCGTCGATCCGGGAACGGTCGTTATCATCGGTGGCGGGGTGGTGGGCATCAATGCCGCCAAAATGGCCTGCGGACTGGGTGCCAAGGTTTACATTCTCGATATGAACCTGGAGCGGTTGCGTTATTTGAGCGATGTGATGCCCAGTAATTGTTTTCTGCTCATGTCAAAACCAACGACCGTCCGTCGGCTGATCAAAGAGGCCGACGTGGTTGTGGGCGCGGTTTTGATCCCGGGGGCCAAAGCGCCCAAACTGTTGACGCGCCAAATGCTCAAATCGATGAAGAAAGGGGCGGTGCTGGTGGATGTGGCTATCGATCAGGGCGGATGTTTTGAGACCTCCAAGGCGACGACTCACGGCAAACCCATTTACAAGGTTGAAGGCGTGGTGCACTATTGTGTGGCCAACATGCCGGGGGCGGTACCCAAGACATCGACCCTTGCATTGACAAACGCAACGCTGCCCTATGCGCTGGAAATTGCTAACAAAGGCTGGAAGAAAGCCATGAAGCAAAATCCTGAAATCAGGCAGGGCGCCAACATTGTTAATGGCAAAGTTACTTATCGTGGAGTTGCGGATGCTTTCGGATTAAAGTACACCTCCATTGAGGGGTTGTTGAAATAACTAAAACTTTGAAAAAATTTTATTTTAAAGGAGAAAAAAATGAAAAAAGAACTCAAAGACTGGATCGTTCCCTGGCTGTATACGTCCCGGGAGTATAATGTTGGTATTTTGGATAAAGCCATGGAAAATCCTGATACTGCCCGGTTGATGCTCAATGAAAACCCCATCCCCCCCTCGGAAAAGGTGATCGCGGCGGTGGCCGAGTCCCTTCGAAGCGGCAACTGGTATCCGGACAGTTTTTTACGGCTGAGAACCAAAATCGGTAAAATGTATGGTCTGGGCCCGGACAATGTTGCCCTGGCCAACGGATCTTCAGATACCATCGACGCTATGATGCGGGTATTTTTGCAACCGGGAGATGAGTTTCTGCTATCCACGCCGACCTTTGAACTGTTTCCGCCCCGGGCCGAGCTTTGCAATGCCAAGGTCGTTCAAGTTCCGGTCAGGGAAGATAACCTGAATTATGATGTGGATGGTATGCTCAATGCCATCAACGATCGCACCAAACTGATCCTGATCATCAACCCCAACAACCCCACCGGTGTGTTTATCGAAGATGACGATCTTATTCGGTTTTGCGAGACCGGAGTGCCCCTTTGCGTTGATGAAGCATACCAGGATTACAATCCGGACCGGCCTTCAAAAGCATCGTTGCTTGAAAAATATCCCCAGGTGTTTTTGTCGGTGACTTTTTCAAAGGCTTATGGATTTGCCGGTGTTCGCTTCGGATTTGTGCTGGGCACCGAAGAGATGATAGCGGCCTTCAATCGGGTGTTTCTGCCCTGGAACGTGAGCCGGATGTCGGCGGCTGCCGCCGAAGCCATCATCGACAATCCGGATGAGGTCAAGGCCAAGGTCGAACACAATAACAAATGGATGGACATTTTTTCCGAAGAGCTCAAGACACTGGGCCTTAAACCGTTTCCGGCCAACGGCAATTACATGCTGATCGATGGCACCATGACGGGCAAGACCACCGAAGAGATTCTCAAGGCCGCCCTTGACGAAAAAATCTTTCTCAAGAAAATTGGTGAGATCCACGGCAAGACGGGCTATTTTCGGGTGACGCCCGGAACAAATGAAGAGAACGAGAAATTTTTAAAATTTATAAGATCTTATTTTGGGTAGGACCCCGTTGGGAGTTATCCGTTATCTGTTAATCCGCCTGCGGCGGACGAGCCCTCCAGAGGCGGATAAAGGTTTAATTCCCCACCCCTTGGGGTGTTTAAAATTTTCCGTTTGATACCTCGTTGCTTGTCGTAGCGAAGCGGAGATCCCGCTACTCGGGGCGGCGGGGTTGTTCATTAGTTCAAGGACTAAAATCTATTTCTAATAACGAATACCCAATAACAATTAACACCTAATTGAGCATTTTTTGCTCAATTAGGTTAGTTTTTAGGAGTTTCCTCATGCAGATTTATGTATGTGTCAAACACGTGCCGGACACGGCGGCCAGGATCACGGTTGTCGATGGCAGCGGATTTGCAGAGACCTGCAAATTCATCGTCAATCCCTATGATGAATATGCCGTGGAGGAGGCGGTCCAATTGGTCAAGAACACCGGTGACGGTGAGGTTATCATCGTCACCGTGGGCAAGGAAAGCGCCGTTACCTCGATGAGAGCTGCTCTGGCTCTGGGCGCTGACCGCGGGATTCTGATCAAGACCGATTTGCAGTTTGTCGACAGTGCGCAAACCGGACAGGCGCTTCAAAAAGCCATCGAGCAGGACGGTTCTGCAGATCTTATTTTTTGCGGTAGGCAGTCGATTGACAGTGAAGGGATGCAAACCCCCTATCGGCTGGCCAAAGCCTTTGACATGCCGGTGGTTAGCGATGTCGTTGCGCTGAGTGTCGGTGACGGCAAGGCGGTTGCCGAACATGAAATCGGCGGTGGCTCAAGGGAAGTCTTAGAGATTCAAATGCCCTGCGTGATTGCCGCAACCCGTGGGTTAAATGAACCGCGTTACCCCAAGCTGCCCGATATCATGAAGGCCAAGAAAAAAGAGATCAAGCAGATCGATATTGCTGATCTGGGTTTGGACCTGGCATCTTCGCTGACGGAAATCGTCAACCTTGAAGCGGTCCCGGAAAGAGGAGAAGCCAGGATCATGGAAGGCAGCACCCGGGAGTCGGTGGAGCAGCTGGTCAGGATCTTAAAGGAAGAAGACAATGTCCTCTGAGACGGGTTGCGAGTTACGAGTTGCGGGGTTCGGGTTACGGGTATCGAGGTGCGGGTTACGAGATGCGAGGTCTGAATTGCAGACACATAAAACGCTTTTTAGTCCGATTATACCACGTAACGCACAACACGGGACCCGTAACACGTAACGCGCAACAATGCTGTTGATAACCCATACCAAGTTTACGCAAAAACAGATTTGAATATATAACTTTAGGAGAGTTGAAAACCATGTCAAAGGTTGGCGTATTAATCGAGATCGGTGAGGATGGGGTAAAGGAAGCGAATTTTGGGGTAATCACTGCGGCGCGGGGTGCTGAAATTTATGCATTTGTTTTAGGCGCCAATGCGGACGGTTACAAGGAGGCCTTGCAGACCTATGGCGTTCAGAAGGTTGTGGCCCTTGGCACTGATCCGCCAGAGGCGGATGATATGTCCTCGAGGCCCGACCTGCAGGCAGCCGCTCTGGCGGAAGCCGTCAACTATTTTGAGATTACAGCATTTTTGGGATTGAGCAGTGCTGTAGGCCGGGACCTGCTGGCACGGGTGGCGGCTTTAATGGATGTTGCCCTGGTGCAGGATTGTGTGTGGGTAGATCTGGCCGCTCAAACGGTGACCAAATCTCACTTTTCGGGTAAAACCATAGCCACCGTCAAATTAAACACCATTCCGTTTATCTGCGGGCTTCGCGCTAACGTTATCGAAGCGCAAAGTGCCCCGGGCGATGCCGAGGTGATCGAATACCGGGCAGCGGTTGCAGATACCGGCCGACTGGTGGTAAAGGAAGTCAAACAGAGCCAATCCGGTGCTGTAGATCTGACCGAGGCCAACATCATAATCACCGGGGGGCGTCCGATAGCGTCGGCGGAAAATTATAAAATACTGCGAGAATGTGCTGACACTGTTGGTGCGGCGGTGGGCGCCTCAAGGGCGGCGGTTGATGCAGGCTTTGCACCCCATAATATGCAGGTGGGCCAGACCGGAAAGACGGTCAGCCCCAAACTTTATATCGGCTGTGGGCTGTCGGGTTCGGTGCAGCATTTTGCGGGCATGAAAACCTCCAAGATCATCGTGGCCGTCAACACGGATAAAGACGCCCCCATTTTTGGCAAATGTGATTACGGAATTATCGG
>JBATKU010000222.1:0-2189 GCA_049669725.1 Desulfobacterales bacterium
GGTTAGGCCTGACGCAGCGGCTGAAGACCTCATGTGCCCCGCCGTGACGGCAATCGAAATCCGGACTGACCTGCGTCACACGACCGGTAGTGGGCACCGATTGCCACCCACCATTCCCCGGAACAAATCATCGGAGACCACACACTGCAGAGTCGACGCCAATCGGCCCTGCAGCAGTGGATTCGAGGAACCATGGAAATTCGCATTAACGGGCTGGAGCGCGACTACTATTCGGCGGGCAAACGGATAAGAGCCCTGAACCATGTCAATCTCACCATACCGGCCAATCAGATTTTCACCCTCCTGGGGCCGAGCGGCTGCGGTAAGACCACCTTGCTGCGGTGCATCGTGGGACTCGAGACGCCCGACGCCGGAGAAATCGCGATCGGAGACGAGATTGTCTTTTCCAAGGCCCGGAACATTTTTGTTCCGCCGGAAAAACGTGGGCTAGGCATGGTTTTCCAGACCTACGCGATCTGGCCGCACATGAACGTGTTCGATAACGTCGCCTACCCCTTGCAGAACCGAAAAATGCCAAGGGATAAAATCCGGCAAAAGGTGGCCCGGGTGCTGCGCTTCGTTCAGCTTGACGGGTTCGACAACCGCCCGGCGACCAAACGCAGCGGCGGACAGCAGCAGCGCGTGGCCCTGGCGCGGGCCTTGGTGGCCGAACCCAAGGTCATTCTTTTTGACGACCCTGCCCATGCTGCGGCCCGCCATCCTGGCCTCGACCATATTGGTCGTGGTGCGGAGCCTGGCCTCGTTTGCCGTTCCGTCGGTCATCGGCATGCCCGGCCGGATATACGTGCTGGCCACGCACATCTACCAGATCATTTCCACGGGGTTTGCGGCCGATTATGGCAAGGCCGCCGCCGTGGGCATGAGCGCCCTCGCCGCCTCGATCACTCTCATTTACATCTATCGCTTCCTGACCGAGGAGAGCGGCAAATTCGTCACCATATCGAGCCGAGGGTTCAAGCCGGCCGTGATCGACCTGAAAGGCTCAAAGTACCCGCTTTTTACAGTAGTGGGGCTTATTTGCTTCGTGTTGATCGTGCTTCCGGTGATAGTGCTCTTCTACACTTCAATGACCCCCTATGTCATGGTGCCCAGCACCAGAGCATTGTCGATGATGAGCTGGAAAAACTGGGTGGAGGTTCTGCAGGACCCGATTTCGCGTCTGTCCCTCAAAAACAGTCTGATTCTTGGTCTCGGCGGTGCCACCTTGGGCATCATGCTCTCGATCTTCGTGGCATATGTCATCGTCAAGGTGCGCACCAAGGCGGCCGGCATTCTGGAATCCCTCAGCTTTCTGTCCTTCTCTTTTCCGGGGATTGTCATCGGTGTTGGCTTCATGTGGTTTTTTGTACGCACGCCGCTCTACGCCACCCTCTGGGCCCTTTTGATCGGTTACGTTGCAACCTACCTGCCTTATGGGATAAGGCCGCTTTCCAGCGCCTTCGTTCAGATACACAGCCATCTGGAAGAATCCTCCCGGGTGTGCGGTGCGAGCCCTTTCTACACTTTACGCCGGATCGTGATTCCGCTCCTGATTCCTGGGATCATATCGGGTTGGATCCTGATGGCCACCATGTTCGTGCGCGAGTTGACCCTCTCGGTAGTGCTCTCACGGCCCGGTACGGAAGTCTTGGCGGTACAGATACTGCGCTTTGCCGAAGACGGCTTGTGGGGCAAGCTTTCCGCACTCGGTATCATGATGATCATCATCTCCTCGAGCTTGGTCATAGCAGCTTCGCTGATCGGCAAAAAATTGACGAAGATAGAGGTCGTGGACAACGCCTAAAGCGCACCAGTGCGCGGGCATGGTCGAGTGATTCAGATCGGGATCGACTCCTCGTTTCAATCCACGCTCCCGCGCGGGGAGCGATCCACCAACGCGCTGGCCTCGCATGTGCATAAAATATTGACAATTAATCTCTCACTTTAATTTTTTTGGATTGTGTGGGTTTCTCCTTCATGCGGGGCTGTTTCCTGCCTTTACTATGAATTTCCTCTGCTTGCGTTCAAGCTGACTTTGCTTCTCCTCTTTCACCATCTGTTCAATAGTCCGCACATTTTCCGGTCCCCCCTTACCAAACCTCTTAAAGTAGAGATTTTCAATGAAAATCGGTAACGGTGCCTTCCAAGGTTCTTGTTTATGGTTATCCAATTTCCCGATTCTCTTAGGA
>JBATKU010000223.1:0-2302 GCA_049669725.1 Desulfobacterales bacterium
GGCCACATGAACCACCGCGTCTTGAAAGAATCTGGATTCCGGGGTTACTTTTTGAAAATGGGCAACCGCCTGGTCATTTTGTTTAAGCCCGTAATGGGCCACACCGCCCAGGTGGTTCAAGTCCGGACTATCCGGCAGGCCCTTCAACATGCCGTTGATAATGATCAGGGCTTCATCATATTTTTTCTGATCTACATATAGTTGAATGACGAGAACAATGATCTCGAATTCATCCTGGCTTCTTAGCCCCAGCTCGATAAGCATTGTTTCGGCATCTTTTTTCTCACCCTTCTGATAATAATAATAGGCGAGTTCCATGGAGGCGCGTATATTATCGGGGTCTTTTTGTAAGATATCTTCATAGAGTGCGATGACTTTTTTGGTTCTACCCTGGCTTTTATATAAATTTATTAATTCAAAAAGCGGTTCATCGCGTTCAGGCCTCAACTCGAGGGCTTTTTGAAACTCCTTCTCAGCATCTTTAACATTGCCCTGCTGGGCGTGGATTTTGCCGAGAAAAAAATGGGCGGTATACGATCCTGGAAAATATTCGATCTGTTGATTGTATATGTCCTTGGCACGATCAAGCTCACCGGTTTCCATGTACAGACCGCCCAGGAACGAATAAATTCTCTCATGCTTCGGTTCCAGGGTCAGTATTTTTTCATAGGCCGCAATGGCCTCCTTTGTTTCTTTGCGAACCTGCTTGATTCCGCCGTAAATCATGAGCGATTTTATGTCGTTGGGGTTTTTTTGCAGCAATCCCTCCAGAACTTCCAGCGCTTTCTCATCTTCTTTATTCTGTATATATACCGTCGCCAGCTCGCGCTGAAGATAAAGCGATTCCGGATCAAGTTTGATGGCCTTGCGGAGCAGAAGAACGGCTCGGTCCAGATTGCCCTTATTGCGCTGGGCCTGGGCCGCCGTAAAGTAGTAATACTGATTTTCCGGCCCGTAATAGGCGCGATGCTCTAAGGGCGCTTCTACCGGCGTTTGATTGGGAACATTTGCGCTGCAGCCTGCGGTGGCCAATATGGCAAATACGAATATGAGCTTCTTATGGCAAAACATCTTCATAGGTTAGCGATCCATTTCTAATCGACACCACCATCTTCGGTATAAGAGGCAAAATCGGGTATTTCCTTTTTGAAGAACTCACTCATTTTTTTAATGATATTTTTTTCCACCTGACGTACCCGCTCCCGTGAGATTCCGTAGCGATCACCTATTTCCTGCAAGGTAACCGGATTGTCGGAAAAAATCCGCAGGTCGAATATTTCGATTTCGCGTGGCGTCATCTTTTTTCGGAATTCAGCAATTTTGTTATGCAGCAAAACTTCTATTTCCTTTTTCGAAACCTGGTCTTCTATGGATTCGGTTGTTGTACTTAAAAATTCGATCCGTTCGGTATCTGAATCATCTTTTAAGGGCGCATCCAGAGAAACATCCCAGCCATCCAAACGCTGGTCCATATCAACAATTTCTCTTTCAGAAACCCCCAATCTTTCTGAAAGCAGCTTGGGTCTTGGCTCAAAACCATCATCAATCAGTTTTTGTTTTTCCTTTTTAAGCTTAAAAAATAATTTTCGTTGCCCCTGGGTGGTTCCGATTTTAACCAGGCGCCAGTTGTCCATTATAAATTTTAAAATGTAGGCTTTGATCCAGAACGAGGCGTAATAAGAAAATTTGACATTTTTATAGGGATCAAATTTTTTAACCGCCTGCATCAAGCCGATATTGCCCTCCTGAATAAGATCCAGAAGGTTCTGCATCCAAACGCGCTGGAATTCAAGGGCAATTTTTACAACCAATCTCAGGTTAGAGGTGACCAGTCGATAAGCGGCATCCTTGTCACCGTGTTCCTGGACAAGAATTCCGAGTTCTTTTTCCTGCTCTCGGGTCAGAAGCTTATAATTGCTTATCTCCGTTAAATAGCGTTGGAGCGGATCGAATTTGACCAGTGCTTTATCGGAGGACCGCTCAGTTAATTTGCGCTTGCTTTTTACCGGTTCAGCCTTTTTGGGGGCAACCGGCTTTTTAGCGGCTCTCTTTTTTCTAACCGTTTTTCTCTTCATTATTTCAGTCCAATAATTCGGCCGATTTCAATTCGTAATCGCCGGCAGTCATAATTTAAAACTTTCGATAAGGGGATTGCAATTGCCGCTTGCGGCTCTATATTTCAGGTGGACACGGCCCGGGGCTTGTGATATGAAATTTTGCCACGTGCGCCTGTAGCTCAGCTGGATAGAGCAACGGACTTCTAATCCGTAGGCCGCAGGTTCGAATCCTGCCAGGCGTACCA
>JBATKU010000224.1:0-1522 GCA_049669725.1 Desulfobacterales bacterium
AAACGATCCTGAGACTGTCGCGGAATCGATTAAACAGCTATTTAAATCCTACCATATTAAAGAAAACAATGTGGCTGTGTCAATTGGCGGATACTCGGTTATCGTTAAAAAAATCAGCGTTCAAACCATGGATGAAGAAAAGCTTCAGGAAACCATTCACTTTGAAGCCGAGCAGTACATCCCCTTTGACATCAGTGATGTCAACCTTGATCTCCAAATCCTCGGGGAAAGCGAGTCCAATCCCGGTCAGATGAATGTGTTTCTAGTTGCGGCTAAAAAGGAAATGGTTAATGACTATATCAATCTCGTCAATCTGGCCGGACTCAATCCCTGCATCGTAGATGTTGAAGCGTTCGCTCTGCAGAACACGTTTGAAGCCAACTATGACATGCAAAGCGAAAATACCGCACTTATTGATATCGGAGCCAGCAAAACATCATTGAACATTCTCAAAGGCAATTCGTCGCTGTTCATGCGAGACGTTTCGTTGGGATGTGGGCAAATCAATCAAAAGATAATGTCATTAATCGAATGCTCATTTGAAGAAGCTGAACAGTTGAAATACGGAGATAAGCCGGACAGGCTCACTCAGGAGGATTTAAAAGGTATTGTTTCGTCGGTCGTCACCGATTGGTGCACGGAAATAAGACGAGCCCTCGACTTTTTTTATTCCACTTACCCTGAAGATCAAATTAAGCGTATCATTCTCAGCGGCGGAGGTGCCAACATTGACGAATTCCGCAAACTTCTGGCCACCGAAGCATCGGCTGAGGTTGAATCGATTAATCCGTTTAAAAACTTTGAAATCGACAAAAAAAACTTCGATGACGCATTTATCAAACAAATTGCACCCCAGGCAGCCATCAGCATGGGTCTTGCGATGAGAAAAGTAGACGACAAATAATGATACGAATAAATTTGCTGCCTTTTCGGGCGGCCCGCAAAAAAGAAAACGTACGTCGCCAAGTTTCTATTTTCATGCTTTCGCTAGCATTTTTGCTGATCATCTTTTTTTATTATAATTTCAGTTTAAGCAATAAAGTTGACAGCCTGAATGCCAATATACAGCACACCAAAACAGAGCTGGCAAAATATAATAAAATCAATGACGAAATTGCTCAGATTAAGAAAAAGCTCAACAATCTGGATAAAAAAATGGCAGTCATGAAAACGCTTGAAGCCAACCGCTTTGAGCCCACTCGGCTGCTGGATATTATGACTCAGGTTGTTGTGCCCAAGCGCATGTGGCTTACGCGCCTGGAATCCGAGGGGGGAAAAGTCAAAATAAACGGCATCGCACTAGACAATAAAACCGTTGCCGATTTTATGGTTCGGCTGGAAGATTGCGGACTTTTTAAGGAAGTCAATTTAAATACCCTCAAGAGTAAAAAGGCACAAGCCGCCGATTTAAAGAGCTTTACAATCAGTTGCATTAGGAAACCGTTAATAGACCCAAAATCGAACAATAAACTTGAGAATGCCAAGGCAGAGAAATAATGGATAAAAAAGGTCTTGCAAAATC
>JBATKU010000225.1:0-7210 GCA_049669725.1 Desulfobacterales bacterium
ATCAACATTAAAAAGTGGAAGTCGCTGGCACCCCACTGGCAGACCTTCATCGAGGCGATGGTCGCGAAGCACTCTTACGACCAGTATTCGGCGATTCAAGCCGCTGACATCAAAGCCTTCGAGAAGCTGCAAGTTGAGCAGGGGGTTGAAATCATCCGGCTGAAAGAAGAAGACATTGCCAAGTTCCGCCGCTTTGCCCCGCAGATGTGGGTCAAGTGGGCCAAGAAATCACCGCTGGCGATGAAGGCCTTCAAGTCCCAGCTTGAATTCATGAAATCCGTCAAGATGGGCTACATGACGGAAGCGGACATGGTCGACTACGACGGCAAGAAATTGGTGTTCTAATTCTAACCAAGTGGAGAGGGAAATTTGGTTCCCTCTCCACTTTTTTTGAAGAAATTTTCAGTGGCTTTAACCCATTCGCAGGGGAGATAATCATCGGTCGCCCCTTCAGAGATTTCGGGAAATGTGAGAGGAAGTCATGCAACAGTTGAAAAAATTTATGATCGCCGTCGAGAAGACCAACATCTTCATCGGCAAATTGATGGTCGGGGTGACCCTTTTGGCGGTAACCGTCATCACCTTCGAGGTGGTCATGCGCTATGTGTTCGGCCTGCCGACAAACTGGGGCCATGAACTGATGACCCTGCTGTTTGCAGTTCAGTACATGTTTGTCGCCGGTTATTGCCATTATCACCGGGCCCATGTGAGGGTGGATGTATTTTATTCCACGCGTAAAAAGAGAACAAGGGCTTTTTTGGATCTGTTCACCAGTATTTTTTTCTTCCTGTTTGCCGGGGTGCTGCTTTGGACCTGTTGGACTTTTTACTGGAGTTCTCAAAACATGCTCGGTGGCGGAACCATTTTCGGCATAAGGGTTCCGGGCGAGCTGTCCCTGACCGACTGGGCCCCTCCCTATTATTCGGTCAAATTCATGATGCCGCTTGGAGCCCTTTTTCTTCTCCTTCAAGGCATCGTATGGTTTATTCGTGATTTACATATCGCTGTGACCGGGAGGGAAATGACATGAGTATTGAATGGATCACCATATTAATGTTTGGATCCTTGTTTTTTCTACTGGGCCTGGGGCTGCCCGTGGCCTTTGCCTGCGGATCGGTGGGGGTTATATTTACCGCCTTGCTTCAAAGCCCGGAAGCCGTCAATCTCGTCTCCACCCGTATCTTCGGACTGATGATGAATTATCTTCTGGCGGCCATTCCGTTGTTTATCTTCATGGCCTGCATCCTCGAACGATCCGGTATTATCGAAGAACTCTATGAACTGATTTATCAATGGATGGGGGCCATCAAAGGCGGCGTGGCGTCGGCGACGGTTATGGCCTGCACCCTGCTGGCAGCGATGGTGGGCGTCATCGGGGCCAGCGAGGTCACCATGGGCGTTATTGCGCTGCCCCAGATGCTCCAAAGGAAATACGACAAGTTTATTGCCTGCGGCTCCATCCTGGCCGGGGGTACGCTGGGGATTCTTATCCCGCCCAGTGTCATGCTGATTGTTTATGGATTGGTGGACAACAGCTCCATCGGTCGACTATACGCCGGGGCCATCATGCCCGGGCTCATGCTGTCGACGATGTTTATCGGTTATGTAACCATAAGATGCTATTTAAACCCAAAGCTGGGACCACCGGTACCGAAAGAAGAAAGATTGCCCCTGTCTAAGCGGTTAAAACTTATGGTGCGGATTATTGGGCCCGCCATCCTTATCTTCCTGGTTCTGGGCACTATCTTCACCGGGATTGCGGCACCCACTGAGGCCGCCGGGGTGGGTGCGGCCGGAGCAATGATTCTGACCGGTCTCCAGCGCAAGCTCACCTTGAAGGGTGTGGTCCAGGCCGCCGAAAACACCCTGAAATCCTCGGCCATGGTCATGTGGACCATATTTGGGGCCAACATCTTTGTGGGCCTCTATGTGATGGTAGGAGGCGGCGAGTTCGTTACGCAAATGCTGCTGGGCTCCGGACTGAGCAAATGGGGCATCATACTTGTCATGCAGGGAATATTGATTTTCCTGGGATGTTTCATTGACTGGGTCGGCATCATCATGCTGTGCGTTCCCATTTTCGGTCCCATCGTCCGCCAGCTCGGATTTGACCCGGTCTGGTTCGGCGTGCTGTTTGCCACCAATCTTCAGATTTCTTTCCTGTCACCGCCTTTTGGATACGCACTTTTCTATCTCAAGGGGGTGGCACCGCCCGAGATCTCAACCACGGATATCTGGAGGTCTTCGGCCCCTTTCATCGGCCTGCAGGTTGTCGGGGTGGCCCTTGTGATGTACTTCCCGCAAATCATACTCTGGCTGCCGAGCCTGCTGTACTAGGTGGTTTTATTGCTTCCCATGATCGTTTGTGGCAGGCGTTCTGCCAACAGCGGAACGCCTGCAAAAGTCCAGAAGCGATGAAATCATGAAAAAATCCAAAATTTCTAAAAAAGACTACCATTACCAGGCCCCCATCATCTTTGTGGGGCTTTTTTATGCGGCCCTGCTGGTCTGGACCGCCTTTTGCGTGGTGCTGATCGGGTCAAAGACGATCAAAACCGGATGGCCCCTGGGACAGCTGCTGATGATCGCCTTTATATTGGCCTATACCTGGTACTTTTCACTGGGAATTTCAACCAAAATCAGGATACAGGCCGCCGGGGATATGGAACTCACCTGTTTCAGGAGAATCCTACGCGTTCATGCCAGGGATGTTGCGATGGTTGAAGGTCCGCGATTCGCGTTTCTGCCGTATGGGTTTATCAGATTTCGGCTGGAGCGTGAAAAGGCCTACTTATTCTGCTGCATCACTGACGCAGAACTCCAGCGGATCCTGAAAACCATGCAAACGACTAACAGCGACATAAAGTTTAAAGGGGTGTAAATTCCAGATGGGTGTCCCGGTAAATCTGATTCGGAACCGGTTGTCAGTGGGCCAAACGCCCGATGACATTTTTACTCCGGCTTTACTTTTTTTGTTGACGAATAATGCGTAATAACGTAATTTATATCTTCTTAAACAATCAAATTTAGTCCCAAAATAAGAAGGAGAAATTATAATGTTCGTGCTTTGGCCCAACACTGTGAACTTGGTTTGCGCTGTTCTCGTGGTCGCGACCATCGGGTTTATCATTTACGGCTGCATCAAAGGATTCGAAAACACGTTCCCGGATGATTAAAACGCGCTGAGTATCTTCCACCTGGTGGCGTTCCTTTGAGGATCAGGTACGATCCCCTTAGACTGAAATTCACGTTAACATCAGGGTTACGGAGACAAAACTCATCTCTTTTTTCTTTTCCCTTATTGAAATCAGTGAGGCTGACGCCCGCTAGAAGAATATTATAAAATCCGGGCATATCAGCTCCTACCCCAGTACTCCCTGAAGCAATTTGAATGAATGATCAAAACAACCGCCATTTTTTAAATAACAACCACCGGGCCCCGGCCTTGTGGGGCTGGCCCACCTACCTGAGTATCGTTATCGCAATGGCCATCCTGATTTTCGCGGCCTCCATGGTGGACCTGAAAGCTATCTGGCGCGAAATTGCCGCCTGCGACAAGCGTTATGTGATACTCGGATCGCTGGCCCATTATGCGACGTATCTTGTACGCGGCATGCGCTGGCGCCGGTGCTTGATTCACCTCCCCATAAATGCCGGCAACGGTAAATTCGGCTTACTTGTTTTCTTTTATAATTTTGTAGACAACCTGGTACCTGCCAAACTGGGAGATGTGTATGCCGCCCATCTGGCCCGCATCAACTTTAAAATTAGACGATCCGCCGCCATGGGCTCCATCGTTTTTTTGCGCATGATCGATGCCTGGATTATTCTGATGCTGGCCTCGCTGGTCTCCTGGATTCTGTTTTCGGCCCACCTGCCCCAAGCTGTCACCTGGAGTCTGATCGGCGGCGGCATAATTGCGGTGGGCGCAACCTCAATTATGCTGCTGTTTTTTTTATTCAAAAAAAAGCTGCCCGGCTGGATACCGGATAAAGTTCAACAGATGATTCAAGCGTTTCATACCGGCATGTGGCCCAGGCCAAAAGAGTTATTACCGATTAGCGCCTTAACCATAATTATTTGGGGGTTGGAAACCATATGGATTTTTTGTCTGACGCTGGCCTTCAACCTTCAAATCAATGCGGTGGAAGCAATTTTTTTGACCATGATTCCTCTGCTCGCTTCGGCCTTCCCGTTTACACCATCCGGCGCCGGGGTGGTGGAAATCACCCTTTACAGCTGTCTGCGCGTGGTAGGCGTGGCAACTCCGATTGCAGGCTCATTGACGGTTGTCAACCGCTTTATTGATTTCTGGCTTCATATCGCCCTGGGTCTCGTCGTATGGGCCTTCCGGCGCCTTATCGACCTGAGGACCTGGCGCGATGTGCAATTGAAACCATAACAACAAAATTGTTGGGGAGAATAGCAACATGGCACTCATCGGTTCCGTCCCACGCAGATGTGTGAATCTGCCGCCCGGAAGCCTGCGAACCCTTATTAGCTGCGTTATCGGCAATAAGGTCCAGGAGGGTCCGGCAATTGAAGAATTCTACCTTAGATTCGGGCAGTGGCTAGGGGCACCCCACGTGTTCGGTGCCTCCTCCGGCCGCGCGGCTTTTCAGCTGGCTTTAGAGTCATTAAAGCTGGAAAAAGGCGCCGAGATTATTTTTCCGGTTTTCACCTTTCCTGTCATTCCCATGGCAGCCAAAATGCTCGGCTATAAACCGGTATTTTGCGATGTCGATCCAAGGACATATAATTCCGGACCGGAACATATCGAACCGAAAATAACGGAAAAAACCGGTGCCATCCTGGCAACTCATCTTTTCGGTCAACCCTGCCCCATCCGCCCCATCGCGGAGCTCGCACGGCAACGCAATGTTCGCCTCCTTGAAGATTGCGCCCATGCCTGCGGTGTCAGGATAGAGGGCCAACAGTCCGGGACTTTCGGAGACATTGGTATATTCAGTTTTGCCGAAGGCAAAAATATGCCCTGTTTTGGCGGCGGCGCCATTGTGACCTCCGACGAAGAAATTGCCGGCCGAGCAGCTAAAATACTGTCTGAATCCCCGATTGCGGATAAAGATGCCATCACTAAAAAGGCTCTGTCAATCTGGGTTATGTGGCTGTTGACCCGGCCGTTCATCTTCGGCATGACTGCCTATCAGGCACTGCGGCTAAAGCTTTTATTGGGACAACCGCTGATGGATTCGGCCGTGGGCGATGACCTGCTGGAAGAATTTAAAAACTCGAACCCGCGCATCAGCCGCATGTCCAATCTCCAGACAGCCATCGGTCTGCTTCAACTCAACCACATCGACACCTTCAATGAGGGTGCCCGGCAAAATGCCCGTATTTTGACCGAAAATCTGGGTAAGGTGCCCGGCATCACAACCCCGGATGCGGTTGAAGGAGACCATATTTACGTTTACTACCCCCTGACTGTGGATTCGGTCCGGCGTGATGACTTGCGACATCATCTCCTGAAAAACGGATTTGATACCAAAACGACGGATATGTCCGATTGCTCGGCCCTCGGTCCATTCCGGGAGAATGATGTTTCCGGTGACCAGCCACCAGCGACAAAAGAGGCCTCCATTTTAGAAGTTTGTGTTTACCCGGTGATATCTCAGGAAAAAATGCGTCAGTTGGCCGGGGTTATTCGTGCCTGGGCTGGGATGGCGAAATAATAATTTCGCAGGTTTCAGGTGTCGGGTGTCAGGTTTCAGGATTATTTTCTCCCCATCGTTTTTACTGACACCTGACACCTTTGGTATTTTAGAGGCGACCTTAATTGCTTAAGATCTTATAAATGTGGATAATTAAAGCATGCCTATTCTAGACAATATGAACATCGATATCAGCCTGAAGGAGGTTTGCACAAGACTCCATATGGATTCAGGCGGCGACTTGAGTGAGATTCAACCTCTGATCGATGTCGCCCTGACGCTGATTGAACCCCGGGCATTCTACGATGTCTGCTATATCGAAGAAAAGCTTGAAGACGCCGTCATCGTCGATGGAAGACGTTTAACAAGCCGGGTGCTGCGCAAAAACCTGGACCAGGTTGAAAGAATATTTCCCTTCGTTATCACCCTCGGCCCTAAACTGGGTGAAAAACAGGCTGCAAGCACTGATCTTCTGGAAAACTATTATTTGGACACCATTGGAAATGTTGCCCTGAATTCAACACGCAAACAATTAAAGAACCTCTTAGAATCCCAGTTTGCAATAGAAAAAATGTCTTCCATGGCGCCGGGGTCATTAGCAGATTGGCCCATAGAGGAGCAGGCACCATTGTTCAAACTACTGGGGGATGTCCAAGCTTCCATCGGCGTAAAATTAACCAGTAGCCTGTTGATGTTACCGGCCAAATCCATATCCGGCATCTACTTCCCGAAAGAAATTTCCTTTGTCAGCTGTCAGCTGTGCCCTAAGGAGCGGTGCGAGTCAAGAAAAGCGAAATACGATGAGAAGCTCGCAAAAGAATACGGAATCAGGAAATAAATAAGGATTGATGGTTTTGATCGCTAAGACAGTTTGAGAGGTCAAGTTGATGGGCAGGATTTAATAATACGTCACGCCGCTGGTTGATATTTACAGTTGCGTGCTCCTTTGTTTCGGGTTTTTCAATGCCACCGGTTTGTTGATGTTTCCCCACATCAAAGAGCTCATGCCTTCGGAAATGTCAGGCGCTGCCATGACCGGCATCAATTTTTTTACCATGATCGGCCCGGCGATTTTTCTCCAGGGACTCGGTATTTTGATGCAAACGCTTTAGCCAAACGCCTCCCGGGGACCCGAGGCCTTTAACGCCGCATTTATGGTCTGTATCATCAGCATGCTGTTGGTATTGGTGATGTATTTTTTCACATGGGATTTGTTGTTTGGAATTTAAATAACTTCCTTATCGCTTTCAGGACGAAGAACTTCTATCCGATCAGCGTTTCTAAAACCCCTCGGCAACTTGCGGCCCCGTCGTCCGCGCTCACCCACAAAATCCTGAATATTTGACGGTGTCAGGCGAATATAGCGTTTGCCGGCGTGGATCTTGATCGTGATCCCTTCAGGAATTATGGCTACCAATTTCACATACTCTTCGCGTTTTTTGACCCTGGCAGGCGGGATTTGGATGATTTTGTTGCCCTTGCCCTTGGGGAGCTCCGGTAAAACCGCTGCGGGGATGACCAGCATGCGGCCTTCCGTGGTA
>JBATKU010000226.1:0-4323 GCA_049669725.1 Desulfobacterales bacterium
TTGTAAAAAAAGACGGCGTACAGCCAAATTTTCTACCACGGATGTTCACGGAATTACACAGAATTTTATTTCTTTCATCGAGCAATATTCGGTTTATTAAATATTCCGTGCTTTTCCGTGTCCTTCCGTGGAATTATTTTCCCAATTACGTACCTTTTGTCTTCTATCTTCCGTCATCTGTCATCTGTCATCTGACCTCTGACTTCAGAATAACCCGGGCGTCCACTATGCTGAGTCCGTTTTCATGTACGATGACCGGGTTAAGATCCATCTCTTCAATATCGGGGTAGGCCACCACGATTTCAGAGCACAGCATCAGTAATCTTCTGATGGCCTTCTGATCCAGCAGGGGTTTGCCCCTGGCGCCGTTTAAAATCGGGAATGACTTCGTTTGCTCGATCATTTTTCTGGCGGCTGTTCGGGTGATGGGCAGTACGCGGAACGACACGTCCTTAAGGATTTCCACCATGATACCGCCCAGACCATACATGATCACCGGTCCAAACTGATCATCATATTTGGTTCCGATAATAACCTCAACACCCGTGTCAGCCATGGGTGACACCAAAATTCCCCTGATGTCTGCTTTAGCGTTATAGTTGCGCGCGTTTTTGGAAATCTCTTTGAAGGCACTGCGGATCTCTTTTTCCGTTTTAAGTTTTATCTGCACCCCGCCGGCATCACTTTTATGCAAAATGTCCGGGGACACAATCTTCAGCACCACCTCTTGACCGGCTTTTTGCGCGATTTCGACCGCCTCATCTTCTGTTTGAGCCAATAGATCTGTGGATACCGGTGCACCGTGGATAGCGAAAAGTTCCTTGGCCTCATGTTCCAGCAGGGCGCGGCGACCGTCTCTGCGTACAGCCGCGATAATCTTTTGGCCCCCAGGGCGGGCTTTTTCTCCCCAGTTTAGTTCAAACGAGTGTTTGGGATGATAGCTATTGAGAAAGTTGCCGTATTCGGCCAGCACACTGATGGAATTCCCGGCGATATCCAGAGAGTCGTATACCGGGATATTGTAATATCGCAACAGCTCCAAGGCGTGGGGCTTTTCGGAGTTGTACAGGCTGTGCAAAACGATGGGTTTGTTGCGTTTGGTAACCATTTTTCCCATTCTATGGGCGGCATCTTCCTCCATCAAAGACAGGCTCTCGGCAAACCGAATGCCGTAGCCGCCGAAAAGCCCTACAATCAAAAGGCCGCCGACATTGGAATCTTTTAGAATAACGTCGGCGCAATCTGCAAAGACCGAGGGGTCAGCGTCTGTGCCGCCGGCCACATCCACCGGATTGGGGACGGATGCCGCCGCCGGCAGAATCGCCCTTAATTTAGCCTGAGTCTTGGCATCCAATTCTGGGATTTCAACACCGGAATCGGTTAAAAGATCGGCGGCAATGGTGGCATGCCCACCACCGTCGGCCAGAATTGCTATTTTGTTGTTTTTGATCGGCGGCAGGCTTGCCAGAGTTTCCGCCGCGGGGAAAAGCATATCGGAGTTATCGATAACGATAATACCGGCGCGCCGGAACGCCCCATTGGCTACCTCCGATATGCCGGCCAGAGCGCCGGTATGGGAACCCGCCGATTTCTTGCCAGTGGATGAGCGACCGCTCTTAAGCAGAATAATTGGCTTTTCCAAAGTTGTTTTCTGGGCCTGCTGGATGAACTTGCGGCCGTTGCGCAATCCCTCCACATACATCAATATGGCCCTGGTTTTCGGGTCCTGCCTGAAAAATTCAAGATATTCGTGAAAGTTAATATCGGCTTCGTTGCCCACGCCGACATAATAGGAAAATCCTTTGCGACTTTTAACTTTCGCCTCGGTGATCAACGTCAGCGCCATGTTGCCGCTCTGGGTGAGGAGGGCAATATCACCTTTGGGCGTATCCTTTAAACCCACCAGGTTTAATCTGTCGTGCAGGTTGAGCATGCCGGAGGTGTTGGGGCCGATCAATCTGATCTCGTATTTCCTGGCCATGGCTACCATCTCGCTTTCTAGCTTCCGGCCTTCCGGGCCGGTTTCCCCAAATCCCCCCGCAAGGACCACTGCTCCCCGAACCCCTTTTTGGCCGCAATCTTCAAGAACGGCAGGCAGTGAACGTGCCGGGGTGGCCACCAGGGCCACATCCACCGGTCCATCGATGTCAGCGACTTTTGGGTAGCATTTAAACCCCAGGATAGTTTTTTCCTTTGGGTTTACCGGGTAGATTCTGCCTTCGTATTTTTCATCCAGCAGGGTCCGGATCGTCTGATATCCGCGTTTGGTCTCGTTCTTGGATGCCCCGACGATAGCGACGGATTCGGCGTTCAGGATTTTCTCAAGTGACATTTTTTTGCCTCATGATTTTCCTATTTAAAATTAGAGATTTAGATTTTGCAAAAACCGCACGATACTCGATACTAGATGCTCGATACTATATGGTGGGCAGAAATTCTGAACCTGCAGAATTGCATTTGTCGAACATCCAGCATCCAGCATCGAGTATCCAGTATCGAGCAACCAGGATCAAGTCTTCTTCCTCTCCTCGAACTCCTTTAATGATTCCTGTCTTTCTTTGGTCGATACACAGGTCAGGCAGGCTTCGATTTCAAAATCCATTAAAGCATCCAAGCTGACTTCTCCCCGGGCCATTTGCAATCCTTTCTTGATCATTTTAAGCGAAATGGCAGAATTGGCGGCAATCTTTGAGGCCATGTTCCGAACTTCGGTGTTAAGTTGTTCCAGGGGGACCGCTTTGTTTACCAGGCCAATTTGTTGGGCTTCTCTGCCATCAATATACTCACCGGTGAACAGCAGTTCTTTGGCTTTGCCCGGGCCGATTAAGTCCTGAACCAGCCGGAAGGCGCCCCCGGTAACAGATGAAGTTACCTTGGCTTCCGGTGAACCAATTTGAGCGTCTTCAGCCGCGATGCGTATATCACAGGCCAGAGCCAGTTCATAACCGGAACCGATGGCATATCCGTTAACGGCTGCAATGGTCGGCTTTTCAAAACGAATAATCTTGCGGGACGCTTCCTGGAGTTCTTCGAGATAATCCCGGTATGCTTCCAGGGTTCGGGTTTTGGATTCTTTTAAATCCGCACCGGTTGAAAAGGCCCTTCCCTCGCCGGTGACCACCAGCACTTTAATGTCCGGATCATTTTTGGCATCCTCCAGGGCCGCCTGAAAATCAAGCCACAGTTGCTTGTTCATGGCATTTAACACTTTGGGCCGGTTCAGTTTTATGGTTGCGATGCCCTTGTCTTTTTTAAAAATTATGCACTCAAAGTTCATCTTTTTCTCCATTAGGCCGATAATAAAATAATGGGCTTTTTTACAATGAAAGTATATTTGTATCAGGAGATACGTGGCATCAGGGCCCAGACTATTACCCAGGATTCGGAATCCGGTTCTTTGTCCAGGCATACAACGCCGCTGTTTTGAAATTTAAACACCGGTTTATCAATCGATCCGGTGACTAGATAGGAGGTCATCCGTTCCATAAAAGGCAAATGACCGACTAACATGGTATTCGTATCAGGGTTAATGGAGGCAGCGAAGGAGGCCACATCATCCATTGGCTTTAATCCGTCTACTTCTTTCACACCTCCGGCGGGATTCAGGGCGGATGCAAAAAGGTCAGCTGTTTTTCGCGCCCGGGGCTTGACGCTGTGCATAATTTGTCCCACATTAACATGATAGTTTTTGGCAACGCCTGCGATGCGCTCGGTTTCCAAGATGCCCTTTTTGGAGAGACCCTGATCGGGATCAACATCTTTTGGCAGGCTTTGACCGTGTTGAACCAGGTACAGTGTCATGGTGTTAATCCTCCTTGAAAATAAGAGTTGTTAATAATATGTAGAGTACCTGTTGGCTAGATATGCCAATGATTTTAAAACAGCAATAGATTTTTTGCCCTAACCGTTTATTTTTTGAGTTTTATATTTATTTGATTTTATTGGGTGTAATCATAATTGGGATGTTGGAGTGATGGAGTATTGGAGTGGTGGAAAGAATTTTTGAACAGGCTGAAACGGCTGGCTACAGTATTCCAATACGCCAGTACTCCAATTAAGAAAAATCGAATTTAATGGATAGTAAGTTTTCGTAATATAGTATTTTTTTTAAATTATTTTTGTTTTTTGGAACTTTTTTCATGCGGATTGTAACCAGACCGGATTTTGATGGGATCGTTTGCGCCGTTTTGCTTCACGACGTCTTTGATATAAGGCAACCGGTGAAGTGGGTTGAGCCCAATGCGGTGCAAAGGGGGCTGGTCGATATCCGCAAGGGTGATATCATTGCCAATCTGCCCTATGATGATAGGTGCTCGATTTGGT
>JBATKU010000227.1:0-2178 GCA_049669725.1 Desulfobacterales bacterium
GTTCAAAGGTTTGTTCCAGAATAGCGCCCAAGATCAATTCTCCCTGCAGTATGATGAAACAGGAAGCCAAATGTTCCTTCACATCCAAAAACAAAAGGATGTTTGATAATGGAAAATACCAGGTATATTTCCTTCAATCGGCTATAATCTCCTCTGAATCCGAGCCGGCTCTATTCATCTCCCCAATCTGCCCTTAATTTCATGCAAACATTTCCTAAAACCGGATACTCTAAATAGTCGTTTAGACTGTTTTTCTGCCACTCCCCAACCGAAACCAATTGGCCTTAAAACCCGGTGGATATTTTTTCTTCTTCTGCGTCATAGAATTGACGTGTCAAAATGGCGGCATTCGTCATAAATAGCACCCCTTTTCCGGAATCCACTATTATATAATTTATAGAATATTATATTTATTATCAGTAACTTATAATTTTGCTGGCAAGCTTCCTCCAAAATAAATAATACAAACCTTGGCACGCAATTTGCTGCTACTTAATCAAGTTAAATTACCAAATTTTATCAACCTTATAACTGTTCCCAAGGATGAGTGATGCCAATGGCAAAATCGATACGGTTTAACTTGAAACCGGGTGACAGCGAAATCGAAACAGTTAGGGAAAAAGGCAGTGACTTTTTAAAAGCTCATGGGTTTTCAGATGATACGGTCCAGACACAGATGACGATAATTCATCAACTCATCTGTAGCGGAAGAAAATTTGGCAATGTGATGGCATCCAAAAATGAAATGACAGTACTTCTCCTTATTGAAAATAATGCCATCATTGTGGAGGTAAGCAAACCGGTTAATGAATCATCTTACAGCCAGTTGGATGAGCTCGATAAAACAATTCAATCGATCCGGAGGTGGGGATACCAGGATCCCTTCGAACCACATACGATAAAGTACAGAGAGATTTGTGAAAATAGTCAAAACTTTGAGACTGAGGGATTCGAACTTGCCAAGATTGCATATGAAGAGGGTGCTGTACTAGATTTCTACGTAAGCGAGGACAGCATTTTAAATCTATCTGCAGTCAGAAACTTAGATGGTAACTTAAATGGTTGATAGTTGGTAGTGGATATAATTTTAAAGAAACACTTTTTATAGAAACCAGTACACCTTTTATAAGGGGGAACTATCCTACTGAAAGCTTTAATTCAGCATTTCTCCGCCATTCTGGGGTACGGAGGTTGGCAGGCCGCTAAATAAGCACTATTTAAGTGCTACGCTCCAGGCGCTTTGAATCCTTTTATTAACATTATAGTTCCCTAATTCACAAGATGCAGTCAACCAGCTTACATTGGAGAAGCATTAATAAGTGGAGAATACTTCATCCCTAACTAATAAATTCCGAATTAATTTACTTACGTTATCATTTCCAGGAGACCTCGAAAAGGCCTTCCGGGAGAACTATTTTCAAAATTCCTTGCGACAAATCCGCATCGCTCTTCTATCCGGCATTTGCATGTACAGCATTTTCGGGTTCCTGGATGCATGGTTGGCACCCGAAGCCAAACACATGCTCTGGTTTATTCGCTTCGTGATTTTCGCCCCATATATACTCTTTGTTATCCTGTTTTCATTCTCGCACCATTTTAAAAAGTACATGCAACTATCCCTAGTGCTGGGGACTTTGATCGGCGGATTTGGCATCACGGCTATGATCTTGATCGCGCCTTATCCGGCAAGCTACTCTTATTACGCCGGTTTGCTTCTGGTTTTCATTTACGGATATACCTTCGTAAAGCTCAGATTCATCTGGGCATCACTAGCCGGTTGGCTTATCGTGATTGCATATGAAATTGCGGCGATTTGGATAAGTCCGACACCGATCCCGATTCTGATAAACAACAACTTTTTCTTTCTTTCCGCCAACATTCTTGGGATGTTCGCCTGCTACTCTATAGAATACAATACACGCAAACGCTTTGTGCAAGCCTGCCTGCTTGAAGCCGAAAAGAAAAAAGTTACCGGGGCCAATCAAGAACTCGAAAATCGAGTCCTGGAGCGCACAGCTCAGCTGGAAAAAGCCAATCAAGAATTAAAGCTGGAAATGGTTGAACGCAAGCGCTCGGAAAAGGAGCGGCGATATCTGCAAGACCAGCTGGCCAAATCCCAGAAAATGGAAGCCATTGGCACCCTTGCCGGCGGTGTGGCCCATGATCTCAACAATATTC
>JBATKU010000228.1:0-1794 GCA_049669725.1 Desulfobacterales bacterium
CTGCAGGAAAATCACGACATTTTTCAAAGAATTGTGAAATACTACCGCGAGTACCGCTACCCCTTCATTCCGAATTTAGATCCCGATGCTTCTCTGTATCAAATCGGGTTCTATTCCCGGGCTGATGAATCATTATGCCGAAGGTTTCACCGGGCTTCTTTGGAAGAAAAGGCCGATCTGATCCATCAATTTTCAAGCCCGGATGCCGGAACATTGGCCTGGCGCATTATTTGCCGAAATTATCCGGGTGCCATCTCCGCAAAATTTGCCGGGGAATTCAAAACGTACATGGAACGTATCAATCCGGCAAAGGAAGCGGATGCACTGGTGGACTACCGGCAAGAGAGGCGCATAACCCCGACCGGAGCCCTGGTTGAAATCAAGCGTCTGGAACAAACCAAAGATCTCACCGATCACCAAATCCGATTGCTCAGCGACCTGGAAAACTACCTTCGCACTAAATTTAAAAATCAGGACGCGGATCGTCACAGATAAACACAGGTATAAGAATTGAGAGATCCAGGAATTGAGGAATTGAAATAAAGATTTGATTTTATCTTGAGTTAATTGGACAGGTAGACTTATGAAGCTCTCAATAATTATTCCTTGCTACAATGAAGTCGCCACCATATCTGAAATCGTAAAGCAAGTCCATGCTATCGACATCAAAGACCTCGAAATCATCGTTGTTGATGATGCGTCCACCGACGGCACACGAGACGTCCTGGAAGAAAGTGTGAAGCCTTTCGTCGATATAATCATTTACCACAAAAAGAATATGGGAAAAGGTGCTGCGTTACGTTCCGGGTTTAAGGAGGCAACAGGAGATGTCGTTGTCGTCCAGGACGCCGATCTTGAATACAATCCGCAGAACATCCCCAAAATGCTGAAGCTCATCGAAAGCGGAGTGGCCGATGTGGTTTTCGGCTCACGGTTTATGGGCGGCGGCCCTCACCGCGTGCTATACTTCTGGCATTACATAGGAAATAAATTTTTAACGCTGCTTTCCAACATGTTTACCAATATCAATCTATCCGACATGGAAGCCTGCTACAAAATGTTTCGTCGCGAGGTTATTCAAGCGATTGAAATTGAAGAAAGCAGGTTTGGCTTCGAACCGGAAATCACAGCCAAAATTGCCCGGGGAAATCATCGCATCTATGAAATCGGCATTTCTTATGCGGGGCGGACCTATGCGGAGGGGAAAAAAATTGGTTGGAAGGATGGATTGCGAGCAATTTACGCTATCTTGAAATATAATATTTGGCATCGATGACGAATTACTAAGAAGTTCATCATTTTTTGGATGCCGCATTCCTGCCGGCAATACGCCCAAAGACCAGACAGTCGATAATCGCACAACTGCCCAAACGGCAGGCACCGTGAATTCCGCCGGTAACTTCCCCGGCCGCATAAAACCCTTTTATCGGCTGGAGAGACAAATTGAGCACCTGCGCTTTCGAGTTTATTAAAACGCCTCCCATGGTATGGTGCACCTTCGGCCACAGGCGAATACAAAAATAAGGCGGATATCTCAAAGGCCGAGCATCCGTCAGTATCGGCTTATTAAAATCTTTGTCAAAACGATGTCGGACATAATCATTAAATTGTTCAATTGTAATTTTTAGCGATTGAAGCGGGATTCCATAAAAATCGGCGACCTCGCAAATCTGATTGAACTTTTTTACAACCCCTTTCCGCAAACAGTGCTCGATTGGATGCCCCGAAGCTTTAATTCCTTCTTGATCGGCAAGCCCGATACAGGGCTGACCGATATTCAGGATAGCATCGGCA
>JBATKU010000229.1:0-6922 GCA_049669725.1 Desulfobacterales bacterium
ATTTTATGTGTTCCCCTTCCTCCATGGCGAATTTGTTGGAAACGTGTTTCAAAATTGGATGCCGCCGCCGGGGCTTAGCTGCTTGATGTTCGGGATGTGACAATTATACCATTGTAGTGGTTTAATACTAAATTGCAAGTGCCGCACAACCCCCGAAAAGGATTAAAAAAGGAGGATATGTAAGTATATTTATTTGTGACCCTTAACGTGATCCTTAACTCGCATCAAATATTTATCACAAAACCGGTGAAGTGCAAGAAAAAATTGATAATGCTACTGACTTTTTTTTATTTTGCTCCGGCAGGTTCTCAAAATTCAGTTTGTCGTCGACAGCTTGCAGTAATGGCCAAAATACGGTAACCCTTAATGATCATAAACAAAGGGGAATAGTTTTTTATATAACGGAACGTTTTTTTGCAACCGCTATAGCTGCCGGAGAAAAGGAGGTCCGCTGAAATGTCCAATAAACTCTACATCGCCTCGATGGAAGCCCGCAGCGGCAAATCAGTGGTCGCCCTCGGTATTATGGAATTGCTTTCACGGCGTTTGAATAAAATCGGTTTCTTTCGACCGGTTATCCCTGATGTCGAAAAGGATAATAATATCAATTTGATCAGCAGCCGATACCTTCTGGAGCAACCCTACGAGGCCATGTATGCCTTCAACCACGACCAGGCGCAGGATATGGTAGCCGATGGGAAATACGACACCCTGTTAAAAACCGTCCTCGACAAATTCAAGACCCTGGAAAGACAATGCAAGTACATTGTGTGCGAAGGCACCGACTACAGCGGCGTGTCTTCGGCCTTCGAGTTCGATTTCAATGCCGAAGTGGCCAACAATTTAGGCTGCCCGATTCTGGTGGTACTCAATGGACGGGGAAAAATCCCGGCCGATATAATCGAATCGGTACGGTTCGCTCGGGAATCCTTTGAGAGCCACGGCTGTACCATCATGGCCACAATTGTCAATCGGGTGGATTCAAAAAAGGCCGGACAACTTAAAGAACAGGTGACGGCAAAGGCTTCCGGGGAGGAGCCGGTCTATATCCTCCCGGAAGACCCCTTGCTGAGCAAGCCCACTGTCGGTGAAATCGCCACGGCCCTGGAATGCCGGATTCTTCAGGGAGATATCGATGCATTGAATCGTGAGGTCCATAATATCAAAATTGCCGCCATGAATTTGACGCACTTTCTGGATTATGTATCCGATGGGACCCTGATAATGACCCCCGGGGATCGCTCCGATGTCATCCTGGGCTGTCTGGCGGCCACCGTATCGGAAACCTATCCGAATATCTCCGGCCTTCTTTTAACCGGGGGTCTCACACTGGACCCCCAGGTCAAGCGGCTGATCGAAGGTATCCGCAAGGCATCCCCCATTCCCATTCTCAGCGTGGATACCGATACCTATACCACGGCCATAAACGCCAGCTCGGTCAGAGCCGGGCTCACACCGGAAAACGATCGTAAGATTGCGTCCGCTCTGGGCTTATTCGAATCCCATGTAAATATCGCGGAGATCGAAGAGCGTATCGAAGTGGTTCGTTCCACCCGTGTGACCCCTGTGATGTTTGAATACGAGCTCATCGAACGAGCCGGGGCCGACAGGCAGCATATCGTTTTGCCGGAAGGTGATGAGGAACGCATACTGCGGGCCGGCGAAATCCTTTTAAGACGCAAAGTGGTTGACCTTACCCTTCTGGGAGAGTCGGAAAAAATTCAGCAAAAAATCAGCAGCCTGGGCCTCAATCTGGAGGGCATCAACTGTATCGATCCCTTTAAATCAGAGCTGTTGGAGGAGTATGCTCACATTTTTTATGAAATGCGCAAGCACAAAGGCATCTCCGAAGAAATGGCCCGGGATACCATGACGGATGTCGGTTACTTCGGAACCATGATGGTTCATTCGGGGGCCGCCGGTGGGATGGTCTCCGGTGCCATTCACACGACCGGTGATACCATCCGGCCGGCGCTTCAAATTATCAGGACCCGACCGGGATTCTCCATCGTTTCCAGTGTCTTTTTGATGTGTCTGGCAGACCGGGTTCTGGTGTATGGGGATTGTGCGGTAAATCCCGATCCCAACTCCGAACAATTGGCCGACATTGCCATCAGTTCGGCAGATACCGCTGCCATATACGGTATCGAACCCCGGGTTGCCATGTGCTCCTATTCCACCGGGCTATCCGGAAAAGGAGCGGAGGTGGACAAAGTGCGCAATGCCACCCGTATCGCCAAAGAGCGTCGTCCTGATTTGAAAATCGAAGGCCCTATTCAATATGATGCAGCAGTGGATGCCGGGGTCGCCCGGACCAAACTGCCGGAAAGCGAGGTGGCCGGCCGCGCCACGGTATTTATCTTCCCGGACCTGAATACCGGCAACAACCTTTACAAGGCGGTACAGCGTTCGGCCAATGCGGTGGCCATCGGCCCGATTCTCCAGGGCCTGAATAAACCGGTCAATGATTTGAGCCGGGGATGCACCATTCCGGACATCGTCAACACCGTCGCCATAACGGCCATTCAGGCCCAAGCCGTCGAGTCAGATGACGGAGGAGTCTGAATGTGGAAGGTGGAATGCGAAGTGCGGAAAGAAATGACATTTCCCATTGGATGATTTAAATTGATTACAATTTGTAGGAGCGGCTTTCAGCCGCGATGATTTAGCATGGCATTCGAGCAAATCGCGGCTAAAAGCCGCTCCCACAAGGTATCTATCCCAAGGAGTAGTGAATGAAAGTCCTGGTGATCAATTCCGGAAGCTCCTCCATAAAATACCAGCTCTTCGACATGTCAAATAAAACAGTGCTGGCCAAGGGTCTGCTGGAGCAGATCGGCGAGTCTGTAAGCTGTTTGACACATCAGTCCCACAGTGCCCGGAACGATAAGGCAAAAATCACCAGGACACTTCCGGTGGAGAATCACCAGCAGGGTTTCCAGCTCATTGGTGATGTTCTGAACGAATCCGGAGCCCTACGCGACAGCCGTGAATTATTCGGCATTGGTCATCGCGTGGTCCATGGTGGTGAAGCCTTTCGGGAACCCGCACTGATTGATGAAAAAGTGACCAATACCATCCGTGAGTTAATTCCCCTGGCGCCCCTGCACAATCCTGCCAACCTGATGGGTATCGAAGTGGCCTTGCAGTTCGCTCCCAGTGTGCCTCAGATCGCAGTTTTTGACACGGCCTTTCATCAGTCCGTTCCACCGCCGGCATTCCACTACGCCCTGCCACATGATCTTTATGATAGCCATAAGGTGCGCCGGTACGGTTTTCATGGCACGTCTCATGGTTATGTCGCCAAACAGGCCGCATTGTATTTAAAAAGGGCTCTGGATACCTTAAACCTGATAACCCTTCATCTCGGAAATGGTGCCAGCGTCACGGCCATCGAAAAGGGGAAAAGTGTTGATACCTCAATGGGGATGACTCCCCTTGAGGGACTCATTATGGGAACACGCAGCGGCGACATCGATCCGGCGATTATTTTCTACCTTGGCAGGAAGACTGGTTTTTCACAGGATAAGATCGAAACGCTTCTTAACAAGCACAGCGGCCTGAAAGGAATTTGCGGCGTCAACGACATGCGTGAAATTTTACAACTGGCCGATAAGGTTGATGAGCCGGCCCGCCTGGCCATCAAGATGTATTGCTATCGAATCAAAAAATACATCGGCGCCTATAATGCCGTGCTGGGTAATGTTGATGCCCTGGTGTTTACCGGCGGCATTGGCGAAAATGCGGCCGACATCCGCGCACGCTCCTGCGCGGGGCTGTCGAGAATGGGAATCGAAGTGGATGAAAATAAGAATAACCTCAAAACCAATGGGATACGGAAAATTCAAAGGAATAGAAGTTCCGTCAGCATCCTCGTTATTCCAACAGATGAAGAGCTGGAAATCGCCGAACAAACAGTCGCAAAAATTCAATCCATGCACCAAATAATTTAAGCTCTTACCCATTATTATATCTGTTTTCATTGTGCACAAGAGGGTCATAAATTTGAAGAAAAATTGGGATGAAACCAACGTAATAAAAATAAAAATTGAACATTTAAGTGGTAAGGCACACGAATAATCTTCTGACTAAAAATTTTAGCTAACAGGTATTCTTTTTCAAAAGGGGTTGCAAAGATTTTTGCTTGATATAAGATGTTTTCAGATCCCGGAATGCATTGGGCCGTGGGCTCAATGATGGCCCATTAATTCTGTGATCCAATACTTCATTATTCCAATGGACCAGCACCACGGCATTTTATTCAGGAGAATATCATGAGTTCACCCACCCACTTCAAAGATCTTGGCTTGGTTAATACCCGCGGGATGTTTAAAAAGGCCATGCAGGGCCAATACGCCGTCCCGGCCTACAATTTTAACAACATGGAACAGCTTCAAGGCATCATCCTTGGTTGTGTGGAGTCCCGCTCCCCGGTCATCCTGCAGGTATCAGGCAGCGCCCGCCAATATGCCAATCAGACGTTTTTAAAGTATATGGCCATGGGGGCGGTCCAAATGACAAAAGAGTTGGACGCTGATATACCGATTGCGCTGCACCTGGATCACGGTGACAGCTTTGAACTTGCCAGGTCATGCATTGACAACGGATTTTCATCGGTCATGCTGGACGGTTCCCATCATCCGTTTGAAGAAAACGCCCAACTCACCAGACAGGTGGTTGAATACGCCCATGCAAGAGACGTTAGTGTAGAAGGAGAGCTGGGGGTGCTGGCCGGAGTTGAAGATAAAGTTTCTCACGAGGTATCCCACTATACCAAACCGGAGGAAGTCAAACAATTTCTGGAAAAAACCGGGGTTGACAGTCTGGCAATATCCATCGGCACCTCGCACGGTGCCTACAAGTTTAAAGTCAGGCCCGGCGAAGAAGTCCCTGCCCTGCGCTTTGACATCCTTGAAGAAATAGCCCAAAGGACACCTGGGTTTCCCATTGTCTTACACGGCGCATCATCGGTGGTACCCGAATATGTTGAGATGATCAACCGGTATGGGGGTAAAATGGAGAACGCTGTCGGCAACCCTGAAGAACAACTCAGAAAAGCAGCTGCCTCCGCGGTCTGCAAAATCAATATCGACAGCGACGGCCGTCTGGCGATGACGGCGGTTATTCGAAAGATATTCGCTGAAAACCCATCTGAGTTTGATCCGCGCAAATACCTTGGCCCGGCACGTGAGGAACTCATTAAAATGGTGATACATAAAAATAAAAATGTTTTGGGAAGCGCTGGAAAAGCCTAGCCGATTTGGGATTGTCTCAATTGTGGATTTCGGATTTTGGATTTTGGTTATTGAAATTTGCCCTTCGACTTAGCTCAGGGTGGTGAGACTGTCGAACCATTTGATATTTGTTATTTGGAACTTATTATAGTCCAGCGCTTTATGACTAATATGATCCAATACAGATTAATTTGAAGACTTTCTTTTTACTGACAATAGAGGAGTAGAACAATGGCAGAGCTCAAGCCCGACAAAGAAATTAAGAATGTTGGTTTTATTTCAGTCCGGTTTGCCGGCACCGACGGTGTCTCTCTGGAAACAGAAAAATGGGCGGGTCTTTTCGAATCGGAGGGAGTGAAAACATTTTACTTTGCCGGGGAATTGGATCGGCCACCGGAGAGGTCTTACCTGGTCCCGGAGGCACATTTTACCCACCCGGATATCAAAGATGTTTACAACAATTCTTTTGGGGTTACCGCCCGAGACCGGTCGGTTTCCAAAAAAATCTACCAGCTGGCGATAAAATTAAAAGATCATTTATACGAATTTGTAAAAAAATTTGACATCGATTTAATCATTCCTGAAAACGCAATAACCATCCCGTTAAACATTCCTCTGGGCATTGCGATCACCGAATTCATTGCCGAAACCAACATTCAAACCATTGCCCATCATCACGATTTTTACTGGGAACGGGATCGGTTTATGATCAACGCCATTCAGGACTACCTGAACATGGCGTTTCCCCCGGTTTTACCGTCCATCACCCATGTGGTTATCAACTCGGTGGCGGATGCGCAGCTCAGCCTGCGAACGGGTGTCTCCGCTTATGTCGCACCTAATGTAATGGATTTCGAAAATCCGCCACCACCGCCGGATGATTATACCTCGGATGTACGACAGGCATTAGGCATCGCAGACGATGAGCTTTTCGTGCTGCAGCCGACCCGAGTGGTTCAGCGCAAGGGGATCGAGCATGCCATCGAGCTGGTCAGCAGGCTGGGCCGCAAGGCCAAACTGGTGATATCCCATGCCTCCGGGGATGAAGGTCACGACTACGAGCAGCGGCTGAGGGAATATTCTAAACTGATAAATGTAGATACCCGCTTTGTCTGTGAAATAATCAACGAAAAAAGAGGAATGACCGAAGACGGCCGGAAAATATACACCCTGGAAGATATCTATCCATTTGCAGACCTTGTTACCTACCCCTCCACATTTGAAGGCTTTGGCAATGCTTTTTTGGAAGCCGTTTATTTTAAAAAGCCCGTGGTGGTCAATGCCTACTCCATTTATACTAAAGACATCAAACCCAAAGGGTTTTCAGTCATTGAAATCGATGGCTACGTAACCCAGGCGGCGGTAGAAAAAACAAAGGTGGTGATGGACAATCACGAATTTCGTCGGCAGATGGTCGAGCACAATTACGATCTGGGCCTGAAGTATTTTTCCTACCGTGTCCTTCACCGGGGACTGCGGTCCCTGCTGATACAGAAGGGCTGGATTTAATCAGATTGCGTCGAGCTCGAATAACAATTAACTTTTAACTTTACCCGGAGGGTAAACGGCATGGATTCCGTTAAACATTTACTCAATAAAATATACGGCGCCGAGAACGGGAGGTTAGCTCTAGAGCGCCTGGCACCGCTGATCGAAAATTTTCCGGCCATCCCCAAATCAAAAGAAGG
>JBATKU010000230.1:0-20505 GCA_049669725.1 Desulfobacterales bacterium
GCCATCTCGCCCAGGGTCGCCATTTTGCTGGCCTGGATTAATTGCTGTTCGGTCTCGAGTCGTTTGGTAATGTCGCTGGTGGTGACCAGCAGCGCTTTGCCACCGAGATAATCGGAGGGCGAGATTCGAATATTTACAAAAAGGGGATCGCCGTTGGCGCTATATTGCCGGGCTTGATTGATTTCGGCGGATGTCTTGATTAAATTTTCATAGTGATTTCGTTCTTCTTTTCGGAAGAGCTCCAGAAAAGAAGTTCGGATGATTGCTTCCTTTTTATATCCATAAACACTTTTGACACTGCCGTTACAGTCGAGAATCTCAAGGGTGACCGTGTCGAGGACAAACACCGGGTTGGGGATGTTGTCGAAAATGGCGGAATATTTTTGCTCGGACTTTTCCAGCTCCTCTTCCAGCAGTTTGATGTGGGTCACATCAAGGCTCATCTCCATGGCCGCAACGACTTCACCGCTCTCGTTTTTGATCGGAGCGGTATTGACAATCCAGTGGGTCGGCTTGCCATCCTTGCTCAATCCCCTCTCTTCACTAAAATGCGGCCGGCCGTCTTCAAAGGTTTTTTCAACCGGGCAAATCTCACATTTTTCTTTGCGTCCTTTGTAGGCGTCATAACAGTAATCACCGGGCCGGGGATTGAATTTATCGCTGAATTCACGATTGTAGCGGATCAGCCGGTAGTCGCGATCCTGGACGGTGATAGTGCAGGGAACGCGCTCAAACAGGGTCTGGTATTCATTTCTTTGCTTGTTGAGCTCCTGCTGCTTTTCGCCGATCTTGCTGCTCATCTTGTTAATCGCTTTAGACAACCGGCCGATTTCATCTTCCTGGTCGATTTCAATGCGGGAGTCGTATTCACCATTGGCAATCAGCCTGGTCTCATTCATTATGTTATTGATCGGGCCTTTAACAAATCGCAGAATAAAAAATAAAACCGCTGTGGCTGTTAAGACAAAGATTAAGACCGCAAAGCCCAACAACCATTTTTGAAAAAGTGCTATTTCGCTGTCGGTTTCAGATAGGGATACAACGACATCCAAAGCCCCAAGAACCTTTTTATCCTCGGGGTGTACGTGGCAAATTCCGGATGCACATCCGGGCTCACTGAAAATCGGGCTCAGGATCCCCAGCAACCGGTGCCCCTGTGGAGACCTAAAGATGCGGGTTCGTTCGGCCAGGCTCAGCTGCGCCTGGGGCGGTTCCGAGCGATGACACACAAAGCAGGCTTCGGCTTTAATATTGGTGACCTGATCGACTTCCCCATGGCGGCTGGAATATTTTATCTGGCCCTCTTTATTGTAGATCCGGATGTTTTCGATGTTTTTCCCGGAGGCAACTTTCGTTATAATGCGGTTGATATCATCTCTTAAATTGTTCATCATGGCATAGTGGGCACCGAGCTTAATCGTGGACGTCAGGGTATCGGCACTCGCAACAACGCCATCCATCAGCTTTTTTTTCTGGTATTTGATATTAAAGTAGGCCCAGACAGAAACACACAGAAACAGGCTCAGGCCAACGAGGATAAGCAATTTTGAAATCAGGCTGCGGCGAATTTTTTGTAAAAATTTCAACATGGCTAGAGGACAGGAACGCGCAATAGAAGAAGAGTGGTTCGCAGTTCCAACCCTAGTCTCCCTGTAGAAGCATCGTTATTAAACGGTTAAGCTCAGCGGCATCGGGGGGTTTTTCCATACCCATCCCCCGACAGGTAGTCGACTGCGTTCAATTCAGCACAAAAAGATATTTAATAGTGAACCAATTTAATAAAATCTGCAAGGGTAAATCGGCGGAGCGATCAGGAGGCCTTTTTAACGAGCAGTGCCGGATAGGCTAACCCCGAACCCGGATCCGCCTGAGGCGGAAAACATTTTGCCACAAAGGCACCAAGACACTAAGGAAAAGATTTGGCTAACATTCATCTTTGCGTCTTCGTGTCTTGGTGGCGTAAATGTTTTGACATAAAATGCAAGGATTTCACAACTACGACTCTAAAGGCGGTTCCCCTTTTTTAAATATTCGAAAAACAGCATCCCCACCATGGCCAGACATTCCATGTCGATGAATTTCTTGGCCCGTTTTTCAAACAGGACACCGCATTGGGCGGGAAACTCGTCATCCTGATCATTGAAAAGCAGCAAGAGCGGCACCTTCGGCAGGGTGTCAAATAGGATGCAAAGATCATAGGGAAATTCTTCATTCGGCGGGTACCCGCCCATCTTTTTGCCTACCGCTTCCAGTTCTGACACGCGGCCGGAAAATGTTTCCGCAATGGGCTTTGTCACCGTATTGGAAAAGGCCTGGATCAGGGGCGCGGCATCTTTAAAATCTTTGTAGGCCATCCAGTTGCCGCCCAGGGGTTCGATCAGCGGGCACATCAGCAGATATTTGCACACAATGACACAGATCGATAGATGGGGCTGTTTACCGGATGGGTCGGTAATCGCCTTGGAAGAAACCCGGTAGGGCTTGCCAAAAAACGGAATGATGACATCGTCACCGTCTATCTTGACAGCGAGGGTATCGGCGATGAAATTGAAATCGAGCCCGGCAATCCGCGATAAATAATCTTCGTATGTTTGTTCAAATACATGGGATTTTTCAGCCATAATATTATCATCCATAACCGGCTATAGCATTTCAAGGTTTTTAGGTATTGCGCCGAAGCCAGATCAGGTTTCGGGACTGGAAAGGTTTCAGGTGTCAGCCCCGCCGCCGGCCAAAAAAACGGCCGGTCAAATTGAAATAATAATTTGGATTCAATCCACTAGTTTCCAATCAAAGCAAACGCCCTTACCGGAAACGACCCCATGCCTTTGACCGGCGCCGGTACCGCAAAAAATTTAAATCCAGTCTCCGGCAAACTGCCCAGGTTGCACATGTGCTCGACAATCGGGATTTCAGCCCCCAGCAATATCGTATGTGCCGGTCGCGTACCGTCGGTATTGTCGTCGATATTCAACGAGTCGATGCCGACAAGCATAGCGCCGGCCGATTTCAGATATTCGGCAGACTCCCGGGTTAAATAGGGGTAGTCTTCGAAATATTGCGCAGTGGACCAGTGTCGGTCCCAGCCGGTACGGATCAGGACGGCTGCCCCTTTGACATCGCGGCCTTCAAAAAGAACCGGTGTGATGGCCCTGGTCAGGGGATCTGCATGAAACACCAGACCATTGAGGTCGGCCACCGAAGCAATCTCAAACTTGGCAAGATCCTTACCGTCGGCATAGCGATGAAACGGTGCGTCAATATAGGTACCGGTGTTGGCCACCATTTCGATTTTGCCGATCTGAAATGTTGTTCCTTCGGCATAATGACCCCGGGAGGCTCCCCTGCTCAAATGATCGGTTATCTTCGGCCCCGGCAACCCGGCATAGGTTATCATACCATCTTCAATGGGGTGACTGAGATCAACTATTTTTACCATATTGCATCCTTACAGAGTAGTCCAAAATACCGTTCAGATCCTTCGGGTTCTGCATGGTGCCAGGAATTGGCCCGAACAATTTAAAACCCAATATTTCTGTAAGGTACAATGGGAAAAAGTTGGAACCCCCCATGAATTTTAGAGTGGAATCTTTTACTATCAGCTATGAGCTTTATAGACCGGGAACCCCCGGCACAAGTCCGCAACTTCCCGTGACACCTTCTCAAGGGCCTCGCTTCTATTTCTATCCACCATGGCGGTATCCATCAATTCCACAACCTGATAAACTTCGGCCTCGCCCATACCCCGGGTTGTGATGCCCGGACTGCCGATTCGAATTCCGCTGGTAACATCGGGCTTTTCGGGATCGCCGGGAATAACGTTGCGATTGACGACGATTCCCACCGATTCCAGTGTTTTTTCAGCGATGTCACCGGTTAAACCCTTCGATCTCAAATCAACCAGGACCAGGTGATTGTCGGTCCCGCCGGAAACGATACGATAGCCTTTTTTTTCAAACCCGGCGGCAAAGGCGGCCGCATTTTCCAATGTCTTTATTTGCTCTTCTTTGAAACCTGGTTCCATGGCCAGCTTGAAGCACACGGCTTTGGCTGCCAGCAGATTAAGGGAGGGCGTTCCCTGGGCACCCGGAAAGATGGTTTTGCTGATTTTCCTTGCATGCTCGTTTTTACATAAAATCACACCACCTCTGCCTCCTTTTAGGGTTTTGTAGGTAGTGAAGGTAACAAAATCCGCATGGGGAACCGGGCTGGGGATGACCCCGGCAGCAACCAGGCCGGCAATGTGGGCCATGTCCACCAGCAGATAGGCTGAAACACTTTTGGAAATATCTGACATTATTTTGTAATCAATCAGCCGGGGGTATGAACTGGCACCCGCTATAATCATGCGCGGTTTAAAAACTTCCGCAACCTCACGCACCTCATCATAGTCGATTCGTTCAGTTTGGGCGTCTAATCCGTAGTGCCGGAATTTAAAGCATTGGCTGGTGACCGATGCCGGATCGCCGTGGGAGAGATGCCCGCCATGGGACAGTTTCATCGAAAGGATTCGGTCACCGACATCAAGGACCGAGAAGTAAACCGCCAGGTTGGCCGAGACCCCGCTGTGGGGCTGAAGGTTGGCGTGATCGGCGCCGAATACCTCTTTGGCCCGGCGAATCGCCAGGCTTTCCAGCTCATCGGCAAAAACACAGCCGGCATGAAACCGCCGCCCCGGATAACCCTCCGCGGCCTTTGTGCTGAATATGGATCCCTGGGCTTCGAGAATGGATCGAGGGGCATGATTCTCGGCTGCAATCAAGTC
Source organism: Desulfobacterales bacterium (assembly GCA_049669725.1). Classification (GTDB taxonomy): domain Bacteria; phylum Desulfobacterota; class Desulfobacteria; order Desulfobacterales; family JAFDCJ01; genus JAFDCJ01. Next base: position 4,766 of record JBATKU010000230.1, read on the forward strand.
CAGGGTATTTTCAATTCTCGCTTCTTCCTGTCGGATAATTTGGGCAACCCGAGGGTCATCGTTCGGTAAATATAGCATGGCCATACCTCGTCAAAATTATTTATGAAAGGCGCGCCAGAGTCAGGAAGAAATTTATATAATGCGGATGAAGATTTGTAAATAAAAATGGGGTGGCAGTTAATGCCACCCCATTAGTGAAAGATGATGTAAGCAACAATGGCCAAAACCGACCATCTATTAGCCAAAGGCCGGCCCGGATTTCACGCCGGCCTTCTTTAGAATTACGGCCAGCGGGCAAAATCCGGTGACTGAAGATTGAAGAAGATTAACACCTACAAAGCCCGTAAAAAACAGCCAGTACGGGCTGTGAATCACTGAAAGGACTGCGCTGAGAAGAATAAAACTGCCGGCAAAAGCTAGTACAATACGATCTAGGTTCATGTGGACCTCCTTTTAAGACTCCAATAGCCAGGCCTGCTGGCTTGTAGTATTTTTTTTATTTATAAAATAGAAGAAATTATTTTTGGTAGCTAAGAACCCACAGTTGCAAGGAGGTTACAAAAAAATCCAAATTTCTCACCGAAAGGAAAAAATTAATATTCTGATACCTGCGCCTTGCCGGTTTTGGCATAGTGATTAAAATATTTGGGTAAGGTTTGAATCTGCGGAACATAACAAGGAGACGATTGCCATGCAAAAAAGGCTGACCGGATACACAGTCCTGCTTTTAATATTCTTATTCGGTTTTATGCTGCCATCCTGTGGTGCCCAACAGGACCGGAATATCATTGCCCTTTCGCCCACAGAAGCTTCAAACTTGATTGAAAAACATAAAGGAGATTCCGAGTTTGTTATCCTCGACATTAGAACCCCGGGGGAATATCACAGTGGGCATCTTCGAAATGCGATCATGATCGATTTTTATGCGCAATCCTTTGCGGATGAAATAGGTCGCCTGGATAAAAATAAATCATATTTGGTTTACTGTCGCAGTGGAAACCGATCGGCACGCTCGATGGATCTGTTTAAAAAATTGCAGTTTCATAAAATATATCACCTGTCATCGGGCATCAAGGAATGGATATCAAAGGGGCTTCCGTTGGTAAAGTAGAAGTTCAATTGATTGTCACAGTCAACCGGTTCTATTATTTTTGTGGAAAGATACAGAGGATATCGTTGGGATTCTACCCTCTTTCAGGTCCAAACGGTTTAAAAACTATCAGTAGTTGCGGCAACAGGGTCAGGGCGGCCAACAAGGCAATCAGCATGGCCAGTCCTGTCAGTAGGCCGAAGTAAATAGTGGGAAGGAAATTGGAAAGGGCCAGAATAGAAAAACCGATTATGATCGTCACCGAGGTGTAGTACATGGCGTAGCCGATGCTGCCGTGACAGTAATGCATTGTTTTTATGTAATCCGGGTTGATTTTGAACTCATTTTCAAATCGGTAGATATAGTGAATGGTGTTGTCGACGGCAATTCCAATGCTGATGGCTGCGATGGTGATAGTCATCATATCCAGTGGAATATTGGCCCAGCCCATAAAACCAAGAACAGCGCCAATGGCCAGCAGATTGGGCACAATGGCAATCAATGCCAATTTCAGAGATTGAAAAAGGAGCACGAACATGCCCATCAGCGCCAGCACAACCACCCCCAGCGTCAGGATCTGCGAATCAAACAGGCTCTGCAGCATATTGTTATAGAGCACCAGCAGCCCGGTTAGATGCACATTTTCTTTTTTTAACCCCACTTTGTCGGTCAGATCATGACGGATTTTTTTCAGTAAGGCATTCCGTTGCAATGATTTTTCGGAATCCCTGACCCGAACACTGAATCGAAGCTGATTATGTTTTACCGAGACATAGGGCTTTAACACCAGTTCTTTAAACCGGTCCGGCAGTTCACCGTAAAGCAGGGCCAGCTGAAAATTGTCCAGCGGTTTGCCGTGATTTAACTTTTCCGCAAGCTTCAACATGGTTCCCAGAGACAAAACCTTGCCGATTTCCGGTACACTTTCTAAATAGTCATGGATTTTTTTGACCAATGCCATCCGGTCAGAAGAAAACCAGTATTTCTCCCCTTTTCCTTCTTTTTCGAACTCGTCAAACTCATCAAATTCTTTATCAGCCTTTGTATCTGCGCTGGCACCTCCGCCGGTTGCCGGTGCTTCGGCTACATCAATTTCGACAATCACGTCCAGCGGGGTGGTACCGCCCAGATTCCGATCGATGATTTTCATGCCTTGATAGATCTCGGTTGATTTCTTGAAATAGTCAATAAAACTGTTTTCAACAACCAGTCTGGAGATACCAATGGCACTGATGATAAGCAGGGCACCGCTGAGGACCAGTATCAATCTGCCGTGGTTGGCGGTAAATACGGCTAATAAAGATGTCAATGCATAATTAGATTTTTTTCTAATCCTCGGCGTCTTTTTTCTCAACACCATCAACCCGGCTGGAAATAGCAGAAAGGTCACCAGGAGCGAAACGACGATACCGGCAATCATCATCCAGCCGAAGGTCCGGACGGGCAGGATATTACACAGCAGCAGTGAGCCAAAACCGGCAATGGTCGTCAGGGCGGCAAATAGGCAGGGTGTTACCATCAGCTGGATGGTTTCGAAGACAAGCTCGCGATGCTCGGCATCGGGCCTTAATCGTGCAAGATCTCTGTAGCGAACAATCAAATGAATCGTAATCGCCATGGTGATAATCAGCTGCAGGGAAATGAAGTTTGACGATATGACGGTGACCTGCCAGCCAAACATCCCCAGAAGCCCCATCATGGAAATTGCCGAAAAGGCGCAACAGAGCACCGGCAATATGACCCAGCGCTTATTTTTAAAAATAAGGCCCAGGGTAATAACCAGAAAAAGCAAAACCCCGATGCCGAATATCTTCAGATCCTTTTTAATAAAGCTGATCAGGTCGTCAGCAATCATGTTGATGCCGCCCAGGAATAGCCTGGCATCCTTGCGGTGGTTATCCATAATCGCACGGACTTTTGCAATATCCAAATGCCGGGCCTTTTTTCTCGCATCCCTGCCCTTTTGAAGCTCGGTGTTAATTTTCTTTAATTGGGCAGTCGCGGAGGGCATCAGAGGACCGGCGATTTGTTCGGCCAGAAAATGGTCACGGCGGGAAATTAAGTGCTCATAGATCCTGTCGGTCCAGAAATTAATCTGGAGGGCGGTGGTTTTAAGATCGGGACTAATCAGCAGGTTCTGGTAAAGCGGGCTGCTTTTTAGCTCAACTCTGGCCAATTGGCGGTCTACCGTAGGTGATTGGAGGGTTTGAATATGGGTGGCCAACTCCTTCACCGGCACAGGGGGACTTTCAATCAGCGGAATGTCGAGGATGGAAACGACAGATGATACTGATTTCAGCTGCAATAATTCATTCCGCAAACGGGTCAGATCAGCCAGGCCCTTATCAGAAAACAAATCATGGTCGGGGGCATAGGTCATTACCAGATAATCATATCCCCCATAACGGGCCTTGATAATCCGGGAATATTGCAGGTCTTTATCGGTCTCGAGAAGCAGGGTTTCGGCCGAGGCGTCCAGTTGGAAATCTCTAGCTTTATAGCCCAGAAATGCGATTACAACTAAAATACAAAGGATGACGAGTCGCGGATACCTGAGAATGAGTTTGTTATAGAAATTTTTTAGCAGAGGATAACGTTTGGCCATAGGGTTAGTATAAAAACGCAGATTGTGGGTTGCATATCACTTCTATTTATCATCCCGCTTTTCCATCTTCAACAGCAGGTCGTCAATCGTACCGTTTTGCAGGATTTCATCAAACTGAGACTTATAGCTTCGGATAATGCTGACACCCTGGATCTCTAAATCATAGACTTTCCAGTCGTCACTCGGTTTATAAAGCTTATATAAAATCGAGGTTTTGCGGTCTTTTGATATTAATTGGGTCGGGATGTGGACTTTTTTCTTAACCTGAGCAGGCGGCTCGAAAATGACCTTTTCATCGGTATAAAGCGCCAGTTTGTCAAGATATGACGTTCTTAAAAGATTGATATACAGCTGTGTGAATTTCTCTTTTTTCTCCAGGGACAGGTTCGGCCAGTTCGTTTTCCCCAGCGTCAGTTTAGCCATCAGCTCAAAGTCAAACATCGGCGTGACGATCTCATTTACCTCTTTTTTCTTCATCTGCTGGTCGAGATCTTTTTTCTGCAATACCGCAAATACGGCATCAAGCTTGCTTTTTACTATTTCTTCGGCATCACGCTTATCATCTGCCATTAATGGCTGACTCAATACGAGCAGGCATAAAACAGTATACCAAATTCGAACCATAAGAATTTCCTAATCTGCTCCCTGTGCTTTGGTTTGTCTGCTTGGGTGGTTTTTTTGTATATATTAGAATCAATTGTATGGATAAGTCAATACAAGAAAATCGCCCAAATATTATGAGAATTAATTATGGTTTTCATTTAAGTTTTGACCCGATTGGCCGATACAATTTTTAACCAAATTTTTTAAAAGGCAGGGGGTTAAATCGTTATATCCCAATTATTCTCATAACGATTTCTAATAATTTTAGTTAGATCTGCGCATATATGATTCATATATCGGATTTGGCATCGTTGGTTTTCTGGAACTGCTAATATGGATATTGCAACTATTATAGGCCTGGTCGGCGGAACAATTCTGGTTTTTCTGGCCATTGTTACCGGTGGCAGTGTAACCATCTTCCTTAATATACCGGGATTGTTGATCGTCGTCGGAGGTACTGTTGCCGCCTGTTTTATCAAATTCACCATGACCGATGTCATCAATTCGGTCAGCGTGGCAATGAAGGCCTTTATGGTTAAGATTAATCCGCCCGATGAGATCATGGAAAAAATGGTTGCCATTGCCAAGGTCGCCAAAGAGCGCGGGTTGATGGCACTGGAAAATGAGGCGCCGGATGACGTGTTTGCCGCCAAAGCCTTTCAGTTTCTGGCTGATGGTTTCGACGAAAACCAGATTAAGGAGCTGCTGAAAAAGGACATCAACCTGACGGTTCAGCGCCACACCACCGGACAAAAAGTGTTCAAAGGGATGGGGTCGTCGGCCCCCGCTTTCGGTATGATCGGAACACTCATCGGGCTGGTTCAAATGCTGGCCAACATGGCCAATCCCCAGGACATCGGTCCGGCCATGGCAGTGGCCCTTTTGACAACTCTTTATGGTGCGCTGCTCGCCAACCTGGTTTTTCTACCCCTCGCCGATAAACTTGCGTTGAGAAGCCAGCAGGAACTAATAACCAAAAACCTGATCCTCGATGCCGCTCTGGGTATTGCCCGCGGTCTGTCCGGCATGGTATTCCAGGAGACACTTAAAATCCATCTTTCACCCAAAGACCGTCTGAAGATCGTTCCCAAGGCCAAAAGTGGCGGGGGTGCCTAGTGAGCGATGAAGCTCCTCCCATCAATGATGAAGAAGAAGGTGCGCCTGCATGGGTGGTAACCTTCGGCGACCTGATGAGTCTACTGCTGTGCTTTTTCGTGCTTCTGCTGTCATTTTCCGAAATGGACCGCAACAAGTATCGGGTGGTTTCCGGATCCGTGAAAAATGCTTTCGGAATTCAACGCAAAAAACCGGTCTTCGAATCCCCGAAAGGCTCAAAAATGATCGCCAGAGAATTTGATCAGGCAATTATTCTAACTAAGATAGAAGAAGTTGTTAAAGAGATCGTGAATGAGTTGGATAATGAATACGAAGAGCTGAAAGGTTTTGTGGAGGTAGAGGCAGAGGAAAATCAGGTCACCATCCGTATGATGGGAGAGGCCACCTTTGACACCGGCAAAGCCGATCTAAAATCCAATTTTATCCCCCTGCTTTTCAAAATTGGCGAGGTCCTGGGAAAAAAAACCAGCGGTGAAATCATCATAGCCGGCCATACCGACAATGTCCCCCTGACGGGTGGCCTGTTTGGCTCGAACCTGGGTTTGTCCATGGCCCGCGCCGGGTCAGTTGCGGAATTTTTGCTGCGCTCCAGCACCATTGATCCGAAGAGGTTATCAGCCATGGGATTTGGCGAATATCGTCCCTTGACTTCCAATGATACGGCCGCGGGCCGTCAAAAAAATCGTCGGGTTGAAATAATCGTGACCATGTAAGGGTATCACATAACTATTGGATTCAATTTCAAATTAATATTTCAATTCTGCCACTATGATGCCCAAAAGATATCTTATACCCGCCATCATTTTTTGCATGGCTGTATTTTCGCTTTCCGTTCGGGCCGACGAGGTGGTCCTAAAAACCGGTAAAAAATTTGAAGTTGAAAAAGTGTGGCGGGAGAATGGTCAAATATGGATCGTCTTCCACGGTATGAGGGCCAGTATCCCACCAAGCAAAGTAGAACGCATAGAAAGCGATTCGAATAGTGGCCCCGGCAGTTTGAACCTGAAAAAAGAAGAAAAAGCAAATTTAAAAAAAAATGCCCGGTCAACTCCCCCGGACACCCCTGACCTCCAGACAAAATATGCCTCACAGACGGCCTCAACTCATCAGCCAGCAAAAATTGAAAAAGAACAGAGCCGGATTTTTCCCGATGCGATATTTCAAGATCTGAGTTGGGGAACCAAAATTTCCGCTATTAAAGGTCTCGAAAAAGCACAGGACCCCGATAGGCAGGATGGTGTTGCAGAATATTTGCTCAAAAAAGAAGATTTAAAATTCGGCCAAGCTGCGCTGTCCTCGATCCATTGTGCATTCTGGCGGGACCGACTCTACATGGTGACCATCCGGACCGAAAATCAATCAAATTTCACCGCCCTGCGCGATGAAGTGTTTCGGCTATTCGGCAAAGGTCTTCGCGTCGACCAAGCCTCCGAGAAATATCTATGGACGGCCGTGCCCAATGATATGATGCTGCAATGTTCAAAGGACGGTCAGCAGGGACTGTTGTGGCTCCGATCCAGTGAAATCGATCGTCAACTCAAATTATCGAAAATCAGTAGCCAAGCATCCTATCTCAAATGGATAAGATCAGGAAAGTGAATGAGGAAACGGAGCGTTTTTTGATACCCACTCCACTATAAACCCACACATCTTGTTAGACTGCTCATCGGGTCATTCCAAAATATCAACCATTCCTTGACAATCAAAAATTCCATATTAGCTTAACATTAAACTAATTAATATTGAGGCAATAATGACGGCCAAATATCGCTGTGACACCTTTGAAGCCAGGGCGTTAAAAACTTATGTAAAGCTGATGCGAGCCACAGAGTCCATGACCACAAGGGCTCACCGGCAGTTGTCAACCTTTGGCTTGACCTTCAGCCAGTTTGGCGTCCTCGAGGCCCTTTACCACCTGGGACCTATGTCCCAGAGTGAAATCGGGCAAAAAATTCTTCGAAGCAGCGGCAATATGACGATGGTCATTGATAATCTTGAAAAACGCAAACTGGTCAGGCGTGAACGCAATCGAGCGGATCGACGCTTCTATATTATCCACCTTACCGACGAGGGAAAAAAACTGATAAGCAACATTTTTCCTTCCCATGCCGCTGAAATCGCCAGAGAGTTGGATGTGTTAACTCCTTCCGAGCAGCAGACATTGGGAAGATTATGCAAAAAACTAGGATTGCAAGGCAGTTGTTGAAAACCGAAATATTTAAAAACCAGATTGAAAAGGAGGAAATAACCATGAAAATTTTAGTCGTTTTTTATTCTACTTATGGCCATATATATAAAATGGCAGAAGCGGTTGCCGAGGGAGCCAAAGCGGTTGCCGGTGCGCATGTAGAAATACGGCGTGTGCCGGAAACCCTGCCGCCGGACGTTCTTGAGAAAATGGGAGCGGTTGAGGCCCAAAAAGCATTTTCAAATGTTCCGGTCTGCACCGTTGAAGAACTGGCCCAGGCCGATGCAGTGATTTTCGGCACCCCCACGCGCTTTGGCAATATGTGCGGGCAGATGCGCCAGTTTCTGGATGCCACCGGTTCGCTGTGGGCCGAAGGCGCACTGGTGGGCAAAGTCGGAAGTGTTTTTGCCAGCAGTGCCACCCAGCACGGCGGACAGGAGTCCACCATCCTGACCTTTCATGTCAGTTTGCTGCATCACGGATTTGTGGTGGTTGGCCTTCCCTATGCATTTCAGGGACAGATGCGGGTCGACGAAATTACCGGAAGCTCCCCTTACGGCGCCTCAACCATTGCCGGCGGTGACGGCTCCAGAATGCCAAGTGAAAACGAACTGGCCGCCGCCCAGTTTCAGGGCAAGCATGTAGCTGCCATTGCGTCAAAATTGGTAGCTTAATGCTTCAATACAAAATATAGACCATCAATGAACCTAACGTTGTTCTATCAATGGCAATAAATTCGAAATCCGAATATCGAAATTCGAAACAAATCCGAATATCCAATGACCAAAATCCCAAACGCTAAATCAATTAATTTCTAAATTGTTAGGTTATCATCGTCTTTGCATCTAGAAAATTTGAAAATTGGAATTTTGATTTTGTTTCGGATTTCGGATTTCGTGTTTTGAATTTCTAATCCATCCTATAGAGGAAATTGATATGAATAAGCAGCCAAGAAAAGTAGTAAAGACAATAGAACCACAAACCGTTATGGAAGGTGCCGGCGTCAGGCTCAAGCGCAGTATCGCCACTGCAAGCCTGGATCATCTTGACCCCTTTTTGCTGTTCGATCATTTTGGATCCGACAATCCGGCGGATTACATCAAAGGATTTCCGATGCACCCCCATCGCGGGATAGAAACCGTCACCTACATGATTAGCGGACACGTCAATCATAAAGACAGTATCGGAAATTCGGGCAGCATCAGTGCGGGGGATATCCAATGGATGACGGCCGGAGGCGGAATCATGCATGAGGAAATGCCCCAACCCGGTCAAGAAGAGATGATCGGGTTCCAGCTGTGGGTAAATCTGCCTGCCAGGCTCAAAATGACCACACCGCGCTATCAGGATATCACCTCGAATCAGATACCGGAAGTTACCCGCGAAAACGGGGTGAAAATCCGAGTAATTGCCGGGGAAGTTGATGGTGTTCGGGGAGCTGTATCCGAAATTTATGCCGACCCGGCCTACCTGGATGTTTCGATTCCGGCCGATGGCTCCTTTTCCCATCCGGTGGAAAAAGGACACACGGCATTTGCCTATGTATTTGAAGGCCGCGGTATTTTTGGGACTGGTGAAAATACAGCGGAAAATTCCGTATCCCAACCGGGACTTGTGGTTTTAGGCGATGGGGACTATATTCAGGCAAGTGCCGCCAGCGAACCGGTTCGATTCCTTCTGGTTTCGGGCAAACCCTTAAATGAACCCATCGCCAGATACGGACCGTTTGTCATGAATACCCAGGAAGAAATCCAACAGGCGCTCGAAGATCTGAGAAACGGCACCTTTGTCAGGAATTGACATCTTAACCTTTATAAGGGGGTAGGAATGATGAAACCAGTTCCCACATTTTCCATGGTCGTTTTGCTTATTGCCGGATTGGTCGCCTGCGCCGGCGGCGACAGGGAATCTCGGGATATGACTGTCCGCCAGCGCATTGCCCAATCATACGGTTTTCAGTATTTTGACCAGATAGAACAGGTTCAGTACACATTTAATGTGAGAAATGGTGATAAGCATACCCGACGCTTCTGGATCTGGGAACCAAAACTTGACAAGGTCACCTTTGACGGCATGGATTACCAAGATCCCATCACCTATTACCGCCAGGACCTGCAAACCAGTCCTTCGAGTAAGCTCAAAAGCATTGACGCCTGGTTTATAAACGATAACTACTGGTTTTTATTTCCCTTTCACGTAGCCATGGATACCCAGACGAAGGTAGAAGATGTTGGCCCGAAAAAACTGCCCATGGGCAATGGGGAGGCCGCCTGCGTGGTGGTTACCTATCCTGCCGAGGGTGGTCTCACGCCCGGTGATGTTTATGAACTCTATCTGGATGAAAATTTTAGACTGGTGCAATGGATTTATCGTCGCAGCGGATCGGAAACGCCCACAAGAATTGCTACCTGGGATGATCACCGTTATCTGGGTCCGATGGCCTTTTCTTTGAATCATCAGGGGGACGATGGAAATTTCCGGATATGGTTCACCCAGGTCGGCGTGAAAATGGCCGGTGTTGATGGCTGGATTTTTATGGATTAGAATAAAACTCAAAGAAATGGCGCATAATAAATTTTACCGTGGGCTTGTTGACGTGATAGTTTTCCCGGCCGTCGGCAAAATGGGTGAGCCCGGCCAGCGGTTGATAGATAGTGGCCATTTCAAAGGCCGGAAAATAAAAAGCATTTGCATGCCTATCTACAAATTCGTCGGCAGCGGCCCGCAGGGTAGACTTGGAGTTGCAGCTGGCACTGATGACATCCCGATCTTTGCGAAAGGTGGCCCACAAATTAACCGGTGAAATAGTAACCAGCAGCTTGCAGTCGGGATTGTACTTGGCCATGATGGCATGAATCCGTTCCAAATTTTCCAGGTTTTCCCCATAGCGGCTTACCTTAAACTTATAACGATCCATATCCCCGCCTTCATTGACGTAAGGTCCCGACGGCAGACTGATAACCGATCCGTCTTTGCGGTCCTGCCAGATTTCGGTCAGCCCGAGGGTCAAAATCAGCACCTCAGCCTGCTGCAGTGCCCGCCGGGAATGCCGGCGATGCTCTTCAAAATCTTTTTCCGCCGCCTCAACATTGTCGTATAAAATGACACGGCGGTAGGGATCCTGTACCTTTTGGGATTGGGGCGCAATCCACCAGCGCAGTTCGGGTTTCCAGCCCTCAAAGGAGTATTCGAATATCTGGCGCAGACAAAAGGTATTGTAAACCCTTTCCCAGGCCGCGCTGGCGTGTATGGCCGCGGGATGCTCAACTTCTTCAGCAATATAGTTATATCCTCTCTGGATGAGCCTTCTCTTGATTTCCCGGGCAAAACAGGAGCCGATCGAGGCAATCGCGGTCGTCGGTGTGATTGTCAGGCCGGTATCAACGGGTGCCGGAAAACGACCATCCACCGGGGGATTGTCAAAGGATCCCGGCCACACCTGCCAGGGTTCAAACTGGTGGAACGGATGTACATCTGAGCGAGCCATATTTAACCTCTTTTAATTCGATATACTGAAGATATCACGTGTCAGCGAGTGTTCCAAATTCAGGATTTTGACACTCTCAATATAGCAAAAAGAAGGGAATGTTGTCGATTGAATATTGATGAACTCGAAAAAAGTTGAATTCATCATGCGTTTTGAATGCTCAAACTGGATAACCTGACTTTAAATGACAAAATTCCTTAATTCGTCAATCTTCATTCGTCATTTGTCATTCCAAAGCCCTGTTGACATGCGGATGGCAAGCTCATATATTGCGCTGATTAATCGATCAACTGGACCTGAAATACTATTGGATCGATGAAGGATCAGGAGGATGAATGCGGATTTTATCAGTGTATTACGGGCATGACGCCAGCTGTACCCTGCTGGAGGATGGAATGCCGGTGGTCGTGCTTGAAAAAGAGCGTTTGACACGCACCAAGCACGATCAGGGCATGATGGACCTTGACGGCATCCTGGCGACTTACGGTTGGGAAGCTGAAACGATCGATATATTGGTCATCAATCCCTGGGTGCGGCCCACCCTGGACGGCAAATGGTGGCAGTGGGAATTGAAGGGTGATACCTATCGCCGATATCCCGACTACAAGCTGGACGGCTGGCGGGGTGCGCCGGAGGGTCGCTTCAGCCAGCACAAAATCCGTATGTTCGGTCGCTGGTACAAGGGGTATGCGGTCGATCATCATCTGGCACATGTTGCCGGGGCGCTGTTTTCATCACCGTTTGAAAAATCCGGCATTTTGACCGCCGACGGCGGCGGCGATTTCCGTATGTGCGCTCTGGCCTACGGTGCCGGCAACAAAATTCATGAAATCGAATACGGCTGGGGCCATGAATATAAAAAAAAGCAGCTCAACATCGGTTCGGTCTGGGCCTCGATTGGTGAATACAATTTCGGTATGAACCGCCTGGAAGGCGCCGGTAAATTGATGGGGCTTGCCAGCTACGGCAAGGTCCGGGAAGAATTCGTTGAGGTTATAAAAGAACTGATGCTGTACCATCCGTTTGCCGCCTTTCCAAGTCACAAATTTGACCGGCAAAACGGGCTGTCCCTGAAGCCGGAAGAAACTTTTGCCCAGGATGTCTGCACCTCCCTTCAAAAGGCCACCACGGATTATTATCTTGAAGCCGCGCAGCGCATGAAGGACTGGCAGCCGGTTAAAAATCTGGTAATGACCGGCGGATGTTCGATGAACTGTATTGCCAACACCGCCATTCACCAAAGCGGCCTTTTCGACGACACCTGGGTAGTAGCCCAGCCCCATGACGGCGGCCTAAGCCTCGGTGCGGCCCTGTTTGTCTGGCATCACGTGCTCGGCAATCCCCGCAATCCTTCAGCTCTATGCCCCTATCTGGGAACTGATGCCGGTGACATCAGTATGGATTTAATTCCCGCAATTATAGATTATCTCGAACAGGGCAACAGCGTCGGATTGTGCTACGGCCGGGCGGAATCCGGCCCGCGTGCCCTCGGCCACCGTAGCATTCTCCTGGATCCGCGACTGACAGACGGCAAGGACCACCTCAACAACCACGTCAAACACCGCGAATGGTACCGCCCCTTTGCTCCCATGGTGCTTGGCGATTGGGGGGTTCCGAGTAAATTTATGTCTTACATTGTGCCCACCAGCGCCGATGAAGTTCCGGCAGTAACCCATGTCGACGGAACCAGCCGACCCCAGATTGTAGGCCCGGACGACGATCCCTTTGTTGTAAAATTGCTGAGCGCCTGGCAGGAGCGGACCGGCTGCAACGTCTTGCTCAACACCTCATTTAACTGCCAGGAACCGCTGGTGGATACGGTGGCACAGGCCCGGGCAACCTGGCAGAGAACCGGACTGGATGTGTTTGTTTCACCGGAGGGGATTGAAGTCGATAAACTGAATTGATTTCATCAGCGTGAAACAATTTTTGACAGGGGAAAAAATAGAAAAATTTCTAACTCGAATTCGAAATTTTTCTATTTTGGAAGGGTTGAGAAGGGTGAAGATTAAATCATCATTGCGGTAACACCCTTAATTAACTAATTATTTTTTTATTTTAGTTGGTTGGCACGTGATATGCTATATCAAACAGCAAACCAGATTGGATCTTATCGCCAACCTGATCGAAATTGAGGGCCTTTACGAGAGTTTGATTGAGTAGAATTAGCTGCGGGTTTTGCGGCTGCTTTCAGAGGTTTCCCGGGTGCGCATCCATGTTTTCCCCGGGCGCTTTCAAACATAGATAATCTCAGGACCATGGTCAGTGATGTTGTTTTGGCTATGGCAGTGTCACCAGTTGGATAGGCGCCGCCAACAACGGTACTAAAACCAACTGCTATCCTGCGGCCTGCTGTTTATACCAGATTAGGGTAAAAAAGAGTATTTTGTTTTCACTTGCGAAACTTTATAAATCATGCTAACGAAAAAAAATCAGTGCGTCCTCCCCCTCATAATTGGTGCTTTTTTTGAGCGCCACCCGCGATAAGAAATGGAGACATCCTATGGGCCTGTCGCTGCAGAATATAGACAAGATGGTAGGCCAAGAAATCCATCTCAAAGACGTCAACCTTGAATTCGAGTCTGGTTCCCGCAATGTTTTACTGGGCCGCACCCTGGCAGGTAAAACTTCTCTCCTGCGAATCATGGCCGGCATTGATCGCCCCTCCCATGGCAAAATTCTGATCGACGGCAAAGACACCACCGGCGTATGGGTGCGCAAACGCAGTGTGGCCATGGTTTATCAGCAATTCATCAATTACCCGTCTCTCACCGTTTATAAAAATATCGCCTCCCCGCTTAAAGTCAGCGGCGTGCCCAAAGCTGAAATCGAGCGACGGGTCCGAGAATCTGCCAAAATGCTGCACATTGATGATTTGCTCGATAGTCTGCCGGCTGAGCTCAGCGGCGGGCAGCAGCAGCGAATTGCTATCGCACGGGCCCTGGTAAAAGACGCGCAGCTGCTCCTGCTCGATGAACCCCTGGTCAATTTGGATTATAAACTGCGCGAAGATCTGCGAATAGAGCTTCAGGAGATTTTCGAACGCCGTGAGGCGATCGTCGTATACACGACCACCGAGCCGGCCGAAGCCTTGATGCTGGGCGGCAATGTAGTGGTCATTGATGAAGGGCGAGTTCTGCAAACTGGCGCCACGCCTGATGTCTATCACAATCCCGCCAATACCAAAGTGGCGGAAGTATTCAGTGACCCGCCCATCAACTATCTTTCTTGCACGGTTGCGGGACAGACGGCACGGCTGGGGGAAAATATCGAATTCCTGTTGACCAATCATCTGCAATCATTGCCTGCCGGGCAATACACGTTCGGTGTCCGCTCCAATCACCTGTCGCTCAAACAAACCAGCACCGAAGATACCGAAATCCGCACCAAAGTCCAATTGGCGGAAATCAATGGATCGGAGACCTTCATTCATGCTAACTTTGACAACTCCCGGTTGGTGGTGCAGGAAGACGGCGTGCATCCTCATCGGATGGACACGGAAATATCGATTTATGTCCATCCGAGTTGTTTTTTTGTCTTCGATGAAGCGGGTATTTTAGTTGCATCACCCGCCCGGAATACTATTGAAAAGCGGCTAAGATAGGAGACCAGCATGGCGCGCATCGAATTAAACGAGATCGCCCACAGCTATAGCAAAAATCCAAAAGATGATTCCGATTATGCGCTCAAACACATTCATAACGAATGGGAGGACGGCGGTGCCTATGCCTTGCTCGGCCCTTCCGGATGCGGCAAAACCACCTTGCTCAATGTTATTTCCGGTCTGCTGACACCCAGTCAGGGACGGGTGCTGTATGACGGTAAGGATGTCACCGCGTTGCCGCCGGAAGAGCGCAATATTGCCCAGGTATTTCAATTTCCCGTTCTCTACGACACAATGTCGGTATTCAATAATCTGGCTTTCCCTCTGCGCAATCGAGGAATTCAAGAAAGTGAAGTTAAGAAACGGGTCCTGGAAGTTGCCGAAATTCTCGACCTGACACCTTTTCTCAGCAAGAGAGCCGCCGGATTGGCGGCCGATGCCAAGCAAAAAATATCATTGGGCAGGGGATTAGTCAGGAGCGATGTGGCGGCCATTCTATTCGACGAACCACTGACTGTGATCGATCCCCATCTGAAATGGAACCTCAGGCGCAAACTCAAGGAAATCCATGAACAGCTGAAGCTAACCCTGATTTACGTTACCCATGATCAGGTGGAGGCGCTGACTTTTGCCGATCAGGTCCTGGTCATGTATGAAGGTGAACTCGTCCAAATCGGAACACCCCAGGAGCTTTTTGAAAATCCAAAACATAAATTTGTCGGCTTTTTTATCGGCAGCCCCGGCATGAATTTCTTAGCCTGCACCGTGGACGGCAATACTGCAAGGGTCGATGGAGCCGGTATCGTGCTGGATGACGACACAGCAGCATTGGCACAAAAAGCGCAGGGGAAAATGGAAATTGGTATTCGCCCCATGCACCTGGAGGTCCACGCTGAGTCCGTTAAAGGCGGAATTCCGGCAGCAGTTAAATCAGTGCAAGACCAGGGCAGTTTCAAAATCCTTACCGTCAACATGGCCGGCCATACTTTGCGCGCCCGGCTGCCAGAGGGACAAGCCGTCCCGTCAAATGAAGCCTGGCTGCGCTTT
>JBATKU010000231.1:0-15545 GCA_049669725.1 Desulfobacterales bacterium
GCTCGGCCGTGGTAAAGCAGATATCATCTAAGCCGATGCTGTGGATCTCAACGGGACGCAAGCCTAAAAAGTAAGCCAGATGAACCATGGCATGAGTGCGGATCGCGGTGGGCGAACAAAGACTTAAACCGGCAAATAGTTTTTGAACTTCAGCCGGGCGTAAAAACTTTGGTGGTTTGCTCCGGGCATATACTCTTTTTCCCACCACCAGCGGCGCCAGATTGCGGCCGCTTTTGTGGTGGTACAGGTACCTTAAAAAGCCTTTGAGATAACCGCGGTAAAGCCGACAGGTAGCCGGCGCAAAACCCACTAAAAACTGGGCCAAAAAGTCATCGACCTGATCAATTTTTAAAGTGCCAGGATCAATGTCAGATTTTTTCAAGTAGCGATCCAAGGCCACCAGTACCCGGCGCATCTGCCTGACGGTGGACTCAGTTACCTGTCCGCTTTTTTGCCGATAGGCCAGATACTGCTCATAGACTTCTGGCAGCGGCACAAAGTGTTTTTCGATGGGGCGTTTGATTTTTTGGTGAATAAACAAATACCAGGAAAGTGCCCTGAGTGCCCGGCCGTAGCTTTTGCCGACCTGTTTTTTAAACGCGCTGAGCACATCGAGGCTAAAAATCTGATCCCACCTTAAGCGGCCGTGTTGCACAAAGGCGATAAAACGCTCCAGTTCGAGCTGGTGATCATCCCGGGTACTGTCCGGGTGGCCCTGGTCTTTCATCCACTGCAAATACCCATCGATAGCCTGTTGCAGGCGGCGTCTCAACGACAGGCTGATGTTGGCCAAGCCGTGGTCGGAACACCAGCTTTGCAGCCACTGCTCGGATTGACAAGATTGTGTCTCACTCATGACCGATTCCTTTCAGGCTTTGTTGAATGACTCCGGCGATGGGCACAGGGTTTTCATTGCCTGATCTGGGGAAGACCGATGGGCATGGCAAAGGTTTTAGCGGCAGCTCCAGTACCTGAAAAAGCCTGCCGTCAAAGGCGATCAGATCTTTTTTAATCAGGCTGTCGCGGGATGCTATATATTCGTCAAGGTTCAGTTCAAGCAGCGTGCAAATGCTGTCATAGCTGTAAAAAGAAAGCCCGTTGCGATCCGATACCACAACCAAAAACAGATATAGAAGCAGTTCTTTTTGGCCCAAGGCCGCCAAGAACCCATCCAGGACAAAGCGGTGAGGGATAAAGCTAAAGCCACCGTTGATTTGCCGTACCCGTTGCGGGTTGAGGACTTTTTTTTGGATCATGACCGACTCCTTTGGCGTAATCTACCAAATCTGTTGCCTGATTGTCGATCGCCTCTTAAAAACCTATCCAGAGTAGTCGGTTGAGTTATCCATTATATTCAATGTGTTACATTCTTATCACCTCTTAAAATCAAAAGAGCAGTAGTTGGTGAACATGTCTAATGATTACAATCAATTAAGCTCGTATCACCTCTTGAAAATGCTTTTGGGGGTAGTCGGCAGTCCGCTGCGATATTGCAAGGGTAGTACGCATGGATTGTTTTGTGCCATCGCCGGTGCAGTAGTTGGGCCAAATACTCGTAGATG
This sequence comes from Desulfobacterales bacterium, assembly GCA_049669725.1. GTDB lineage: Bacteria > Desulfobacterota > Desulfobacteria > Desulfobacterales > JAFDCJ01 > JAFDCJ01. The sequence continues at coordinate 1,563 of JBATKU010000231.1, forward strand.
ATAACCTGCTCAACGCCGATCACCTCTTTAACAAATTCAAGCGGCATTGCTGTCTGCATCCGGCTTGCCGGTAGCTTATCCAAAGGATTTGCGGGCAATGTGGCTTCGGGATCCCCCCGGCAGCCGGTGGCGGTATCGATCTTTTTTTGAAGATAATTGGCTTTAAAGTAACCCGTGTTTTTTCTGTTCCACTCGGCACACTTTTTCTTATGCCATTGTCTTTGACATTTAGCTGTCGCGCAGGTCATCTGTCTTTCTTTTAATCGAGGGTTGGGCACAAACCAGCGTCTGCATATCCGGCAGGGGCGCTTGCGGGTAGGTGTCTTGGACATCGCATTCTCCTTTGATGTAAAAAGAGAAAACGATCTTACAATATTTTGCAGGGCTATCTATGGGCAATGCTGATAGATTCGATTTTGTGTAGGAATGAAAACAATTAAATGGATCTTTAAATTTTTAAGGCAGGAATCACATGGGAATCAAATTATGGGGAATTAAATCTCACAACATAATAAAACTAACAACATAACGGCTATGAAGGAATCAATTCAATTTATTGCATAAATCGTCTGGAAATCTTAAATATTTTCAAAACCCCAAATTGCAGATTTTTCAAATAGACTTAAGTGTTTTTAACCTCCAGAAAACCTGATGAATGCCTCCCACTAAAATAGACTTGCCCAGGGCAGGTTGCATTAAATTGAGATGATGCTTAAGGTAATTTTTGCTGAGTAAAAACGGGCAGGTTGAGCGATCTGCTGTCCTATTTTCGCAGGTGCCGATTCACCTGGCCTTTAACCCTGAGATAATTAGATCCGGCGCCGTTTATTAGACGGATTCCAAGGAAGGAAAATGATGATTATCAAACAGATCGCAATCGGATACATGGACAATTTCTGCTACATTATCGGCTGTGAAAACACCCGCCGGGCCCTGGTGATCGACCCCGGCCCCGATGTTGAGCGGATTGTGTCCGAGGCCCAAATAGAAAACCTTGAAATCGTGACCATCGTCAACACCCACGGTCATGGCGACCACACCGCCGGTAATGCCCCATTAAAAGCCAGGACCGGGGCGGAAATTATTATCCATGAGCTTGACGGCGACAGGTATCCGGATGCGGATGTTCTATTAAGCAATGAAAAAACGCTGCAATTGGGTGATATAACCTTTGATGTGATCCATACCCCCGGTCACACCCCCGGCGGCATCTGCCTGCATGCCCAGGGCAACCTCTTTACCGGCGACACCCTGTTTGTCGGCGACAGCGGCCGTACCGACCTGGCCGGTGGTGACCGTACCACCCTGGGTCAATCCATCCGCGGCCTCATGAAACTGCCGGATACTACCGTCATCTGGCCGGGCCATGATTACGGACCCACACCGTCTTCAACCATTGGCTGGGAGAAACGAAATAATGTCAATGCAATCGAATACGGGTACTTCGTTCAGGGTTAAAAAACAGGGGGCACCTCATCATTCCATGTCAAATTCTTTGAAATCAAACCAGTAGCCGGTTTTGCTCAGGTAATCCAGTTCGAATTGAACCGCCTTGATGTGATTATTTTCGATTTCCAGAAACCGTTCAAACAGCGGTTGAGCATCGGCCGGCAGCTCATTGACCATCTTTTGATAAAAGGCACTGGTTTCAATTTCCGCTTTCAGCGCCTTGCTCAGCATTTGCTGTTTGATGCCTAAAAAATCCTTTGTTGCCAGCGATTTGATTTTGTCAGCTTCTTGCGCAATGCTTTCCTGGTCCGGAATAGCGGATTCCAGCCTTTCTGTTTCGATGGTTCCGGTTTTTCGAAATTGATCCAGTTTGTATTCCAGGTATTCAATATGACGCTGTTCGTCCTTGCCCAGGGTATCAAAGATTTGTTTACCCACATTGTCATCAACCGCCGCCGCGGACTCCAGGTAAATATCTCGGATTCTGGTTTCATACACGATGGCCGTTTTTATAGCTTCTTCGATAGTCATCTTATGCCCTTCTTTTTTCTATTGGTGATCGATCATTGATTCAGCCGGGTTACCATTCAACATAAGCAATAAACGGCCCAAATCAATCTACTTCCTTTCTTAACTGGCGTTTCAGAATTTTACCGGCCGGACTTTTCGGCAGTTCGCTGACAACCCGGAACTCCTTGGGGACCTTGAAGGCCGATAGGCGGGATTTTAAAAAAGCCTTCAGTGCTTGCGGATCGATTTTTTCACCCGGCCGGGCTACAATGAAAGCGGTTACCCGCTCGCCCCACTCAGGGTCGGGTAGCCCGATAATCGCGCATTCTTCCACTTCCGGCCTGGCATACAGGACATCTTCTACTTCTTTGGGATAAACGTTTTCCCCTCCTGTAATGATCATATCTTTGAGCCGATCCACAATATATAAATAGCCATCCGAATCGAACCTGCCGATATCTCCGGAACGGAGCCAGCCGTCCTCCCAGAAGGCGGCCCGGGTTCCTGCAGGGTTGTTCAAGTAGCCCCGCATGATATTCCGGCCCCGGACGCAGATCTCCCCCTCCAGGCCCTGCTCAAGTCTATGACCGTCCTGATCTCTGATTTGAATTTCCACACCGGGTGCAGCCGTTCCGACCGAACCGATAACATGGCGATAGTAATGATTGTAGGTCACCACCGGGGCGGCCTCGGTCATTCCATAGCCTTCATAAATAGCCAGTCCGGTCTGCGCTTTCCATTGACGGACGGTGTCTGCGGCCATACTGGCTGCTGCTGAAAAGCAATAGCGCACCTTGCCCAGTCTTTCCTTGAGGCGGTCAAGACCGAGGAGCCTGGTATAAATTGTCGGCACCGCAAAGAGTTTGGTCACCCTGCCTGTTGCCAGCAGCGACAGGATTTGGTCCATGTCAAAAGCCGGCAGCATCTCGAGGCAGCCGCCGCTCAAAATTGTGGCATTCATAATATGCATCTGTCCGAAGACATGATTGAAGGGCAGAAAGCACAGGGCCCGGTCCTCATGTGTGGAGCGTTCATTAAAGACAACGCTGTGGATGGACGTATTGATATTTTCATGACTGAGCATAACGCCTTTGGGCGTACCCGTGGTTCCGCCGGTGTAAAGAATGGCCGCAATATCTTCCCGGTCTCTATCCCGTGCTTTGAATGACGCGGACCCGAGTTCGGTCAATTGTTTCATATCCAGATCTCCGCCGGGGCAGAAGATTTTTTTCAGACCGGCGGATGCCCTGAATCCCTCCAGGCTGTCAAGTTTTTCGGATGTGGTGAAAATCATTTTGGGCCGGCAATGGTTGAGCAAGAGCGCAAGCTCGTCTTTGCTCAACTGACTGGACAGGGTTACCGGAACGGCGCCGGCCTTGAGTACGCCGAAATAGAAGGCGATCCAATCACCGGAATTAGGGGCGAAAATTCCGATGTGGTCACCGGGCTGAATCTTAAGGTTGATGAGCGCTGTGGCCACCCGGTTCGCCTTCCGGTTTAGCCGGGCATAGCTGGTTACAGAATCCCCTTCGCTGACAACCGGTTGGTCTGGAAAGAAGAATGCCGACCATTCCAGATTGGTTGCAATGTTCAAGGTCCGATCTCCTTTATGTAGATTTGTCTTTTTCTGATCAGAAGTGATCTTAAGACCACTTCTCTATTTCCTTAATTTTAGTGTCGGCCGGCAATTGCTTGATTGCGTATTCCAGTTTAAGAGCGTCGCCTTTGGTCATTTTACAACTGGCAACCACCAGTTCAACCGGTCGGCGTGAATTGGTATATTTGGCACCCATGCCCGAATTGTGTTCGATCACCCGCTTTTCAATATTATTGCTGATCCCGCAGTACAGGGAGTTGTCTGAACAGCGCAGCAGATAGACGCCCCACTTTTTCTCGCTCATTTTCCCTTTCTTTTCTATGAATAAAGCCAAGCTCTAAACCGTGCGTGGTTTCGGTATTTAGAAGCTATCTCAAAATAGATGCTGTGAAGCAATGAAATATAAACCCCATATCTCAATGCGAGAAACGGGGTTTATGATAGTAGATGTCGGTGACCTCGTGATTTGGGTTAGCGCTTATAATTTATCGAAAAATTTTTAGCATAACAGTCGCCCTCCGGTCAATCATCTATATTTATACCTTGTCGGTAAATATTAAAGGCGCAATAAAAAATACACTGCCGCGCCCACCGCTACAAGGCCGGTGGAGTATTTTAATAATTTGGACTGATCATCAGGGTAGTGTCTAAGCACCCGCCTGCCTTCGAGATAATCTAAGGCAGTGTCGATTACCGTCCGTTGAAAAGCAGACATTGTCGGTTTTTTGCAGTGCGGGCAAAATTCCAGGTATTTATCTACATTCTTTGAATTATAGTGGTATCGGCTTACATATCTGTCCTGCGAGCTGATGGTTTGATCTTCATTTTTCTTCACTCCGACCGGCAGAAGAATCAAGGACTTCTCCTCGGGCCCGACGGTAGAATCACTTTCGGAACAATTTTCATCGATAATTTTTTTTTGGATCTCCTTCATAACAACATCCCCCTGTGTAATATTGGCTGAAATTTAAGAGCAACATCTTATAATTAGGACTTTGGCGGAAAATGCTGGCGGGCAAATTTACGGCGAAAACCTGGTATTAAATTGATTTCCTCGGGGTGGCACTCATCTCACATCGCGAGTCCGGAGTTCTGCTTATTATTCGTTTAAAAATCAGAAATGCAAAAACCATGCAAAAACAGAAGGTTGTGTTTAATTCGCAACTAATCCAGTGATATAATAGACTTAGCCAATATTTGGCCGAGCCTGGCTAATCGCCTGGGGAAAACGAATACAGAGGATATAGGAAATAAAATTCACAATTTTGAGCAATTCACTCAAAAACCGGCTGCAAAGATGGTTATACCGCTTTTCAAAAATAAGTTCCGAAATACGGAAGGCCGGTATAAGTGGTTGTAGAAAAAACCGTTCGAATTATGGAACGTTTTTTTGACAACCGCTATAAAATGCTTTCTTGGAAGGAGCCGATAAATCTGCTAAAAGAGCGTGCATGAAAAGATCGATGCTCAGACTGGTTGGCGGATGGGCCGTATTCGTTTCTGCTTTCTGTTTCTACCTCTCGACAGTCGTGATCCGGTGGTCCCAGGCCGATGTGTCGATAGCCCCCTCATACTTTGTCTTTGCCAGATTTCTGATAGGGTTTCTGGTGGTCTGTGCCGTCATGGCCTGCCGTCGTCAGCTGCCGCGTCCCAGCAGTTATCATTTGCTGCTGGGAAGAACCGTGTTTAACTGTGTGGCGGTGTATTGTTTCTATATGGCCGTAAAATTTACCTCGGTTGCCGAAGCCAATATCCTGAACATGACCTATCCGGTTTTCGTGGCCCTGATCTCCTGGACCTTGTTCCGTGAGCAGCACGATCCTGTGGCCCTTGCGATGGTAGTGGTCGCCTTTGCCGGCATATGGCTTATCCTGGCTCCCGGGAAGATAGACCTTAAAACCGCCAACCTCTGGGGTCTGGCTTCAGGCCTTTCGGCCTCTGTATCGATGACCTATTTAAATGTCAGCCGGCAGGTCCACGACACCAATACGGTTCTTTTTTTCATGTTCGGCCTGGGTGCCCTGCTGATTTTTGCCGTTTTTCATGGGGATTTTTTCTGGCCGGATTCACGGGAGCTTTATTACCTGGGGTTGTGCGCCGCATCCGGTGTCGCCGGACAGTTTCTTCTCACCATTGGTTTCCGCTATGTCACCGCCGTGGATGGAAGTATCATTTCCTCGATGCGAATTTTACTGGCGGCCCTGCTCGGCCCCTTTGTGGTCGGCGAGCTTCCCTTAAACGCAGCAGGCTGGTTGGGCGCGCTGCTTTTATTCGGCGCCAATGCTGTGCTGGCTGTGCGTCGCGGTCTGCAGAAATAGAGTCATGTAAACCTTTTTTATAATCAAACGTCTAATAGAGTAGTGTAACACTGTGTTCAGCGCTGAAATTCTGAGCAATCTGCCTTCAGAAATATTTTAGCCAGATCCCCGGAAAGGATACGCTAAAAGTTTTCAAGGACACTCCCGGAAAGAGTAAGCCCTGGAAGTTTCTGGAGTGAGGCTTTGGGTCTTTACACCGAAGATTCAAAGAGGATGATAGGGGGTGGTGGCCCCGTTGCATAAAGGCTTGGGATTTAATTTATAGCGCTTGTAAAAAAACGATGCGTTATTCGAACGTATTTTTCTACAATCTCTTATACCACCTTTCGGTATTTGGGGACGTATTTTTAAAAGCGGTATAAAGCCAGCCATCCTTAAATGGCTGGCTTTCTTTTTCAATTTAGGGGTGATCTCGGTCTACAATAGAACCTTCATAGGTTGTCAATTAATTGACATTGTTAGATATTATTAAACCACTATACATAATTAGACATAATTACATATAATTTAACATCCTGATATAATTTGGTTTATTTAGAGGTCCAGGTATTTTGGCATGGTTTTTGAATGATTTTAGTGTGTTAGATATTTTCAGTAAAATTTTATTAATCGCCAACTGAATTATTGAAATTCGAAAGGAAAAATCCAATGCAATTATCAAAATTTAATAACAACATTTCCGGGCCAAACATAGAGAAATTTGAAACAGAATCCGGGGGTTCATCTATAAAAGGTAAAACCTTTCTGCTTATTGATGATGAGCCCATGGTGACAGATATTTGCGAAATGATGCTCAAAAAAATGGGACATAAGGTATTGACAGCCCACAGCGGTACCGAAGGTATAAAACTATACGAGGCCAATAGGAACCGGATTGATCTTATTATTTCTGATTTTAATATGCCCGGGATGAATGGGCAGGAAGTCGTTGATAAGTTACGGGTAATAGATCATGGTGTTAAGGTTGTCCTTTCAAGTGGTGGCCTGAGTGTTGCAGAGGAAGAAGAAGCTATTGTTCGAGGGTTTAACGGATTTCTCAAAAAACCATACAGTTTGAATACCTTAACGGATAAAATAGCTGAAATCTTAAATTGAATATAGCAGGGCTCCTTTTTGATGTGTGATCAAAATATAACCTGAATGCCGGTCAAGAATTAACTTCGAAATTATTGGCCGACAGCCCGTCAAGCTTTGATCCGGGGCTTTTTCAGTTTTCTTATCCCTCCGTACAAAACCAGAAATCCCCCGCAAATCAAAGCAATCCGACCCAGGAAATCTCCATGTCGGGCAAAAAAAGTTTGCCCCCCGCGCAGATGAACCTGTCCTTTGAGGGTCGATTTTTCCCACCAGGGTGTTCGGGCGATAACCATGCCTTTGGCATTAATCAGCGCTGAAATTCCCGTATTCGCTACGCGAACAAAATCCCGCCGGTTCTCGATGGCCCGCACCGGGCTGAAATTAAAATGGTGTTGATAGCCCGGGGTATTCTTCCACCATCCGTCGTTGGTGATCATGCAGATAAAGCCCTTTTCTTCTGGCAGGTTTCGGGAGCAGTAGGGGCCGAATATGGATTCATAGCATACAATCGGCAAGATAGTAATCGCAGCGTCAGGCGATACGAAAGTTGAACTCCCCTGACGATTACTGTAGGTGCCGGAGTATCCGCCCAGTTCCAGGGAGTATGGGCCTAAAAAGCTCAGATATTTCACAAAGGGCATGCGTTCGAATAAGGGCACTAGCTTGGTTTTATGGTAGAACTGGGGTGCAGCCGCAGGCCCGGGCGGCAGAAAAAGTGCCGTATTAAAAGCTTCGTAGAAATAGTTTTTCTCGGGATTGAAACGACTTCCCGTCGGAATGTCTTCATTGTCAAGTTTCTGATAGCTGTGTACTCCCAAAAGGACATTTAGCCTGGGATACTTTCTTCGGAATTCCAATAAGTCACGGTAGTAGTTCGACGCCACAGGATCTCGCTCGTCAATCTGCTCTACAATGAGCGTTTCTGGTCCAAATAGGTATTGGGTTTGGTCATCAACAATGGCCTCAGCTGTCTTGAAAAACGCCTCGACGTGTTTTGCATAATTTTCCGGATCAAATTTTTCCGTATAGGGATCCAGGTTGGGCTGAATCAAAGCTATATTAATTGTTTCTCCTTCCTCTTCAAAGTTTTGAAATATGAGATAGGATCCTGCCATGGGGACAAAAAAGAGCATCAGCGTCGCTGCGCCTACCCGAACAATAGATCCCGGGCCTTTTTTTCGATACGTATTGTAGAGCTTCAATGCTGCAAAGTTGGTCAGTATGATCCAGAGCGTCCCACCCCGAACGCCGGTAAATTCGTACCACTGGATGAGCTTGGGCTCAGTAGCCAGAGCATTGCCGAGGTTAAGCCAGGGCCAGGCCAGGTCCCAGAATAGATGAAAATGCTCGTAGCCCATCCAGATGAGCAGAAAAGGGAACAACAGGGGAATTCTCAGGATTGTCCGGATACGGCTTGCCAGCCAGAAGACGAGGGCCTGCAGCAGTGAATTGGCGATAATAATGAGGATACCCCCCAGCCATTGGACATGGGTAATCCACCAGGTACCCATGATATTCCAGGTCAGAAAACTGATAAAGGCATAGTTAAATACGGCATAGGGGTTGGCGTGGTGCCGAACGTTCGCCTCCAGTTGCAATAGGGGCAACCAAGCTATAAAAATTGCAAAACACAAAGCCGAAACCGACCACGGCAGCCCTAATAACAGGCCGCCGGTCAGGGCCAGAATAATGTTTTTTCGGATGTTCATATCAAGCTTGAGGTTGAAAAAATCAGGCCCGCTGAACCGTGAAGGGTTTGTTGCCGATGCGGTAGCTGGCGCCTTTGCCAAGCACCCGCCCCGCAAGCTTTTCAGGCACATCCACCAGGGTGTGTTGCTGTTGAATGCTGATTTTTCCCAGCGAACGACCGGGGATGTCGGCAATGTTGGATAACGTGCCCACGACATGATTGACGCGCACGCCGTCGGCCCGGCCAGTGCTCAGCAAAAGACGCACCATTCCTTTTTCATGGGTGGTGCTTTCCTGTCCGCGCCCTTTGCGGCGCTCGGGGCGCCTGAGCGCTTGCCGGGTAACAGGGGCGCTGAAATCCGCCACCGTCTTAAGGGCTGCAATCGGGCGCTGCTTTTCCTCGGCACGTGCCAGTTTCAGGGCCACAGCGGCAACCTCTGCCAGGTCGTGACCGTCTTCAAGCAGCAGTGCCACAATTTCCCGCTCCCGCCTGCAGCGCCCGCGCCGCATCCAGACCGTCACTTTTTCAAGCAACTGTGTTTCGCGGTGCAGTTTGATATCTTCAGTGCTCGGCAGCATCATGCGGTTTATTTTTTGTTTGGTAAGCCCTTCAATTCGGCGCAATCCCCAGCGTTCCTTCGGTGTCAAAAGGGTGATAGCAATGCCCGTTTTCCCGGCCCGCCCGGTGCGGCCGACGCGGTGCACATAGATTTCCGGATCCTGCGGCAGATCATAATTGAAGACATGCGAAATATCGTCGATATCAAGCCCGCGGGCGGCCACATCGGTGGCCACCAGCACTTTGAGCTTTTTGTCACGGAAGCGGTTGAGTACCTGCACCCGGGCATCCTGGCTCAGGTCCCCGTTCAGGGCCTCGGCCGGAAATCCCCGCAGCGCCAGCTCATTGGCCAGCGCGGTCGTGCCAAGGCGGGTGCGGGCAAAGATAAGCGCACTGGCGATCGGCTCGACTTCAAACAGGCGCGTGAGCGCTGCCAGTTTGTCGGCTTCATTAACCAGGTAATAGCGCTGTTCGACGGTCTCCACGGTGAGTTGTTTGCCTCCGATCCTAAAAGATTGGGGTGCGTTCATATATTGCTTGGCCAAGCGCAGAATGCGTTGCGGCAAGGTGGCCGAAAAAAGGGCGGTCTGACGGCTGGGTGCGGTTTGGTCCAAAATGGCCTCGATGTCCGCTATAAAGCCCATGCTGAACATTTCATCGGCCTCATCAAGCACGACAGTCGCCACCCGGTCGAGTTTGAGCACGTTTTTGCGTATCAGATCGAGCAGGCGGCCGGGGGTCCCGACCACAACATCCGCCCCTTTTTTAAGACGGTTGATCTGGCGGTCATAGGGTTGTCCGCCGTAAACGGCCAGGACACGTACGCCGGTCTGCCGTCCGTAGGTGGACATGGCATCCGCCACCTGGATGGCCAGCTCCCGGGTGGGGGTTACCACCAGGCTTTGTACATGGCGCTGACCGGTTTGAAGGTTATGCAGGATGGGCAAGGAAAACGCCGCGGTTTTACCGGACCCTGTCTGGGATTGGCCAATCACATCCTGACCGGCCAGCATGGCCGGAATGACGGTGGACTGGATCGGTGTTGGCGCAGCGTAGCCGATGTCGGCGATCGTCTGCTCCAGCTGCGGCTGCAGGTCAAACTCGCTAAAGTTGGGGGTCATCATAAAGCTCCTGTTTGCGTTTTGAAAAATACTCCGGGTCGCATACCCCTTGCGGGTCATATGCCTGTTGCCTGTCAACAGTCGACCCACCCGGCAAATAAGAGCCTCTCTGTTGCAACAAAAACGCCCGACCAAAATAGGCCGGGCCACCATTTGTAATCGTCAAAACAAAATTATGTCGATGTTTGTGATGTTTGCGAAACGAACCGGTGTGAAATATAAGGCGTCCGGGATCAGATTGCAAGCAAAAGTTAATACAACAAAGGTTTTTATGCAGTTAATGCTCTGATGCCTATATGTTCAATTCCGAAATTGTTGGCTTGACAGGCAAGCTGAGGAGTCTATATTCATAATTTGTATCAGGGAACAGTCCTGCGGCCGTTCCTTGCGCCAAATGGAAAGGCCCGCATGCGGGTTACCCGCCACCTGCGGGCGGGCAAACTACCTGCCGGGAGCAGTGATTATGGGTCAAAAAACAGATACATCAGCGGCAGATGATGATCGCCCGGTGGCGCTACCGGTCTGGGATCTTCCCACCCGGCTGTTTCACTGGTTGCTTGTGGTCCTGGTAGCCGTGTCTTTCACGACCGGCATCATCGGCGGCAATGCCATGCAATACCATGAGTGGAGCGGGTTTGCGATCCTGATTCTGCTGGTTTTTCGAATAACATGGGGATTTGTCGGCAGCCGGACGTCACAGTTCAGCGACTTTGTAAAGGGTCCCGCCGCGGTGTGGCGCTATGCAACCGCCCTGGTCAGGGGAAATTCGGAGGGCTATCTCGGACACAACCCCCTTGGCGGGTGGTCGGTTCTTGTCATGCTGCTGGTGCTGTTGATCCAGGCCGCAACCGGCTTGTTCGCCAATGACGACATCATCTCCGAAGGCCCCCTTTACCTGTGGGTGAGCAAACCGGTCAGTGACTGGCTCACCGGTGTTCACCGGCTAAACCGGTATCTGATCATGGTGCTGGTCGTCACGCATGTATCGGCCGTGCTGTTTTATCTTTGGGTCAAGCACGAAAATTTGATCAAGCCGATGATTACCGGGATCAAACACCGGCCGGGCGGCGACCCCGCACCCCCGGCCGCGTCCATCTGGCTGGCCGCTGCTATTGCCGCAGTCGCAGGCTTTTTACTTTATCTTATGATTTATTGATGACCTGCCGGCAAACCTCCGCTGCCCGGTTTCGGGCTCGACCCAAACCGCCGCTATTTGCGGGTCTTGCTGTGGCAGTTCTTGCAGCTCTGGGCGACGGAGCCAAACTGGGCCTTGATGGCATTGAAGTCGCTTCCTTTTGCGTCGGCCGACAGCTTTCCGACCTCAGATTGATATTGCTGGGATAAACTTTTCAATCCGTCCGGATTCTTGAGTACGCTGGATTTCATGGTCGTTTTGCCTCTATCGCTGCCGGGGACCAAAAACGCCTCCCAGGGAAGCCCCGAAAGAGATTCGATGACCGCCGTGTTGCTCGCAAAGGTTTTTTGATCATAGGGCTGCTGGCCTTTGACCATAGCGCCCAGTCGGCCGAAATGCTGGGCGATGACAAACATCACCGATTGACGGTATTTTATGGCATCCTCCGGTTTCGAGAATTGGGCGTAGGCCGCCCCGATTAACATGCCGAAGACCACCAGTACAGCTGTTGCTTTTGCGATCGGTTTCATATTGCCTCCTTTCAAATCTATGCGCTTATCCGGTATGTCCAAGTTGCTAAAAAATAGACATCTGTGGGAGCGGCTTCCACAAGATCCAATATCACTTGTTCTTTCCAGATAACCGGGTAAAATTATAGCGGTTGTCAAAAATAGGTTTCGCTATTCGAGCGGTTTTTTACAACCACTTATACCACCCTTCCGTCGTGGGGGCAATTGACAAAAGCTCTTGGAGAAATTATTATTAAAGCAACAGTTTGAGTGGCTATTGAACCAGGTCCCTGTGGCTGTATAGGCAGCCGGGGATTTTTTTTAGGGATGAATTATTTAATCAAAACCATTATAAATTTATGGATAATAATACTCAAAAAGAAATCAACCGGAGACGGACCTTCGGAATCATCAGTCATCCGGATGCCGGTAAGACCACGTTGACGGAAAAGCTGCTCCTTTTCGGCGGGGCCATCCAGCAGGCCGGGGCGGTCAAGGCCAAGAACGCCGCCCGCCATGCGACCAGTGACTGGATGTCGATTGAAAAGGAAAGAGGGATTTCAGTGACGACTTCGGTGATGAAATTCAATTACCGGGATTTTGAGATCAATCTACTCGACACGCCGGGCCACCAGGATTTCTCCGAAGACACCTATAGGGTATTGACCGCCGTCGACAGCACCCTGATGGTGATCGACAATGCCAAGGGAGTCGAAGCCCAGACCGAGAAGCTCATGGAGGTCTGCCGGATGCGCAACACCCCCATCATCACCTTTATCAACAAGCTCGACCGGGAGGGTATGGCCCCGCTGGATATCCTGGATGACATCGAGGATAAGCTGCAGATCGAATGCACGCCGCTTTCATGGCCGATCGGGATGGGTAAACGCTTTAAAGGGGTTTACAACCTCTTTCACAAACAGCTGCATCTGTTCAGTCCCGGCAGGGACACCCGCGGGCAGGACGGGGTTGTGATTAATGATTTGTCCGATCCGGTCCTGGATGAACTACTGGACAGCCAGGCTGAAGAGCTGCGGCGAGACATCGAACTGATTGAGGGCGCGGTAGACCCCTTTGAGATGAAGCACTTCTTAAACGGAGGCCAGACGCCGGTCTTTTTCGGCAGTGCCATCAATAATTTCGGTGTCAAAGAGATGCTGGATGCATTTGTGGAAATGGCGCCCTCTCCGGGTTCACGCGCGGCCGTCTCCCGTGAAGTGTCGCCTTACGAAAAATCGTTTTCGGGTTTTGCGTTTAAAATCCAGGCCAATATGAACCCGGCCCATCGCGACCGGGTCGCGTTTGTCAGAATCTGTTCCGGTAAATTCAGGCGGGGGATGAAGGTGGTTCACCACCGCATCGGAAAAGAAGTCGCCCTGGCCAATGCGACCATTTTCATGGCCCAGGACAGGGGCAATGTGGCCGAGGCCTTTCCCGGAGACATTATCGGCATTCACAACCACGGAACGATCAAGATCGGTGACACGTTCAGCGAGAAGGAACTTTTGAAATTCACCGGCATACCGAACTTTGCCCCGGAACATTTCCGGCGCGTCCATCTGAAAAACGCGTTTAAGGCCAAGCACCTTCAGAAGGGCCTGACCCAGCTTGCGGAAGAAGGCGCGGTCCAGGTTTTCAGGCCGATTATGGGAAATGACTATATCCTGGGGGCGGTCGGTGTCCTCCAGTTTGACGTCACTATGGCCCGGCTCAAGGCCGAATATGGCGTGGATGCGATCTATGAGCCGGTAAACTTTGCGGTGGCACGCTGGATCGAGTGCGGTGACCGCAAAAAACTGGCCGAATTTGAGAAAAAAAATACGGCCAACCTGGCCAGAGATTCTCAAGGCTGCCTGTCCTTTCTGACAACCAGTGAATTTCAGCTCAATTACTGCATGGAAGAATGGCCGGAGGTTGAATTCTATAAGACGAGGGATATAAATTAGAAGTAGGTTCAAAGCTTCATTTTATCTGCCTCAGGCGGACAAGTTTCTTGGAAATGCTCACATAAATTTTAGC
>JBATKU010000232.1:0-14124 GCA_049669725.1 Desulfobacterales bacterium
CAGAATCAACGGCACACTCTCGAAATCGAAATCAACCACTTCGCCGTAAACGGAGATAAGTGCCGTTTTGCTGCCGGATGTTCCCAGGTCAATCGACAGGACGTATTTATCGCTGTTTTCAGTCATCCCCATGCTCTCCTGAAGGGTGAAACGGATAAAAGAAGTTTTGAACAGGAGCATACCTGCTTTCAAGACTACTGTAAATATATATGTCGATCGGCATTTTAGTTTCCAACCGTCCGCCTATGGCGGAATCCGACCTTTCGAGGCCTCTAACCGACAGTGCCCCGGTTGAATCTGTCAACAGCGGATGGGAGAGCTTCTGTACTGCTAAAAAAAATTGGTGTGCCCCAGGGACATCCGGCAAAAACTGGTTTAACCACCTGGCAAAACATAAAAGTACACCGACATAAAATGACAAAAACTACCCATTAAAACAAACATATGGAAGATGGCGTGATTGAATTTTATTTTTTTAATGCCGTATATAATTGCACCAATCGTGTAGGATATTCCTCCTGCAAAAAGCCAAATTAATCCTTCTAAAGGTAAATTATTAATTAATGGATTTATGGCGAAAACGATAATCCAACCCATTAATACATACATTATAGTCGAGATTAAATTATATTTGCCTGTAAAGAAAAGCTTCAAAATTATGCCGGTTAAAGCCAATCCCCAGGAAATGCCGAATATCACCCAACCTATGGCACCATTTAGAGTAACCAGTGTAAAAGGCGTGTAAGTTCCCGCAATAAGAACATAAATAGATGCGTGGTCAATAATGTTCAATCTATTTCTTAACTCTGACTTTTTCCAATAAATTTTCTGCCATTATTCTGATCTCCTTTCTTCGACAGGGATGCCCCACCATGGGCTAACTCCTGATTCCAGTTTGTTGCGGATTGAATAGATTGATAATTTGAATCTGTATATTCAGTTAATTAGATAACAATAAGTTATCCTGCAATTCAAGCTAATTGAGCCAAAAACCTCGCGTAAAGTTACAAAAATATTTTCTTGCTTATTGTCGAATTCAATGAAAAATATAGCTCCTGTAAGAGCCTAACTCTGAACGGTGAACGCTGAACCCATGAACCCTTAGCTACTTGGGAGGTTTCGTGAATTCCCGCCAACGCGTAAGAGAAACACTGTTTTGCCGCAAACCTGACCGCATTCCCAAAGCCCTGGGTTTCTTCAACCAGTCATTTGATGCCATTGCACCGACTGCCGCCGAGGATTACTTCGACCTGGACATCCGCTACGCTGAGTTCAAGCCACCGAAAAACCAGAATACTTTTCGCCGCTATTTGGACAGTCTGCCGCAAGATATCCATGTGGGCAGCCCGGCTCAACTACGCACCTACCATGAATGGCAATATCATCCGGAAAGAGGAACGGACCGTCCGCTCAGTGGTATCCGCTCGCTAAAAGAACTGGCATCCTATGTCTTGCCGGATCTTTCAAATCCGACCCGCCACGCCGGACTCGCCAAACAGGTCCAGCGCTGGCATGCCCGGGGCTTTGCCGTAGCCGGTTCGCCGCCTCACTTGGGCGGTGAGCTGTTTGAGACGGCCTGGCGCCTGCGCGGGTTTGAAAATTTCATGATCGATCTGGTGGACCGCACTGAAATAATTGACTACCTGCTCGACCAGCTGACATCGATGCTGATTGAAAACGCGCTCATTTTAGCCCGGGCCGATATCGACATTCTGCTGCTTGATGACGACGTGGCCATGCCGACCGGTTTGATGATCAGCCCGGCCACCTGGCGCCATCACTTCAAAGACCGGATGGCCAGAGTAATCAATATCGCCCGGGAGGAATCACCGGATTTATTGGTCTTTTACCACAGCGACGGTGACTTTACGCAACTCATACCGGATCTGGTGGATATCGGTGTCAATATCATCAATCCGGTACAGCCGGACTGCATGGATGGTGCCGCCATCAAACAAAAATTCGGTGACCGGCTGGCTATGTGGGGGGCCGTTGGTACTGCGCGCCTGTGGGACCTGGGAACACCGGATCAAATCCGGTCCGAAGTGCAGAGATGTATAGAAACTTTAGGGCCGCAAGGCCTGCTGCTGGCCCCGGCCTACGACATCGATTTTGCGCCCTTCGAAAACATCGTCGCTTTTATTGAAGCGGTTGAAGCGTTTGGGCGGATTTAATTCGAAATACTGCCTGAAGGAACTGGGGTTGCACCCCTGCTTCCGCGCCTAAATCGGCTTTGAAATGGCGTCAAGGAGGCTGCTCTTTGTTGCTTCAGGAATCGACTGTCCCGCATTTAGAAGTTTGACCCTCGGAATTCCTCCGAAGACCTCGTATGCCCTGTTGAGAACCCGATCGTCCCAAATCGTCCGGATATCGTGTCGAACCAGTTTTTGCGCTTGGGACGCTTCCACCACTCCGCCAAGATAGGAAACGATGACATGATTGATCAGGTTCACGCGGAACTGCCCTTTATATGGATCTCTCGCACTTTCCCTTTCGGAGTCCGACATCATCGCCCGGTTTTCGAGCAACCAGGCCAAAGAAACCATATCATGCGCGACGATGGACTCCGAGGCAATTACGAGGCCCGTTGCCGGTGCGGCAACAAACCCATCATCGGGGCCGAATGTGGTAAGCACCTTCGTCGCGGTCGTGAGCACCA
This sequence comes from Desulfobacterales bacterium, assembly GCA_049669725.1. Taxonomy (GTDB): domain Bacteria; phylum Desulfobacterota; class Desulfobacteria; order Desulfobacterales; family JAFDCJ01; genus JAFDCJ01. Next base: position 2,660 of record JBATKU010000232.1, read on the forward strand.
GTCGCTGTTTGTTGAAAAGGCATGGAAGCCTGTTGGCCTCGGCTGTTTTTTCATGAATCGTGGCGGCATCCCTGTGATATTCGAGACGGGTATCCGTCCGCCAGTACCCCACCGCGTTCTTCATGCCCAGCGAGCTTCCAAGGAGCGCATGCCGACTGCACCGTGGCATGAGAACAAGGTGGTCCACCTCCCTGAGGATCTTGGGCATCATGAGCCCGTCCTTCCAGTGGGAGGAACCCGCCAGGCCATCCGCGAAGAATCCATCCCACCCGGCCTCCTCGGGAAAATGGAGTTCGCCGCCCGCCTCTAGAACCACGCGGGCCATGCCGCTTGCCGTCATCAAATCCCGGGTGCTTCCCTTGAGTTTGTCCGGTGTAAGCTTCAAGTGTTCGATGCCGGACATGTCGCAGACGATCACTCTGCCAGCCCCTTTTTCCCTCAGCAGCTCGATCATGGCGCCAATACCGACCGGACTGGTAGTAGCCGGGTAGAGATTCCCGGAGTTTAACGCAGGTTTAATCAAAACGCTATCTCCGCGGGAAAGCCAGGAGAAATCAGTTGCTTCTCTTGCGGCGTTCTTGACTGCCTCCGCCACGAAAGGGTCTTCAGCACCCTGCTGGACCCCCGCCAGGGCAACGGGGGCTTCAGCGCCGTATCCAATTGCTTTTGGCGCTGCATAGGAAAAGGCGGGCGGCAGGATCGCCCAACCCGAGGTGGCTGCCATGAGCTTTATAAACTGCCGTCTGTCAATGCGGGTATATCTGCCGCAACACATTTTGTTCATTATTAACTCTTTTTAAGGCGCTATTGAGGATCCATGCATCATGGTTTAGAAATTCTCTAAAAAGTAACCCATCGCTTCATTATCGGGGTGACCACAAAACCATTCTTGGCTTTTTTGCCAGCTCCCCGGCAAGTTCGGTCAGCTTCCCGTATGTCATGCAGTTTGCCATACAGTGTTTGACACAGGCAGGCTCCAGACCTTTTTTTGTTCTGTTTTTGCACAAAACGCACAACTCGGTGGGAAAGGGCAGAAAGGTTAGATAGGCCTTCCCTTTGGGCATATTCTGGACAATCTCCATTACGTTGATCCCGCTCAGGCCGGCTTCCCATCCGTGCTCCTGGCAACAGGCGACCTGGCAGGTAAAGCATCCGGTGCAAAATTCATAATCTATGAGTAATCCGAATTCGGATGATTTATTCATTTTTATCCTCGTCTGGCAATGGTTTACGGATCCGGCACATCAGGTGCTTGACAGGGGTGCCCAATCCGTCATCCCCATGGGCACGCATGGGGATCAGCATATTAATGTTGGATTCAAAGGTGTGGAACAGGGGATCATCCTTTTTTTCAGGAAACCACCATCCATGGGCCGCCATGACCATCCAGGGCGGAACAATTTTGGTGACTTTGGCCTTGAATTTTGCTTTTCCAAGCCAATTCTCAACTATCACCCATTCGCCATGGCAGATATTGTTTTGGCTCGCGGTTTCAGGATGAATCTCAACCACCGGGTCCGGGTCGAGCTGTCTGAGCCAGGGGATATTCCGGTGTTCGGCATGGAAAAATGCCGGGGACCGTCTACCGGTTGAAAGGATCAGGGGATATTGCTTAAAGAGATCCGGTCGCGAAACCGGTGTAAAGGGCGGTTCCCGATAATAGGGAATGGGCTTAAGATCCCATTCCTCCCTCAATGTAGAGTAGAGCTCAAATTTCCCGGAAGGGGTTGTAAAGCCGGGTTTGCCATCCGCTCTCAGCAGCCCTTTGCGGTGGCGATGATAAGGCCTTGAGGGATGGTTTGCGGGCGGCAGGGCCCATCCTTTTTCCGCAAGCTCTTCAAAACTCATGCCTGAGGGTTTGAGAATTTCGTCAAAAAGATCATGCACATGCTCCCATTTGAAATCAGGGTCAAATCTTTGGGCAAGTTCAAAGTTGATTTCAACGTCAGGTCTGCAATCTGCAACTGTTACGGCCTTATTAATGGTCTGCAGGGGTACCCACCATGACCTGACACCATCTTTTTCCAAAAAGGTTGATGCCGGCAGGATAATATCGGCATATCTTAAAGAAGGCGTCATGAATAAATCCACACCCACAATAAAATCCAGTTTTTCCAAAGCCTTCTGCCACAGCTTGGGATCAAGGCCGATGCCTGCCAGGGGGTTGCAGGTCTGCATCCACAGTCCTTTTATCGGATACGGTTTTTCAGTAAATATCTGATCCAGGGCCTGGTCGGTCTGGCAGCGCCATATGAACTTATCGAAGGGGCCGTATTCTTTTCGGCCGATCCTGGGTTTATCCTGTTCCTGGTCCTTTAACTTGATGACACCCTCGGCACCGGGAAGGGCATAGGCAACCGCGTTAAAGGCCGGTCGCGTAAATACATTGCCTCCGGGAACGTCAAGGTTGCCGGTCAGGGCCCACAACGCAGCAATGGCCTGACAAAGGGGGGTGATTTCAGGCGTCATATCAATGGGGACCCCCCAGTGGATGGCGGCGGGTGTGGAGGCTGCATAAAAGCGGGCGGCCTGGATAACATCTTTGGCCGGCACTCGGGTAATGCTTTCCACCGTTTCCGGTGTATAGGGCAGGATGCCGGCTTTGAATCTATCCCATACGGTGGTGCAGCCAATAACTTCACCGGATGCCAGGGTAACGCTGAAACTACCGGTCAATGCGGGAACCGCATCCGGGGTACGATATTCCTGCAGGTTGGTATCCCAGATGGCAACCGCTTCTGTTTTCTGATCAAAAACGACAAAATTCTCCTTTGATCCGTCTTTAACCAGATGGTTTTCACGCAGCAGCTGGCCCGTGTCCTCCCGGATTAACCGGGGCGCATCCGTAAAGGTTTCCAGAAAATCTTGATCATAGAGATTCTCTGAAATGATAACGTTCAAGAACCCCAGGGCCAGGGCGGCATCGGTACCCGGTCGAATCTGCAGCCAGTGTTTGGCCCGGGATGCAAACCACGAAAGCCTCGGATCAATGGCAATGATTTTGGTTCCTTTTTTCATCAGATCAATGATCCAATGGCCGAACAGGTTGTCAGGACAGGTGGCCGCGATGTTATACCCCCAGATAATCATGCATTCGGGTCGCTTGTATTCGGGATTGTCATAACGGCCTTCCAGCCACTGGGCCGCATCAAAAACACAGTAATCGCCCTGGATCGTGTCAAGGGCTGAAATCCGGGGGCTGTAGCAGGCATTGCCGCTCAGGGCGAACATGACATTGGGGCTGCCGTAGGCATAGGCCAGCATGCAGATCCAGGGGCCGATATCTCTGCCGGTTCCCATGGAAAAAATCATGCTTTCAGGCCCATATTCCGCGCGGATGGCCTTCATTCTTTTTTCGATGACATCAAAGGCTTCATCCCAGGTGATTTCTTCAAATTGATTGTCTCCGCGCTGGCCGGTTCTTTTGAGCGGTTTTTTAAGACGATCCACATGATCAATATACTGGGTCATGGCCAGGGCCCTGGCACAAAGACGCCCCTGATTCCAGGGATGGTCGGGATCGCCTTCGATCTTATGGAGCTTGCCATTTTTAATATGGGCCAGTACCCCGCAGCCGCCATGGCATCCGGGTCCGGCCGACCAGGTGGTGGTTTTAATTATGCTAGTATCATTGGTACTCATGTGACATCCTTTTGATTAAATGAAACCATTTTTCCATTAATATTGATTTTGGTCTTTTTTACTTTACTGAAGGATTTAGGGTTCGTCCAGAAGATTCGTGCGATATAATTGCGGAGCCTCCACCAACCTTCGCCAAGACTTCAACCCGGCAGGCCAGTCCCAGTCCACGTCTCCAATATCGATCCGGTTCCCACCCCCCGCATGCTTTTTGTTGATTTTAATAGATTATTCAAGCATGGTGAGCTTTGATGCCAGGCTTTCAATAATAGAAAAGAGGATAAGTGCCCGAACTTCATATAGCGCCGCTGACTGAATCCCAACAGGATAACGCGCGCCCATCCAAACCAGAGTCATTTTACGGCTGGTGGATCGTATTTGCCGGCACGCTCATTTTATCTGTGTCCTCCGGAATCGGGTTCTACGGTCATGGCGTAATCCTGGACCCGCTGCGCACCCTGCATGGATGGCCGAAAGCAACGATATCTTCGGCCATCACGCTTTATTTTCTGACGTCCGGCATCATGGGCATGATTATCGGTCGCCAGATCGACCGCTATGGCCCCAAATGGGTGCTGATTCTCGGTTCGGTGGTCATTGGTACGGGTTTCGTGCTGCTTAGCCGAATCACCACCGTCTGGCAGCTTTACCTGATCTACTTTATGATGGCCCTGGGTTTCAGCTGCACCTCTCTCGTTCCGGTCAATACCCTGATCACCAACTGGTTTATTCGTAGACGCGGCTTTGCGATGAGTTTAACCAATACCGGCCTGAGTGCCGGCGGCATTGTTCTCGTCCCCCTATCCAGCTACATGATTTCCCGCTGGGGACTGGAAATGGCCCTGCCGGTCCTGGGAGTGATTTACTGCGCAGTTATTATTCCTAATGCGATATTTTTTGTCCGGCAGCGTCCTTCCGATCTCAATCAATTCCCGGATGGTAAACCACCGACGGCCTCTTCTTCGGATGGCGCCGGATCACCCCTCGACTATTCGGCTCAAATTCGGCTGTGGACTAGATCCCAGGCCATACGCACCATCGCCTTCTGGTCGATCGTAATCGCTTTTTTGCTGGCCCTTGCAGGCCAAATCGCCTTTCTGGTCCACCAGGTATCATTTCTCAGCCCGTATCTTGGGGTAACCGGTGCTGCCACTGCGGTCAGTGTCACCGCCGGTGCCAGTATTGTCGGCCGTTTGTTTCTGGGCACCTTTGTGGATCGCTGCGACAAACGGCATGTAATTATGGTGTGTTTCCTGGTTCAGGCTGTGGCCATGATCACCCTGGCCCATTACAATCATGTTGTCATATTGTACCTGGGCACCTTTGCCTTCGGCCTGACCATGGGATCTATTATCATGATGCAGTCGCTGATCATCGGCGAGTGTTTCGGCCTTTTTTCCTTTGCGACCGTTTCGGGTCTGGCGGGTTTGTTTACCATGTCCGGTGCCGCTTTCGGGCCGACCATCGCCGGCCTTATTTATGATACTGCCCAGAGTTATCGGATGGCATTCACCATTTTTGCAGCCATGAGCATGGCGGCGATCCTGGTGATTTTCTTTGCCAGGCCATCGAACCGGGGAAAATAATCTTCCAGTCCGTAATCCCAATTCATAAGACCTAATTAATCCGCCCTGAAACATAGCATATTCAGGGTGATAGATATTTTTTTCAAAACCACTTCTAATGTCTTCTGGATGATGGCCATGTCTCTTGACACCCAACACCTTTACTCTTAACTTTTCCCCATACAAAGAAAGAGTGTTTTAACCGGTTTTAGAAAAAAAGGCCCCAAGCGTAAAAGCGTCTTAAGCCGGGAGATCAACTTTATTAAGAGGTCATCGCAATGAAAAAATTCCATATAGCCCTTGTGGTTTGCCTAGCACTGATCGTGGGTTGTGCCACCAGCCCCACGGGCAGACGGCAGTTTATGATCGTCTCGGAAGACTCGGCCATTGCCGCTTCGAAACAGGCCTACGTTGAAATGCTGAAGCCCTATGAACAAGAGGGCAAAATCGATAACGATAAAGCCTTAAAGGGCCGTGTCTATAAAATTACAGGGCGTTTGGTGGCCCAGGCGATAAAAATGCGCCCGGAGACAGAAAATTGGGAGTGGAGCATCAAGATTATCGATGATCCCAAAACGGTTAACGCCTGGGCCATGGCAGGCGGCAAGATGGCGCTGTACAGCGGTCTGGTCACACAGCTCAAAGCAACGGATGACGAACTGGCCCAGGTCCTGGGGCACGAGATTGCCCATGCACTGGCCAAGCATTCAGCCGAAAAGATGTCGGTGGCTATGGCCAGTTCCATTGGAGTGGCCGCGGTGGGTATGGCCGGAGATCGCCAGGGATTGGCCCTGACGGGAGCCGCGCTGGCGGCCGCCCTGGCGGTCCAGATGCCGAACAGTCGCTCAGCGGAATCCGAGGCGGATCGTATCGGCATCGAGCTGGCGGCCAAGGCCGGTTACGACCCGCGCGCAGCTATTACCCTGTGGCAAAAAATGGCCAAAGTAGGCGGTAAAGGCCCCCCTGAATTTCTCAGCACCCATCCGTCTCCCGAAAATCGCGAAAAGAAGCTTGCCGAATTCGTCCCTCAGATGATGCCCTACTATGAGCAAAAGGGACAGCGTCCGACTTACCAATTAAAAGGCTAGCCTGGGTTCGAATTTGAGATGTTGAAACAACCCTACAGGACATAACTAGCCGGAGCCCTCATCCAAAACAATTCGACCAGATTTACAGTCAGTTGGCCGCCTGTATCCTGCATTGCATAGCCGGCATTTGTCACAAGGTTCATCATGACCTGTTGAATCTGGGTTGGGTCTCCCATTACCAGGGCATCACTTCGAATATTCTGGTGGATCTCAATGGTTGCGGGCAAAGACGCTCTCAGAAGCTTGACGACTTCTTTGACAATCAATTTTACCAGAACCGGCTTGTGCTGCGGTATAAATTGCAAAAAAATATGATTTTGCTTGACATGTACGCATAATGCACGCATAGTGTAGACACAATAGGCCAAATACGAATACAGTCCCAAAGGCGGTTGAGGCCATGGATCCCATCGCAATTTATGAAGACCTTAAAGAAAAAATTATCTGGCTGGATCTCGAACCGGGATCGACCCTGAATCTGGTCGAACTGGCCGAGTCTTACGGTGTCAGCCGCAACCCGGTCATGATCGCCCTCACCCGGCTCAATGTCGAAGAATGGGTCGTCCGTCAGGGAGTTCATTTTGTAGTCAGCCCGCTGACGGTTGATCGCATGCGTGAAATCACCGAAATCCGATCGGTAATGGAGGCCCAGGCCAACATATGGGCGATGAACCGAATTTCTCCCGAAGGCATGGCCAACTTGGCAAAAGTTCGGGATGAAATCAATGCACTTAAGACAGATGCAACCAAAAAAGAGATTGTGCAACTGGATTTCAAATTTCACCGGCTGCTGTACCGGGAAACCCGCAATCAGCAGCTGGCTCAATTGCTCGAAAGACTGCTGGCTCATTATTTGCGATTTTGGCTTTCGGGCCCCCGGGAAATAGACCCGGAGACATTTTTTAATGAAGCCCTGGAAATTTTTGAAGCTATTAAAACCAAAGACGAGATCAGACTCAAAGCCGCGACCATCGCACATGTCAAGGTGTCGTTGGATAAGATCATGGGGTTATAATAGTTTTAATATACCGCTGGATATCCCAGCTTTCTGGGGTTAATAAAATTCCAAGCACCAATTTACAAATATACAAAGGAGGAGAAGATATGGAAGTAACCCATTGGAAAGATTGTGAAGATAAGAAAGTCGACAAGTTCCCTTACCGGGGCAAGATGCACGATGTCATCGGTACGAGTATCCGTTGGCTCTCAGAACACGGCGACGACGGCAACGGTTTTCCTGAATACGGCCTGCGATTTTTTACCATTCAGCCGGGGGGACAAATTCCCATTCACAACCACTTCTACCACCAGACCATGTTCATTATCTCCGGTGAGTTCGAATGCTGGGAGTTCGACCCTGAAACAGACGAATTAAAAAACAAGTTTATCTGCGGTCCGGGGACTTCGATTTATATACCCAGCATGCAGCCCCACGGCATGAAAAATACCCGTGACGAACCGTCCACCTTCACATGTTGCATCGCCAATGTTTACGACCACGAAGATACTTTATAAAGGAAGGGGTAAAATGAAGTTAGCCAAACGATTAAATGATTTTGAAGCCTACCTTGGGACAGCCATGAATGTCATTTTGACCAAAATGAAGGATGAGGGCAAAGATGTCATCAACCTGGGCCTCGGCGATCCGGATGTGATACCACCCGAGCACATGCGCCAATCCCTGTCGGACGCCTGTTTTGATCCCGGCAACCATCATTATCCCAGTTTCTATTCTCCCATGCCCATGAAAGAGTCCATCTCCGGCTGGTACGAACGCCAGTACGGGGTGAAATGCGATCCTGAAACCGAGGTCTTACCGCTTTTGGGATCGGCCGACGGGTTGTTCCACATCCACACCTGTTTGCTGGATGCAGGCGACACAGCCCTGGTGCCGAATCCCTGCTATCCGGCCTATATTGCCGGTGTTAAAATTGCCGGCGGGGTAATCGAAACGGTTCCGCTGCTCAAAGAAAACGGGTTTTTACCAGATCTGGACGCCATCGATCCCAAAGTTGCCCAGCGGGCCCGGATGATCTGGGTCAACTATCCGAACAATCCCACGGCAGCCCATGCTACAGGCGACTTTTATTTCAACCTTGTGGACTGGGCTCAAAAATATGATGTGGCCGTGATATCGGACAATCCCTACTCGGAAATCTGTTTCGACGGCTATTGCGCGCCGTCTTTTCTGCAGGTTCCGGGCGCCAAAGAAGTTGGAATCGAATTTAATTCGCTGTCAAAAGCCTTTAACGCCTGCGGCTGGCGAACCGGATTTGTGGTCGGCAACCCCGACATCATTGCCGGCATGGGCAAAATCAAATCCCATTCGGACCGCGGGATGTTTTATCCGCTTCAAGTAGCAGCCACCGCGGCCCTGAACGGCTCCAATGCGTTTATGGAGGACCGCAATTTAATGTACCAGGAGCGCCGGGATGTGGTCGTTGAGGGTCTTCGAAAATGCGGCATCGATGTCGACAGCCCCAAAGGCACCTTTTACATCTGGGCCCCGCTGCCCGAAGGTGTGATCATTTCCAAGGATTGGTGTTTTAATGTCCTGGATGAGATTGCGGTCTGGATGATACCCGGATCCATGTACGGCCAATACGGTGAAGGCTATTTTCGGATCGCCTTAACCCACCCGACCGCGCGCCTGTCCGAAGCCATGGATCGACTGCAGGGTTATTTAGCCGGCTGAAAGTTGTTTATTATATCTGAGCTTAATCAATACTTAGAGATTCTCAACTATATTTTCTGGAATAATGGAATGATGGAACAATGGGTTTTAATCGGAACGGATCTCAATTTTAATGAACTGCCCCGCCGCAAGCAACGGGGTATCAACCGGAATATTTTTATCGCCCCAAGGGGCGGGGAATTCACCCCTCGTCCGCCTCCGGCGGATTAATAAAAAGGCCGATTCCAAACTTTTCCCCAATATTCCAGCATTCCATTATTCCAACATTCCAAAGAACTGATCTTCAGAAGTTGTTTTTGATGGTATCGGGAATTTTAACTCGCTGGCCTGAATCTACAACCTTTCTCTCTTTGAGTTCCCCCCAGAGATCGCCGAAAAATATGACATCCTGAATGGTGCCCTTCACGGGGGTGGCATCGGAAGAAAGCCAGCCCTGGATCTCACCCGAACCCGAAGACACATCTTCCGGGTTGATTTGAAATTGCATGAAAAAGTGTTTGCCGGTCTTGGTGAATTCCCGGCTGCGAAATTGTTTTTCTTTTTCTAAGTCGGCTATCTGAAGCTTTACGGGCTGCATCTGTTTTTTGGTATACAGTGGCAGCAGAACTTTTCTGCCCCTTTCGATGGAACCGTAATACCCGTGTCGAAAATTATAAAACAGGGTGAGATAATCTTCATAGATTCGATCCGCCTTCATGGACTCTCTTTGGATCCGGGTTTTACCGGCAGGGTTGGATTTTAAAAATACGATTTCGCCGGCCGCATAGTCAAACCTGACACTCCGCAGAGCTTCCTTGTCGCCGCGCTTCTTTTTCAACTCAAAATAGACCGGCTGCAGGCGGTCTTGATCTGATAAATACCGGCAGAAGGATGTATAGGAATATTTCACCCCTCCCATGAGAAAATCAATGAAACCAACCCCCTGGCCCTCCAGGCTGAGTCGGTAAATATCGGGCAGATCCGTGCGTATGAAGCCGGTCTTTGCCTCTCCGCAATGACCAATGAGCCAGAAACCGATCTGATAGCTGAGCTCTTCTCCCAGGTATTTGCCAAGAATGCTCGTATCGGTAGTGCTTGCAGCTGTTTTGGCCAGGGAAAGCGGCACGGCCAGCAAGAGACCCAAGCCATGCATCAAATAGCGCAGACAATCACGGCGGGTCACGCAACGGCCGCAAAAAGAATCAGTTCTATTTTCAGAAGATCGCATAATGACTTACAGAACAAAATAGCCATTTGGAAACTAATTGCAGCGCATCTGCAGGTATTATGTCCCCCATCTATATCTTTGGCCCGCCTTTGTCTCAGCCTTGATTACCCGTCAGGCACAGCGTTTTCAAGCTCCAGGGCCAATACCACCTTTTGCGAAACTTTCATCATAGTATCGCGGTCCAGAGTTCCGAGAAATTTTTCAAGCCTTTTTTTAGGGACCGTATGAAGGTTTTCGGCTTGAATAAAAGAGGGTTTCGACAGCTTTCCTTTCTGATTAATAAAAATCTCGGTCGGATATCCTTTGCCGTTGGTGGTTATTTCAGCAACGGTAATTTTGTTAAGATATTTTATGACATTTTGCCTCGTTAGAATAACAATGGGCCTGGTGCCAATCCCTCCACCCAGATCAATCAACCACACATCGCCGCGATTCATACATCACCCCACTTTTCTGCCGTCAACCAGGCTTCGGAATCTTCTAAACCCTCGGGATTATCCTTCAGTTTTTCTATCCACGTGTTCTCAAATTTTTTTATTTCTTCCTGCCTGATCCATGTTTTTACGGCCTCTCGCACCACGGCAGACCGTGTGAGCTGCGATGTGGTCGCAAATTGATCGATCGTCCTGAGAAGATCTTCATCAAAGCTGATCTGAATATTTTTCATAGTACACCCAAATACTAGTTGATTAATAATATAAAAATATATATATGAAAACATATAATAATAACAATATTATTGTCAACCTTAAAAAGGGGTAACTATGAGTATACGGTTAAAAGGCAAAACCGCTCTTATTACCGGGGCCGGCAGGGGTATCGGCCGCACGATCGCACAAACCTATGCAAACGAAGGTTGTCTGGTCTGGGCCACCAGCAAAAGCATGGGCCCCCTCAGGGGCCTGGAGGAGGTCGCCGGGGTTCAAATCCATCTACTCGATGTAACCGATGCCGACAGCGTCACCCGGGCATCGGAAAAGATCGGTGACATCGATATTCTAGTTAACAACGCCGGTTATGTGGCTACCGGAACCATCCTTGATTGCACGGATGAGGATCTGCGGCAATCATTGGAGGTTAATCTGCACGGGGCGTATAACATGATCCGGGCATTTCTACCCGCCATGCTCTCCAAAGGAGGCGGAACCATCATTAACATCGCCTCGGTGTTGTCCAGTATATCATCGGCCGTTGAGCGTTTTGCTTACGGGGCTTCCAAGGGGGCCTTGATCGGCCTTACAAAATCGGTGGCCCTTGACTATGTGACCCGC
>JBATKU010000233.1:0-1867 GCA_049669725.1 Desulfobacterales bacterium
CGTCCGGGTCTGTGGGGAGGGCGCCGGGTAACCGGGGCCTTTACCCGGAAGTTTTGACAAGACCGTTTTTTATAAGATAGTCTCAATGATATCTGAACTTTTAAAGTGTTGTTTTTAAATGTGCTCATCACCAAAATAATCCCTTCTTGCAAATTAATTACCGACAAATGTATAATACCAATGATATATCAAAATAAACGATAATAAATTCAGGGGGTAAGTCCCTGTGTGACGTATTAAGGCCCATATACAGTATCAAAAATATCAAAGTTATGGGCCTTTTTTGTTTTTGGAGGATTTCCTAATGGCTGGTAAACCAACGTATGAAGAATTGGAACAAAGGGTCAAAGAACTGGAGAAAGAAAATCTTGACCGAACGAAGATGGAAAGGGATCTGAGGATTTTTAAAACCGCCGTTGAATCATCTATTAATGCGATTGGAATTACGGATCTGGAAGGGAAACTAATATATGTGAACGATTCTTGTGTGAAGATGTGGGGCTTCAACAGCGAGGATGAGGTGCTCGGGAGGTTTTTACCGGAATTCTGGGAAGGAGATGGTGTTATTAAAACCGTTAAAGAGTTGCGCGAAAAGGGTGTAGCTTCGGGTGAAGATGTAGGAAAAAAGAAAGATGGCTCTTTGTTCTTTGTTCAGTTTACAGCAAGTATTTTTAAAGATGCGGCCGGTAATCCAACATTAATGTTTGGTTCATTTTTTGACATTACTGAGCGCAAGGAGATAGAGGAGGCACTGCGGGGGAGCGAGGCGTGTTATCGGGCAGTAGTAGAGAGTCAAACTGAAATGATTTGTCGTTTTTTACCAGACGGGACTATTACCTTTGTTAATGATGCTTACTGTCACTATTTTGACAAGGATCGTAAAGAGTTAATCGGGCACAAGTTCATGCCCTTTATTCCTGAAAGCGACCGAGATAAAGTCTTCAAAAACATTGCCTCACTTAATCCAAATACTCCTATAATTACACATGAGCACCGGGTTTTGAATCCTAACGGAGAAATATGTTGGCATAAGTGGACTAATCAAGCAATATTTGATGATCATAATAATTTGTTGGAATATCAGGCGGTAGGCTGGGACATAACCAAACGCTATCGGGCAGAGAAAGCTCTGAGGGAAAGCGAGAATCGATACCGCCGTTTGGTGGAGACGATGAACGATGGAATAGGAATACAAGATGAAAACGGTTTGATAACCTATGTTACTAATAAGTGCATAAATATGTAGACAATTCAAAAGAAATATGTTACTACATCAAGCATGGAAAAACTTGATGGAAGAAAAATCGGACCAGAGGCAATGGAGCAAATCCGCATTCGTGCGGTTAAGCGGGTACAGCAAGGCGAAAGCCCTGAAAAAGTTATCGCCACTTTGGGTTTTAGCCGAGCATGCATTTATAACTGGCTTGCTAGATATCGTGCTGGTGGTTGGCACGCTCTTAGGTCGGGCAAGCACCCTGGCAGGCCCAAGAAGCTCGATGGCACTCAGATCGCGTGGATCAATAAAACGATTCGCGATAAAAATCCACTTCAATTAAAATTCTCCTTTGCTTTATGGACGCGTAGTATGATTACTCGTTTGATCCGCAAACAATTTGGTCTTAAACTTAGTGAAAGCAGTGTAGGTCGTCTATTACGCCAAATGGGTTTCAGTTGTCAAAAGCCATTGTATCGGGCCTACCAGCAGGATCCCGAGGCCGTTGAGTATTGGAAGAAGACCGTGTTCCCTCGGATCAAGAAAAGAGCAAAAAAACTTGGTGCCACCATTTATTTTGAGGATGAATCCGGCATTCGATCTGATTTCCATGCCGGTACTACTTGGTCGCCTAAGGGACAGACTCCTGTAATA
>JBATKU010000234.1:0-12123 GCA_049669725.1 Desulfobacterales bacterium
TAATTCGCCGGAAGCGGACCAACATCAACTGCCATGGGGAACTGGAATAGTGGTATTTTGGAATACTGGGTTTGGCGGAATGGCATCTATTTTTATTAAGAATCTTAAACAAGATAAAATACCGGCATATTTACGCAGTTTTATAATCCTATTCAGAGAATCCCGAGTTTCTTCGCCTTTTCAACCGCCTCTCGGCGCTTGCTGACGTTGAGTTTCTGGTAGATGTTACTCAGGTGTGCTTTGACGGTTTCGGTTGAAACGAACAATTTGTCGGCAATCTCCTTGTTCTGCAGCCGCTGCGCCAAGAGCTCCAGGACATCGAGTTCGCGATTGGTCAGGGGTTCGACCAGCGGTTTAGGGTTGGGGTTTGACAGGGATATGCTGTCAAAAGCGGATGAGCTTGAGACCGCTGCCGGTTCAATACCTTCAAAAGCGGACAGTATGGTTTTGATATAGTCGGGAGCAACATTCTGTTCGAACAAACGCTTCAAAAGATCAGCCATCGGTGCGCCAAGCTCCACAAACGGAAAAATGAAGCCGCCCGGCCGCGCCAGCGTCACGGCCCGCTCGAGAATGGTGAGCGCCTCCTCTGCCTTGCCTTGGTTTCCAAGCGCGACAGCCCGAAGGCCCAGGAGCTCGATCAGATGAAGCGTGTTGTGGTGGGCCTCGGCCACCTCTGTGAGCGCTCGCAGCCTCTCCTCCGCTTCATCGAGGCGGGCGGTCGATCCTGCGGTGATCAAGGCCCGGCAATAGGTGACGGACGGCACATCCAGCCACCAGAGCATGGCCTCGTCGCCCGGCGGGGGCCGAGACCAGGGTCAGAGGCCGGTCACGCCGCTGGTCAAGATATTCCAACAATCGCGGTCGATGCACATGGTCTCTGGGGACCGGCGGCCGGTGCAGCTTGGTGCGTAAAATTGAGCCGATGTTTGTTTCGTTTGTCATGTTTCAGTTTTTCAGCGAATAATTTTAGGCTTTTTCAAAATAACCAGGCCATCAAGGCCTGCCGAATCTATTGGCCGCCCCGGTGATACCATCCGCCTTACAGTCAGGCCGTAAGGATCAATAATGATAAGTATGAAATAATGATGGAAAGATCCTATAATAGATTACGATTTGGTATAATACCGATTGAACCCTTGCCTGTCTGCTTTATATGAAACATAGCCTGATCAGCGAGAGCCAATAGGCCCTCCCGATTCTCTGTGTCATCAGGAAATGTTGCAATTCCAAAACTTGCACCGAGATTAACGCTGTGTCCGGCTTTTGATAAGTATGTTGTTTGCTTCATCTGCGCGCGAATTTGTTCAATCTTTCCTGTGGCCTGAACCTTATCAAACCCGGGCAGCACGATTACAAACTCATCACCTCCATAGGCAACCCCAAAGCAAGGTCTCTTTATGCAGCTTTTGATTGTAATTGCCGCTTCTTTGAGTGCCTGGCTCCCATTCAGATGGCCATAGGTGTCAACCACTCGCTTAAAGTTATCCATATCCATAAATACTAAAGAAAATGGCTTTCGGGTCAGTTTACTTTCCTCAATCAATTTATCCAATGTCTGATAAAGGTGCCGCGTGTTATAGAGCCCGGTTAGATTATCGTGGATAGCAAGGCTGCGAAATCTCTTTCGATCACGCCTGAGCCCTTTTTCCAAAACCTTCTTTTTTGTATTGTCGACTAAAATCCCTTCCAGAATTGCATCTCCCTTGCCATTTTCGATATATCGAATATTAGCCAATATCCATACTGGCTTTCCATCCTTTCTCTTAAGGCGCAATTCATGATTTACAACACTTCCTTTCTTTTGCACTGCTCGGATCATCCTGGCACGATCCTCAGGACTGAAATAAAGCTTATTGACATCCTCTCTAAGAGAAAGCACCTCATCATCAGAATCATATCCCAGAATACGGGCATAAGACGGATTGACTCGAATAAGCTCACCGGACAGCCTACTTTGAAACATACCCTGCACAGCGTTTCGATACATGTTGCGGTATCGTCGTTCGGCTCTTTTAAGCTCCTCCTGGGTGGCTTTTAAATCGGATAGATCCGTAAGAAAATACATAAAGCCATTAATCTTGCCATTTTCATCTTTTAATGTGCTTCGACTAAAAAGCATTGGAATCCCCCTACCCTCACTAGCACGAAATAAAGCTTCAAAGCTAAAATGATCAGGGCTTGCGGAATAAAAATCAACGGAGGTTTTATCGTAAAATTTGTCAACTGGATGACCGATAAAGTCATCACGGCTATAACCTGAAATTTTCAATAAGGCCTTATTCACTTCATTTATAACTCGATTGTAATCCAACAGCATGAATCCTTCAAATCTACTTTCAAGAACGTGATGGTATTTTTTTTCAGCTTGTTTCCGTTTCGTAATATCGGTCATAAAACACAGCGTGGCGGGCTGATTATTCCAAGAAAACAATTTCACTGTCAACTCTACCCATATTGTCGCACCATCTTTATTAACAATTCTAAAAGAATACATTTCGGGTAGGCTTTCACCTTTAAGTCTCCTTTCATGTCGTTGCATCACCATTTCACTATCTTTTTTATGTATAAAAGCTGTCAATGTTTTTGAAGTCAGTTCCTTTTGTGAATATCCAAAAAGGTCTTCGGCTTTAGGGTTTGCATATTGAAAGATTCCATTTTGGGCCACCAATATTGCCTCATTGGCGTTTTCAACCAAGTTGCGATATTTCAATTCGTTGTACCGCGATAGTTCTATTGTTTTCCGACATTCCTTGAGTTCTTTCTTCAGTGACTCAACTTGATGTATTATATGCTCAGTCGATGTGGAAGAATCCATAAATTTACCCTCAATCTTTCAATAGGATATGTTACGACGCAAAATATCAGGAGTTGAAAAAATATGCAATAAAGCTAGGAAGTAGACGGAGGATTGTCAAATGTTTCTAATCGGAAACTCTTATAGAAAGTTTGAACCAAAATATCGAGGAATGGAAAGTAAAAATCTTTAGTGTGGATTATGCATGTGAAATATACAAAATTTTCATCTCATAAAAAGTGCAGGTTTGCCTCGCTTGCCTTCTTTTAATCCAGAAAGCGCTCAACGGTTTCAGCAATCTGCTCACCCTGCAGCCCGAGATGAGAAAGCAGTTCTTCGTATGGCCCTGTTTCCGCGTACTGATCGTCCACGCCGATCATCTTCATAGGGACCGGGTGTTCTGTCGCCAGCAGTTCGGCAATGCAACTGCCCATACCTCCCGCAAGGTAGCCTTCCTCAACCGTAACAATTTTTCCGGTCTCCACGGCAGCCCTCAAAACAAGCTCCCGGTCAAGAGGCTTGATGGTATGCATGTTGATCAAGCGGGGGTGGATGCCTTTATTTTGAAGAACTTTTGTTGCGGCCACGGCTTTGGACAATAGGGTGCCGGTTGCGATAATCGTAATATCGCTGCCCTCTTCCATGACAACCCCTTTGCCGATCTGAAAAGCATAGTTTGCGTCCATCACAACCGGCATCTTGGGGGCACCGATCTTGATATAAACCGGTCCCAGGTGTTCGGCTGCGGCATGCACGGCTTTGACAATATCGACCGGATCCCCGGGATTTATGACGGTAACACCCGGTATGGTCCTGATGATGGCAATATCGTCCAGTGACTGATGGGTCGCTCCAAGATCGGAGTAAGTCAATCCGGCACTGCGGCCCACCACTTTCACATTTTGGCGCATATAGCCAAGGTCATTGCGAAACATTTCAAATGGCCGGGCAGTTACAAAGGGAGCGATGGCGGCAAAAAAGGGTATTTTGCCCGTCGTCGCCAGGCCGGCAGCAAAACCCATAATTCCCTGCTCCATGATACCGAACTCAATATGACGTTCGGGAAATTTCTCTTTGAAGGGCGTCATCCCGGAGCCGCTTGAGCTGTCAGCCGATAGAGCCACAATCCTGGGATTATTTTGGGCGGCTTCAGCCAGGGCTTCTCCGAAAGTTTTGCGCGGATCCTTTAATTCATCCATTAGCCTATCCCCTCCTCAATCTCCCGCAGGGCCTTCTCTGCGATTTCAACTTCCGCATCAGTCACTTTCCAGTAGTGAAAGTTCACCTTGTCTTCGGCAAAAGGCAGCCCCTTTGATTTTACGGTATCGGCAATAATCATCGACGGTTTTCCTTTTTTAAACGGAATGTCCGTTGCGTTTTCAACAATCTGCTGCAAATCATTCCCATCGATGACGCGCACCGCCCAGCCAAATGATTCCCATCTTTTGTCCAGCGGTTCATAGCTCATGACATCCACCGTCCGGCCGCCGATCTGCAGCTTATTGCGGTCGATAAAAACAAGGAGGTTATCCAGTTTATGGTGGCTGGCAGCTGCGGCTGCTTCCCAGTTTGACCCTTCGGCCAGTTCACCATCACCCATAATCACATATACTTTCGCAGGCAGGCGATCCATTTTGAGCCCCATGGCCATCCCCCCGGCAATTGAGAGTCCATGTCCCAGCGCGCCGGTATTTGTCTCAATCCCGGGCAATTTATGCATGTCCGGGTGACCGCCAAGCTTCGTGCCCATGGCACCATAGGTATCCAGAAGCGTGCTTTCAAAAAAACCCTTTTCAGCAAGCGTTGCATATAGGCCGAGACATTTGTGACCGGCTGAAAGGACAAATCGGTCCCGCTCGGGCCACTTCGGATTTTGCGGATCAACCCGCATCACCTTAAAATAAAGTGCCGTCATGATATCCGCGCAAGAAAGCGCCCCACCGATATGACCGGCCCCCCCGGCCTTAATCATCCGCAAAACATTCTTGCGAATTTGGACCGCAACCTTCTTAAGCTTTACTTCTTCGTCATATTTGAGTTTTTGCACGCTAGGTCTCCACTATCCTTGAAGTTTATCGCTATCCTTCTATCATCAGCCGGAGGCCGAGTTCTGATCTGCCCCCGGTAGTATAATTGGGCCTAAGGGTAAAGAATCCTGGCCCAGAGGGTCAGGCTTTGACTTCACCCCAAAGCGGTGGTGTTCACAGTCACATAACCCACGGAATACTGGAAGAATGGAATGTTGGAATATTGGGGGTGAAAAGCGGAACATGGTCTGATTTTATTTTCTGATCAGCGCCATCTATATAAAAATAGATCTCATTCCGCCAAACCCAGTATCCCAACATTCCATCTTTCCACGGCATTTTTTTGCGCCATAGCCTATTATCTGTGAACTGGCCCAGAGGACCAGGTTTTCGATGTTAGACTAAACTCGGTCTTATGCCTGTCATGGTTCAATAAGTCAACCATTTTGCGAATGGACAAAAGCCATGGAGTTGATTATAGACTTATGGGTGAATATCATAATACGGTGATGCCAGTCCAATAAATACTGCGCAACAACGGGAAAAAATTGCATTTGGCTTTTTAAATCTTCAGAATATCGAGGACCTTATCAAATAATCTCAAGTTCGTGCCATCAGACGCTGATGACCTTTACGAAATGTTTCTCAGTCTGCGATCGTGGAGTTCCATAGCACGGTCTGCGATCCGTCGAACCTGTTCCGGGTTGTGAGAAACCACCAGAAGCGTGCAATGGGCCTTCAGTTGAATGAGAAGCTCTTCAATAACCCCGGCGGCATTTGTGTCCAGGGAACTGGTGGGTTCGTCGCATAAAAGCACTTCCGGTTCCAAGACAAGGGCCCGGGCTACGCAGAGCCGTTGTTTCTGACCCCCTGACAATTCCAGGGCGCTTGCCCCCATGCGGTCCTTGACCTCCCGCCATAGAAAGGCCTGCTTAAGGGCTTTTTGAACCTTTTCACTTATAATGGATCTATCGCTTATTCCGGCCAACTTCAGTGGAAAAGCCATGTTTTTGGCAATACTCATCGGAAGCGGATTGGGTTCCTGGAAAATCATACCCACTTTGCGGCGCAACATCGGCAGGGGTATATCTTTCTCCAGCGGTGACACCCAATTATCGGCAAGCCGAATCCGGATTTCGCCTTCGACCCGCGTGTCGGCAACATCGTCCCACAGTCGATTAAACAGTCCTAAAAAAGTCGACTTACCCTGTCCGGAAGGACCCATTATGGCCGTGATGGTGTGCTCAATAAAATTTGCATTTATTTCCGCCAGAACCCGGGTTTGGCCATAAAAGAAGCTTATCGCTTTGACGATTATTTTATCCCGCGGTTCCATAAAATCCAATACCTTTCTATACCCTGTACAGGGCCCGATAGGTTAAGCTCTTTTTGATAGAATAGGCCAACATGAACAGAATGGCACAGATGCCCAACAGGATCAGACAGGCGCCATACCCTCTCGTGAGCTCCGCCTGGTCGACATACTGACTGGATACGTAGTAAATGTAAAAGGGCAGAGCCTCGTATTGGGACAACAGGGAAGTCGGTACACCGGCGGTGGCCACAACCCCCGTCAGCATGATGACGGCTGTGTCCTCGGCGCATCTGCCGATGGAGAGAATAATACCTGAAACGATGCCTGACAGCGCGCGCGGGATTAATACATATGCAAGGTTCTGGAGTTTGGTCGCCCCCAGTGCCGGTGCAGTTTTACGGATGTGTGCCGGCAAATTCTCCAAAGAAACCTGGGTGCTTCGAATAATGTAGGGAAGAACGAGAAAGGCAAGCGACATCGCGCTGATAAGCAGGCAGGGGCCAAAACTATCCGAAAAATGTTTATGCAGAAAAATGGCGACGCTGAAACCAAACAGGCCGATAACGATGGATGGGATGCCGGCCAGAATGTCGAAAAAAAACCCGAAAAGTTTTTTTGCTGCGGACCCTGCGTATTCTGCGAGATAGATTCCGGAACACACCCCTACCGGTACGGCAAGGAAGGTTGAAGACACGACCAGGGAGAGGGTACCCACGATGGCCGCAAAAATCCCGTCAAAGACCCGTTCGCGGCCCAGCATCGCCTGTAAGGGGTCCACCCGATCAAAGACCAGGTTTGCGCCAAGGCTCGGAAGCCCCTTGAGCAAAAGGTATCCCACAAAAAATAATACGGCCGAGCATAGGATGACCGTCATGGCCCAGGAAAGCACTATGACTGTTTTTTCGGCAACATCCCGGTTCACGGCAGTCCCTTCCTTTCGCGACCCAAAAGCCGTACCGAAATAACAGCAGCGGTTGTAAACAGATAAAGGGCAATCCCACAGGCAAAGATGGATCGAAATTCCAGACTATTATAATCGGCGGCCTTGACCAGTGCGATGTGGGCGGGGAGCGTCCTGGCCGGATCCAGGAGGTTTTCGGGGGTCCCGATGGCGTTTCCGGCCAGCATCAATGCGATGAGCGTATCCCCCAGGGCACGCCCCAGGGCGAGGACAAGCCCGGTTGTCATTCCGCCGAGGGCCTTGGGCAGCATCACGTATAAAAGCCGTTGAATACGGCTGGCGCCGAGAGCCCGCGCGGCCTGAACATGGGACGGGTTTACGGCCAGAAGGCTGTCGGTAAAAAACAGGATCATGGTGGGACTGATGAGGACCGCCAGCATGATACCGGCCGCGAGCACGCACATTCCCGCGCCACCCAGTCCTCCCCGAATCAAGGGGACCAGCAGGAAGATGCCCACGAACCCGTAAATTACCGTGGGAATGGCGGTCATGAAACGAACCAGCGCCCCCAGAGTCCCGCGCAGACGTGATCCTCCCAAACCGGTGATCACAAAGGCCGTTCCCAGGGAAAGGGGCAGTGACAGGGCCGTGGCCAGAAGGGCAATCGCGAGGGTGCCAAAGATCATGGGCAGTATGCCGTAAAGCCCCTCATGCGGCACCCACTGTCCGGTCCATACCGCCCAAAAAGCCCCACCCCTGAAAAGGGGAAGGCCCAGCGTGATCATGAACAAAAACACCGACGAGGTCATGACCGCGCTGGTCCCGGCACAAAAAAGAAATATACCCTTTGCGAAGGCTTCCCTGGAAATTCTCATTTCACCGGAATGAACCCTTTATCGGCCGCTATTTTCTGCCCTTCGGGTGTGAAGAGATAGTCGATGAACAGCCTGGCCAGACCCTGGGGTTCCCCTTTGGTATTGCTATAAAGTCCACGGGCTACTCCATATTTACCGGTTTTTACGTTTTCCAGGGTTGGGATCACGCCGTCTAAAGCCACTGGGGCAACGCTCGCATCCATATGGCCGACAGAAACATAGCCGATCGCGTATGGGTTATTGGCGACGGCGGTTTTCATTGCCCCATTGGACGGAACGAAAAGCGCCCTGGTGCTAATGGTACCTTTATCCAGCGCTTTTTGCCAGAAAACGGCGCGGGTGCCGCTGGCTTCATCCCGGGTGTTAATCGTTATAGTGTGTTCGGCGCCACCCAGGGCCGCCCAGTTGTCAATCTTTCCGGAGAAAATATCCTTCAACTGGTCTTTGGTAAGGGATTTTACGGAATTAGCCGGATTGACGATCACGCCTACGCCGTCGATGGCCCACTTGTACATTTTAAGGCCATAGCGCTCGATCTCACCCGGTTTGGGTTTGCGGCCCGAGTTACCAATGTCCACGAGTCCCTCGCCCACCTGCTTGATGCCAAGGCCCGAACCGCCTCCGGCCACGGTTATCACGATGTCCCTGTGCCGCGTCATGATACGTTTGGCCGCTTCCTTCATCACCGGGATGTGGGCCGTGCCGCCGGCGATCTTAATGGTCCCCTCCTGGCTGTCAAACATATCCAGTGACCCACCCAGACAGGGCGCGGCGGTAACAGAAAAAATCCCAAGAAGGGCCCAAATTAGAATAGAAGTTTTTGCCATAAATTTTCCTCCTGGTTTTTAAAAGATTGTCATAAATATGTTCCGATATGTCAAACAGGATTTTTCGATAGAAAAGAGATGGTATTAAGGATTTTCCGATAGACTGAAATAATCGCGGCTGTATCATGGCGCAACACTTGGCAAATGTATGAAGTGTCGATCCGGTGCTTGAACAGCAAAAGATCACGACCAGTTTAAATTGGTGGATTGCGAAGGATTACACAGATAACTTGAAGCTATTCCGCTTTGCGGCTGAAATACAGATTGGCTAATGCAATCAGGGAGGTGCCCACTATTAGCAGAAACGATATAGCGTTGATCACGGGAGTGCTGCCGTCTCTGACCTGGAGATACAAGTTGATCGGCAGGGTGGCCTCGTGGCCTACCAGAAACAGGGTGGTGTTGAAATTTTCAAACGACATTAAAAACGCCAGGGCTGCGGCCCCGAAAATGGCCGGTCGCAAAAATTTCAACGTTATATGCCAGATGACTTCAAAGCGGTTGGCTCCCAGGTTCAAGGCAGCCTCTTCCAGGGTACGGTCAAATTTTTTCAGCCGGGCCGATACCACCAGGGTCACCAGGGTGGCAATGAAGGAGAATTGACCCAGCACCACCAGCCAGAAACCGGGACGAAACAGTTCGACATCCAGGTTCCAGCTGGTTTCAAAATAGGTCCCCAGGGTGTTGCTGAGCAAAAGAATCGAAATTCCGAGAATGACTCCCGGAATCACCAGCGGGGCCAGCATCAAAAAATAGAGCAGCTGCTTGAAGCGAAAATCTTCCTGTTCGAACAAAAAGGCACCGCAGGTGCCGATGACCGTTGAAAGCAGGGTCACATAAAACGCCACCTGAAAACTGACCCAGATACTGTCCAAGTTGATGCGATCGTGAAAGATGCCAACCCGTTGCTCTGAGTTGGCTGTAAACCAGTCCAGGGTAAACCCCTTCCACGGCAAGGATGGAAACAGGGAATCGTTAAATGCCAGCACACAGGTAACCAGCAGCGGGGCAAACAGAAAAATGAAATACAAGATCACATAAGACTTGAACAGCCGGTTATATGTTTTGGATGTCGGCAGCGTCCGTATCATTGCACAACCTTTTGCAGGTTCTGGCGGGTCAATTTTAATCCCAGCCAGACAATCAGCGACGAGAGCGCCAGCAGCAGAAAGCCGAAGGCCGATCCCTGGTTCCAGTTAAAACTGGCGATAAACTGGTTGTAAATCTGTTCCGTAAACCACAAAGAGTTTTTGCCGCCCATCAAATTCGGGGTGAGGTAATTGCCCAGGGTCAGCATAAAAACCACGATCGATCCGGATACGATACCGGGGGTGGCGTGGGGTATAATTATTTTAAACAGGATGCTCCACATATTGGCCCCCAGATCGTAGGCCGCTTCGATCAGGCTGTCGTCCAGGCTTTCCAGCACAGAAACAATCGGAACCACCATAAAGAGCATGGAGGTGTACACCAGTCCCAGGATCATGGTGGCGTCTTTATAAAGCATCTCAACGGGCTGCTGCAGGACTCCCAGCTTGATTAAAAAATGATTAATGACCCCGCTTTCCCGCAGCAGGATCATCCAGCCGTAGACCCGAACCAGTTCGCTGACCCAGAAGGGAAGCAACAGTAAAACCAGAAGAAATCCCTGGAATTTTGGGCCCACCACTTTGGTGATATAAAAAGCGAGGGGAAGGGCAATCACAAAGGTGAGGCAGGTGACCAGAATGGAGTAAAGGGCGGTTCGCACAAAAGTCAGCCAGTATATGGGTTCTTCAAAAAAACTTAAGTAGTTGTTAAAGCTCCATGTCATCTGGCCGTCATCGGTTTCGAAGCGAAACGACATGATCAGCAAGTCGATATGCGGCAAAACAATCATCACCACCAGCCACAGCAAAACCGGCGATAAGAAAAATAGCAGTGCCCAGCGTTTTTGATTATGCATAGCAAAAAAGGTTTCAGATGTCAGGTGTCAGGCTGCAGCTCAGTCGTTTGCGGCCTAAGAGACCAATTAGATAGATTAACAACTTTACCGGTGACGCTCTGATGGTTTTTCAAAAAGTCCGATTTCGTCATGCCGGACCTGGTCCGGCATCCAGAGAATACTACAATTCCTGGATTCCGGCTTTCGCCGGAATGACCCATTAAAGAAATTTCAGACTCTGCCCGAAAACGCCAAAACCGATGTGAGGTTGAGGCACTTTCTGTGCCGACTCATAGCTGTCAGTCAAAAGAAAGAAAATCGATAACATTCCTTTATTAATTCCGCATTCCCCATTCCGAACTCCGAATTCGAGGGAATCTGTATCCGGGAAGATTACAATATCCTTTATTAGATTTTTCGATCAGTCTCAGCCCGCTGAACCCTTAGAAAAACAGATTCCCGATTGCTCGTTCCACCCGATTTCAATTTTATCGTTCTTTTTGATGTAGTCGAACTGCCGGGTTTGCGGAAGGGCGATCAGCAACTCCATGTCCGCCTCCAGGGGATAGGCCAGCAGTCTACTGTTGGCGCCGTCAAAAAGAATGTCCTTGACGATAACCTCAAACCGGTTCAGGCGGGATAAAGTCTGATCCGGCTGAATCAGCATGGCTTCGGGGCGCAGAAAAAGATCAACCTCTGTGCCCGCCTGCAGAGGTTCGCGAAGCTTGGTACGAAACACATTACCCTCTGAAGTTTCAACTTCGGCGGTATCATCATCGCTGTGGCGAATTTTTCCCGACCAGGCATTGTTGTCACCGACAAACTGCGCCACAAAGGGTGTCTGCGGATCATTGTATAGATTCTGAGGCGTGTCGATTTGTTCAAACACCCCCTGGTTCATCACCGCCACATGATCGGACATGACCAGGGCTTCGGACTGGTCGTGGGTGATATAGACAAAAGTGGTGCCGACTTTGGCCTGCAGCTTTTTCAACTCGACTTTCATCTGCTCCCGGAGTTTTAAATCCAGGGCACCCAGGGGCTCATCCAGCAGCAGAACGGTGGGATCGAGCACCAGGCAGCGGGCAATCGCCACCCGCTGTTTCTGCCCCCCGGACAGCTGGTCGATTTCTTTGGCACCAAACCCTGACAGCTCCACTCTTTCCAGGATGGTTTCCACCTTTTTTTCAATAACCGCCTTAGTTTCCCCGCGACGCTTTAATCCGAAGGCGATATTCTGCTCCACATTCATCATCGGGAATAAGGCCAGGTGTTGAAATATAAGGTTGACCGGCCGTTTGTTGGGCGCAATGCCCAGCATGCTTTGGCCGCGTATCTCGATGTTGCCGTCTGTCGGTTCCGTCAGGCCGGCTATCATGCGCAGCAGGGTCGTCTTGCCGCAGCCGGATGGGCCGAGAATAGAAAAGAACTGGCCAGCCGGAACTTCAAATGACACC
>JBATKU010000235.1:0-2452 GCA_049669725.1 Desulfobacterales bacterium
GTTTCAGGGGTACCTTGCAGGGAGGTATATCTTATCTAATTACTCCAACGGTAAAACCTTTTTATGGTACCACTACCAGAGGTCAATCGTTCCGAAATTTAGTTAGGTTTGGTACTTTCTTAATGAAAATGGATAGTTAGAGAGTATTCCCTGTTTTCATTTTACATAAAGTATCATCACGAGGTCTTTGCGGTAAATACTTTTTGACTTATTAACCTTATTGTTTGTTATTTTTTGATGCTTTATTTGTTGAAAAGGCTCCTTTCATGTGATATAGCATGTAATATAAACCGTCCAGTTCGAGATTATATTACTTACAATGTCAGGGAGGGGCCAGGTGACCGCTTCACAGAAAGAAATCAAAATCGTGGATCTTTTGCGGGAATTGATCGTAGCTACGATAGATGTTCTTTGTACCAAGCTCGCAGCATCACGAAGTACCGTCCTACGGGCATTGAAAGCCTATGGATATTTCTCCAGCTACAATTTCAATTCGTCTTATTTTACCCTTAAGGACATCCCGCATTTCGGTAAGGATGGTCTATGGTTCCATGGTGATGTTGGATTTTCTCGCTATGGAACTTTAACTCAAACCATCAAGGCTGTGGTGGAACATTCCGAAGCGGGGTACACCGTATTGGAACTGCAGAAGCGATTGGGAACTAAGATTCACAATCAACTAAGTTGGCTTTGTCGGAACAAGATGCTGACCCGATTCTATGTTGGTCGGCATTGTGTATATACTTCAGTGGAACGTGAGGTTCAAACATCTCAGCAAGCTAACCGCAAACAGCAGATTAGGGACCCAGGGGCCATTGGCACGAGCCACTACGATTTTAATAAAAACGAACTACTCCAACAATTAGATGTGCTTACAGTGATCCGTCTGTTAGTGGAGATGATCCAAAAACCCGGTGCTAAGGCTGCGTCGCTTTCCCAGACGCTCCAGCGTCAGGGTGAGAGCATAACAGCAGCACAAGTCCGAGGAGTGATAGAATTCTACTCGCTTTCAAAAAAAACGGAAAGCTGAGTGTGGCGATGGTGGTCAACGAATTGCGAGAAAACGTCAATAAACAGCTCGAAACAGTGTCTCAGTTACCCCCGCAGGCTGAATACACATTTGACAGCCCGGCGGAGTTCAAAGGTAAACCTTTGGTTGTCCAGAAAACCGTACACCGCACTGTAGTGAGCCTGAATTTTTCCAAATTTAACGCGAGAGAAGTTATCCGTACGGGGAAAAACAAAGCTGTAACAGTTCATTCCCCGAAATTAGCAAATATTGTACCTTCTGGAGCACTATATGCTTATGACCTGATTGCCTTCGTGGGAAGAAAAACTTATCTTGAGGGCAACAGATTGAAAACAATACATGAGGAGATAATAAACCGGCATGGGTTGCCTCATATTCCGTTCAGTAGCCTTTATGATCTTGGGCGTAAATTTCTCTTTTATCTGGGGGAAGTTCACCGACAAGCGGCCCCTCAGCTTAAGGACTATCTTCGAGAACGGGGGAACATTACATGGTTGATCGATGGAACTATAGAGCCGGGCACACCCGTATTTTTTGGGGTAAAGGACGCATCTGAAGGCATATTTCTTGATAGCTGGAAAATCCCTACCGAAAATGAGGAAGACATTTCAAATTGTCTGATTGAAGCGGGTAAGCATTATGGTCCACCAGATGAAATCCTCCACGATCTAAGTGAGAGGATGTTTAACGCTTGTGAGACAGCCTTTCCTGAAGTACCCCACCGTGTTTGTCATTATCATCTGGCCAGTGATTTAGGGAAAGATCTCTATAAGGTCCCTCAGGAAATGCTCAGCAAACGTCTTCGGGCAATAAAATTGCAGCTTAATCTCAAAGATCAACGGAGCAGACAGACACAGTGGCTTCGAAGGGCGCTCAAAGAAAAAGAACTGCCATTGATTCTCAAGGACCTGTTGAAAGGGAGAGAAATAAATAATGGGTGGAGCCAAGGTTTGGGACGTGAAGTCTTGTTAGCCTTACATGGCTGGATGCTTGACTATCCCAACGATGGCCATCGGCAAGGTTTCCCTTTTGATCCCTATCTTCTTTATTTTCATCGAAGAGTTGCCATAGTTCATGATGCTGCAAAACGTATACTTTCCCGTGAGTCTGCCAGGCAGAAATTGCCTAAAGCATTATTCACTTTTTCCAACAAGCTTGAAAAATACCTAACGGATCCTGTCATAATAGAAGCAACCGAGCTATATGAAAAAGCCTTCGATATTTTTGAGCGGATACGGGATTCCCTTCGTCTAAATTCCAAAGGGGCAAGTCCGATGCACGAATTGTACGAACTATCTTCTGATGAATACGATGATGTCAGCAGTTCTCTGGACGAACTTCGAAAACAATTTACTGAAAGTATCCGTAGTTGCTCAGATTCCAATGAGCTGAAGCTATATGATATCGTGGCAGTCCACCTAA
>JBATKU010000236.1:0-1633 GCA_049669725.1 Desulfobacterales bacterium
GTCCTGGTGGGCGTTTTGATTTACAACCTGAATCCGTGGACAACCCGGCAACCCCAATTCATCTTCGCGCCCGGTATTCTTCAGCGGGTGGCCGCGGAATTTGATTTTATCCTGCATCTCAGCGATAACACCCAAAAATACCAGGCGGCCCTGGATAAGGCCGTCCAAAAAAGCCGGCTATATCAACGGCCGCTGACAAAGCTAAATGATCGGGATGTCTACGTATTCTTTATCGAATCCTACGGGCACACCCTATTTGCTGACTCCCGGCATTCCCCGCTGATCACACCATTTCTTAAAAATGCCGAACAAACCCTGAAAAAGCACGGTTACCTGGTTTGTTCGAATTTATTAAAATCGCCTGCTTTCGGGGGCTCATCCTGGCTGGCCCATGGCGCCCTGGCCGGCGGGGTTACCATCGAAAGCCAGCTGCAGTATGATCTATTGCTGACCTCCCGGGTTCAGCCCATGGCCGCATACTTCAATCGGGCCGGGTATCGCACCGTCAGCGTGATGCCGGGAACCCTATGGCCGTGGTCTGCCGGAAAGTTTTATAAATACCGCAAAAAATATTATGCTCCGGACTTTGACTACCGCGGCCCCAAATTCGGCTGGGCGCCCATGACCGACCAGTACGTGCTCGATACAATCTTTCGCGCCGAAATCCAAAACCGTACTCAGCCCCTGTTCATCGAATTTGTGCTGATCAGCAGCCATGCCCCCTTTAACGAGCTGCCGCGATATGTTCCCGACTGGTCGGCCATCGGAGATGGTTCAATTTATCATCATCAGAAACCATTAAAATTTCCGACGACATGGCCCGAGCTTGAAAATGCATCCGAAGCCTACGTAACCTCAATCAAATATGACTTCCAGGTGCTGGTCGGTTTTTTGGAACATTTAGTCGCCGGCGATGAGATGATCATTATCATGGGAGATCACCAGCCTAATTTAAAAATCACCGGTGAAAATCGACCCTGGTCGGTTCCCGTGCATGTCATCAGCCGTAATCCGAATTTTGTCAGACCTTTTATCAAAAGGGGCTACACCCCAGGGCTGATTCCTTCCCAGGACCTGCCGCATGCGGGTATCGAAAGCATCTTCTGGAACCTGCTCGAGGAATTTAGTTAACTGCCATAACCATCAACTGAAAAGGCCAATCGACGGTTGTTTTGGGAAGATGCCCGGGTATGGAAAGTGGATTTGAAAACGCTTCAAGCCAAAAATATAAGCTTGACACTGGCTATCTATAATGTTTCCATGCCCTTGACAGGGAGGCCTTGATGGCAGGAGAAAAAGGAGGAAAAAATGTTAAATCGCAAGTTCTTTATGGCAGTGCCGGTAGTGATTTTAGTGGGCCTGATCAGCGTCATCCCTGCAGCCGCCGGTGATGTCGAAAAAATCAACATTAACACGGCCACAGCGGAGGAATTGATGCAACTGCACGGAGTCGGTTCCAAATATGCGGCCAGAATCATTGAGTACCGCGAAAAATACGGCTCTTTTAAAACACCCGAAGATCTGATGCAGGTGTCGGGAATCGGGCCGAAAACTTTTGAAAAAAACCGCGAAATGATTATCGTCGAAGAACCCCAAAAAAAATAGAACCCTAAAGGAGTGAAAGTCGAGGTCG